>JAIUNT010000016.1 GCA_020161545.1 Pseudomonadota bacterium
CGCGTCGACCTTTTCTTGGTCTTCTGCGCAGAGTCCTGTGTTTAATAAGAAATGCGGCCCCACCTGTGTGGCACGTGCGAGAGGCGTTGGGTCAAAGGATGCCAGACGCTGGCTTCCACAAAGAAAGTAGTATCCAATGGTTGTGACATTTTCTAATCCACGCGTTCCAAAGGATGTGAGGCCTAGGCACTGTGAAAGAAAATTATGGCCAATAACGATAAGACTCGAGAAGGCGCGCGCGTCAAAGGATGTCAGACGCCGGCTTCCACAAAGAAAGTAGTCTCCAATGGTTGTGACATTTTCTAGGCCACGCGCTCCAAAGGATGTGAGGTCTAGGCACTGTGAAAGAAAATTATGGCCAATAACGGTAAGGCTCGAGAAGGCTCGCGCGTCAAAGGATGCCAGACGCCGGCTTCCACAAAGAAAATAGTCACCAATGGTTGTGACTTTTCCAAAGGGGTCGGCCAAAATCAGGTGATGAAGGTTCCCAGGGATATGATCATTTGACATGGTGAGCACGCCGTCTTGAAGGAACCCTTCGCTATCCAAGGAGAGGATGACGCGGTGATCGTCTCGGGTGTCAAGAAGTGCCGCGAGGGCGTCCTTGTGGGTCTCCAAATCCTTGGAGCGGACAACGAAGGTATGAGAGTCGTTTTTGAGTACCTTAAAATCCTGCTCGTTTTCGCCGCCAGTAAAACGCGTGAAATGGTTGTTCTTGCCAACTTTTTCAACGTATGAGGTGATGGAAGCTAGGGGCTGCATGTCCAATTGGTCCTGCACCAGAATTTGCGGCAAAGCCGCCATGACAAGGGTCAGGGCGTGGTCGCCTTGGGGGGCTTCCCTAAACAGCGCGCTGTACCAAGAAGACACAATATCTGGGTGAGATTCAAGGTCTGTGTGGTTTAACAGGCGCGTACCTTGGGGGTACTCATTGGGGCTGATGTACACATTCTCCAGCGGTGCAAAGCCTTTCTGGGCCATACGGTGTGTGAGGCATTCTGCCACAAGGGCATCGGAAATTGTTTGGGATTTGTGAGCGATGGCGTCTTCAAAGAGAGAGGCAGATAGGGCAGGTTTTGCACCGTGCCTGTTCACCAAGACTTCATTCCAATTCGTGCATACCCCTTCCGCGCTGGCGATGTCCCTGAGCGGGAGAAAGGAGAGGATATGGTCCAGCACTTCATTTGGCATATCTGCGATGGGAATGACTTGCCCGTCGATAACGTCCCTTTCTGAGCTGTCGTCGATCTCTTTAGCATTGGCGCATACGCTTGCCAAAAAGGACAAACCTATAAGGGAAACAGACTTTAAAAGATTCTTCTTAAACACGATTTTTCTCCATAAATAAATCTATAATTTTTAAGGGGTTTGTGTGGGAAATGAGGGAGCGGTATTGATCCGCTCCCATGACCCTCTTATGCGGCGTTGGCCTGGCGCACGCGGGTGAAAAACGTGTCGACTTTTTTCCATTCCTCACGGGAGAGTCCCGTTTTTGATAAGGGTTTTTGTCCAATTTTCTTGAGACTGGTGAGGTTCTGGGCATCAAAGAATGCAAGGTCTGGGCAGTCGGAAAGAAAGTAGTTTCCAATGGATTCAAGGGCGCCAAGATACTGTGTGTCAAATTCTGAAAGCCCCGTGCTTTGGTGAAGGAAATAACTTCCAACGGTTTTGAGGCTTACGAGACCCTGGGTGTCAAAGTCTGTAAGATTTGGCAGGCCCACAAGGAAATTGTGTCCAATGGCGGTAACCTTTTCCATGCCTTGGGAAGAAAAGTACGTGAGCCCCGTGCAGGCCATGAGAAAACTCTCGCCAATGGTTTCGAGGTTTGATAGACCCAAGGCATAGAAGGATGGGAGGGCCTTACAGTTCCAAAGGAATCGGTCCCCAATGGTTTTAAGGCCCGAGAGGCCCTGCGCGTCAAAATACGCAAGCTTTTGGTTGTTAGACAGGAAATGGTCCCCAACGGTTGTGACGTTTTCTAGTCCCAGGGAAGAAAAGTATGTGAGGTCAGCACAACCACCCAGGAAAGCAATTCCAATGGTTTCGAGGCCTGAGAGGCCACGCGCGTCAAAGTAGGTCAGACTCTGACAGTTAACCAGAAAAGTGTCTCCAACGGCCTTGAGCTGAGAGAGGCCCCGCGTATCAAAGTGTGTAAGCCCCGCGCAGTTCGTAAGAAAGCTGTTTCCAATGGTTGTAAGACTTGTAAGGCCGCGCGCGCTAAAGGATGTCAGGCCCAGTTGCCAAAGGAGGAAACGGTCTCCAATGGCTGTTACCTTTCCAAAGGGATCGGCGAGCGTGAGGTGGTGCAGATTTTCAGGGATGTCGTTCTTTGACATGGTGAGAACCCCCTCTTGCAGGAAGGCGTCACTGTCGAAGCTCAGCACCACACTGTGATCGTTGCGGGTGTCCAGAAGCGCCGCAAGGGTGTCTTTGTTGTCTTGCAAATCATTGGAGCACACCACGAAAGTGTGTGGAGTCTCTTTGAGAACCTCAAGATCCTCTTGGGTTTCGCCGCCCATAAAATGCATGAAGCGACTATTTTGGCCAACACGCCTCACATAAGACGCGATGTGAGCAAAAGTCTTTTCGCTGAGTTGATCCTGCACTAAAATTTGGGGAAGGGCTGACATGACAAGGGCCAGGGCGTTCGTGTCTTGGGGCACTTCTTTTCCAAATAGAGCCGCGTACCACGCAGATACCATGTCCGGGTGCGCCGCAAGGTCTGACGCATTCAAAAGGTGTGTGTCTTGGGGATAGCAATTTGGGCTGATGAAAACATTCTCCAGCGGTGCGAATCCTTTTTGCTTTATGTGAAAGAAAAGGGTTGCTGCCATCTCCTTATCAGGAACCTCAAAGGCCTTGGAAACGAGCGTGGGTTCAAAGAGAAGGGAGAATAATGGCGCGTGGCTGTTATGATGTGTCGCGATCTCTTCCCACGTCTGGCACACATGTTTTGCTTTTATCATGCAATTGACGTCGAGAAAGGACAGGATATGATCCGTGATCTCATTTGGCACATCAGCCATAGAGGTGGCTTGCGCACACACTATATCTGTTTCAGCCTCTTTCTCCGGGCTGTCACTGGCGTGGACACACGCATTGACCAAAAATGACGCGCACACAAAAGCCGTCGCATTTAAAAATTGTTTCCTAAACATGATTTCCTCATGGAAAAAGTGAGCATGCAATTCTTAAATGGTTTGACTGTCAAGAAAGTCAAGAAATTCTGTGCGTCATTTTTGAGAAGCGGTTTACACGCGTGCTCATATTGACCTCAGAAGGTCTTAGTTTGGCGCGCTTGTGTCACCCTATCCACTCGCCATGAAAGAAGGGCATTTTAGGTCCGCGTATTTTAAAAAGTTTTTCTTAAATCTAATTTCCATAACAGTTAAACTCCATGATTCTTAAATGGTGCGCGTCTCAAAAAAGTCAAGGGATTTTGCGCATGGGTCTTGGGGGCGACGCAGGTCGCCCCGCATTCCGCCTATGCTATGTTGCGTTGGGCTACTTGCTTCAAAAACCCATCGACCTTCGTCCTTTCTTCTGGGGAGAGGGGAGTGCCATAAAAGAAATGCGGCCCCACCTGTTTGACGGCTGTGAGAGGTGTTGGATCGAAGGATGTGATACCCGTGCGCAAAAGGAAACGATCTCCAATGCTTGTGAGATTTGCCAGGCCCCGCGCGTCGAAGTCTGTGACGCCTGCGTACGAAAGGAACGAGCCTCCAATGCTTGCGAGATTTGAGAGGTGTGTGGTGTCGACGGATTTGAGGCCCTTGCAGCTGTGAAAGCAATATTCGTCAATGGTTGTAAGGTTTGTCAGGCCGCGTGTGTCGACGGATTTGAGGCTGGTGTTTGCAAGGAAAAAAGCTCCAATGGACTGGATATTTGGCAGTCCCCGTGTGTCAAAGGATGTGATGCCTGTCTGTACAAGAAAGCCAGTTCCAATCTTTGTGAGATTTGGGAGCCCTCGGGTGTCGACGGATGTAATGTGTGTATCTGAAAGGAAGCCATCTCCAATGGCGCGAAGGTTTGCCAGGCCGCGCACGCCGAAGGATTTGAGAGCTGCCTTGAACAGGAAAGTGTTTCCAATAGTGGTCACTTTTCCAAAAGGATCGGCCAGGGTTAGGTGGCGTAGATTCCGAGGTATATCCTCCTCTGACATGGTCAGGACACCGTCTTGGAGGAAGTCCTCGCCGTCGATACTAAGAATCACGTGGTGGTCGGCGTGGGTAGCAAGAAGCGCCGTGAGTTCATCTTTGTGCGCCTGCAACTCATCTGAACGTACAACCATGGTGTGGGCCCACGCGCCTAGGGCGTCCTTTTCTTGTTCTGTCTCGGTACCGGTAAAGCGTTTGAATCGCGTGTTCTTGCCAACTTTTTTAACATAGGACGTCATGGAGCGAAGGGTTTCTTTGCTTGTCTCTTCCCTTACCAGGATTTGGGGTAGGGCGGACATAACGAGGGCTAGGGTGTGCGCGTCTTGGGGTGCTTCTCCAAAGAGAGCGTTGTACCAAGCAGACACCGTGTCCGGGTGTGCTTCAAGATCTTTCGCTTCCAACAGACGCGTGCCTTGGGGATAATTGTTGGGGCCGATGAACACGTTCTCGAGTGGGGCGAAGTGGCTGTGCTTTATGTGGAAGGCAAGCATTTGTGTCACATCAGCGTCGGGAATCAATGACGTATCTATAAAGGAATAAGGGTTATAAAAAGCGTTGGAATGGGCAAACGCTTTACGACCGTGCTGGTTTTCTAAAATACCGCGCCATGAGGCGCACACAAGGCGCGCCAGGGCGGCCTCTTCAGCGCTGAGATAGGACAGAATGTGCTCCGTGACCTCGTTTGGCATGGTGGCAAAGGGGCCGGTTTGTGTGACCACCGCGTCTTGGGGCTCGTCGCCCACAAGCTCGCTCGCCTGGGCGCACACGCCCGCCGTGACAGACACCCCCATAAGGGCAACGGATTTTAAAAAGTTTTTCTTCAACATGATCTTTTCAAAAAAGTAACTCCATGATTCTTAAATGGTGCGATCTGTAAAATGGTCAAGAAGAAATATAAAATATTTTTTTGAGTATTGTGATTTTTAATTTCCACTTTAATGGTCATCATTTTCTCTTTTTTAATATTTTCTTGGCACAATTGGGGCGGCGAAACTATGCTTGCGTGTTGGAGAAAAAAATGGCCAATAAATTCATAGCGTTGTGGTGCCTATTAGGTATAACCCGCCTCATGGCAAGCGCTCAAGGTGATCCTGACGGGTGGGAAAGCTTGCCCATTTATAAGGCTGGTGCCCTTGAAATCACCTGTATTGCTGGTCCGCTCATTGAGGATTGGTGCCCCCTCAATGGTTCCCCCGAAAATCCAGCCTATGAAGGACCCTTTCGTGTGATCAAAAGCTTTATAGCCGAGACAGTTTTTATGCGTAGGGAGGAGCTTTTATACAGGGAGAAGCATGGGTGTTATACGCAGGTGAGCACCCACATGCGGGATAGTTTGATTGTAAGCCGCACGCACACACATTACGGGGTGCATGTTGATGATGGGTTTATGGGTTACCTTCAAGAGGTATCTCGCCAGAAGAACATCTCTTTTATGATGGACCTATGGCGCATGGCGCTGGGTGATCCCTGGGTCAGTACCTGCCATGGTCCCTTAGTCTTGCGTCGCTTGATGTTGATGTTGGGGGCAACTGAGGTTGATCTTCAGGAGATAGCGGTTCCCTTGTCATTGCTCGAGTCTTTAGACGCTGTGACGCGTGCGCATATGGATCTTGGTGCATCTCCCCGCAATAAAGCCAAAAGGGCGGCCTTGAGTCTTGCGGCAGCCCGTGTGTTCGTCTGGGCCAAGGCTTATGAAAGTGGGCACAGGGATGATTGGGAAAACAGTGAATCTGAACGCTTTATGATACAAAAAAGCGCGACTTTTCCATTGCTCAGCAAAAAAAATCGCCGGGAGCCATTTTGAAAAAGGCGTAATCTTGCGTTAAACTTGAGACGTACACAATGCTTGGGAGGCAAACATGGTCAAGGACAATAAGAGTCTTCACATTTTTCCAGAAGTGGGCAGTCCATTCTTTTGGTCATTGTGTGCCGCCAAGGAGGTGGGCAACTCCCTTATGAAGCTTGAGGAAAAGAACCTTAAGTTCGTGGAAGAGGTTGTCAAAACTCAGGTGGTGAAAGGCGCGCCCCCATGGGCAACGCCCCATAAAAAACGGTACGCTCTTGAGACTTTTTCCCTTTTGGACTTCTCAAAGAAAAGTAGCGCCTCGCATGCGCCTGTCTTGATTGTACCACCCTTTGCCGGGCACAGCTCAACCATCGCAGACTTTCACCACAGCCAAAGCCTCGTGGAAACCCTTCTTCAAGAGGGCCTGACGCGCGTCTTTTGCCTTGAGTGGCACAGCGCCACCCCTGAGATGAAGGACTACACCCTCGACGTTTATTTGGCTCAGCTGCATGTGGCCATTTCTGATTTGAAAGAGAAGGTGCACCTTGTGGGTCTGTGTCAAGGCGGCTGGCTCATCAGTCTCTATGCGGCGCGTTTTCCAGAGCATGTGGCCTCCCTTGTGATTGCGGGATCCCCCATTGACACCCAGGCAGGCAGCGGCGTCATCAAAGAGTATGTCAACACCCTGGATATAAAATTTTACGAGGATCTTGTGGCCTCAGGTGGGGGGCTGCTTAAGGGCGCGTATATGCTAGACGGCTTCAAAAGTATGCATCCTGAGGAGCATTATGTTGACAAGTACATAGAGCTTTACGAGCACATCGATGATCCGGATTATGTCACGCGCACGGAGAATTTTGAGCGGTGGTATGAGTACACCCTAAACCTGCCAGGGCGGTGGTACTTACAAGTGGTGCGGGAGCTCTTTAAGGAAAACAAATTTGCGAGAGGGGAGTTTGAGGCCCTTGGGATGCCCGTGCGCCCTGCCTCCATTGTGTGTCCGACCTATCTTCTGGCGGGTGCGCGTGACGACATCACACCCCAAGAGCAAGTGTTTGAGGCCAAAAATCTTTTCGGTACGCCAAAGGATAAGATCGTGACGGATTTGGCGGCCGGTGGTCACATTGGTCTTTTCATGGGACACGGGGCCCTTACCCAGAACTGGCCAAAGATCGCTGCGTGGCTTAAAGCACTATAGGGCTCGTGACAGGCTCCATGCGTAACCCCTCGACGCGGCCCTGAAAAACAGGCATTCTTTTGGGGAAAACATGTGTCCCCAGGAGTGATCCTTGCCCAGCCGTTCCCTTGTCCCCAATGCCTTGACGCTTCTGCGCATTGCCCTGGTGCCTCTTGTGGTTCTTTTTATGTATATCGAGCATCACAAGGTCGCCTGGATTTCGGCGAGTCTTTTTGTGCTGGCTTGTATTACGGATTATTTGGACGGTTTTTTTGCACGTCTTTTTCACAGCGTCAGTCACATGGGGCGTTTTCTCGACCCCATTGCGGATAAACTGCTTGTCGCGTCTGTTCTTTTAATGCTGGCGGGGCTTGGGACACTCCATGGTCTGGCGCTCATACCGGCGGTCGTGATCTTGTGTCGAGAAATCCTTGTGTCAGGAATGCGGGAGTTTTTGGCCGAGCTGTCCGTACCCTTGCCCGTGACGCGGCTAGCCAAGTGGAAGACGGCCCTTCAGATGTGTTCCCTCACCCTTCTTGTGTGGGGGGATCCGTACCCAGGTATTCTGCCTTTAGAGGATGTGGGGTTGTGGGGACTGTGGGGGGCCGCGTTTTTGACGCTTATCACAGGATACGACTACCTCCTGTGCGCGCTCCAGCACATGAGCGGCCCCTCTAAAGACTAGCCAACGGTACGAGCATGGGGGCAGGCTTTAACGCCGTCGGCCTTCTTTCTCGTCCATATTCTTGCCGATCCAGTTACCGGCCAGGGCGCCGCCAACGGCACCCACGGTGGCGCCGACCACTTGACCAGATCCACCACCAAATTGTGAGCCCACAAGCGCGCCTGCACCGGCGCCCACAACGGTGCCGACCGTTTGGTTGTCTGTGGCGCAAGCGCTCAACATCAGAAGGCTTGCAAAAGACACTGCTGTCATGATTTTTTTCATGGTTTGTCTCCTTTTAAAAGATCACTCCACTAGCATAATCATTGTAGCAAAAAACAGTTAACAATTGGTCACTATTTTAATTTTGCATGAAATATTAACTTCCAAGAAGAGCTTTTATTTTCGCAAAAGTGGCCTTGTAATCATTTGTTTTATTCAGCTCAATCTCTCCTTTGAATTTTTGCACGACCTTGATAACAGAGGTTTCGAGAACAGGAATTCTGATATGCGTCGAGTAGAGTGTATTGAGTTCTTTTTGCAAGGTTTCCTCTATCTTCCCTGTTTGTTTGTTGCGCAGCTCCATGATTTTTTGCAAAAGCGCTAATAACTCTGCATTGGGATTGGGTTTAACAGCTGTAGAAGCGGCAGGTCTAGAGGCTGGCTGGGAAGAGGACGGTGCCGGCTGGGACGAAGGGGCGGCGCTGGGGGGCGTGGGCGCTGGTGTTGTCAGGGCCTCGAGGCGCTTTTTAAGGAGGGTCATGATGCTTTGGTCCGGAATTGATTGTTTTTGATGGTACGCGATGCTTGCACGCAGGCGTTGTTCTTCTGAGACTGTTGGTGCAGAATTTTGAATGATCAGGCGGTCGCGCTTGTCCTTAAGGTCTTGTTTGTGAGCCAGTAATTCGGCCTGACGCTCTTGGGCTTCTTCCATGTCGCGGGAGACCTCACGCAGCGAGCGAGCCGAGGACTGAGAAGCGCTTGACGCCGGTTTAAGCAGCGACACAAGGGCGTCTTCCTGAAACGCAAGGGGCGTGACATTTTCGTCTGCCGAGGCTGACTCCCCTAGTGCGCGACCTGCAAGACAGCGCGCCGTCGCCTTTGCAAGGGATTTGTTTTCGCCCGTTGAGGCGTCGAGATGCACGACGGTGAGAAGTTCCTCAAGGGGGGTGCTGCTCAAGTGCTGCGCAACAAGCAAGTCATCATGCTCTTTCTGGAGTGCGGAAAGGGCGTCTTTGCTTTCGCTTAGTTGCACTTTAATCGCCTCGATCTCGTTCTGGAGCACATCAAGGTCCGATAAGGGGGGCAAGGACGATGAGGCGGATGTCGACGCAGAGGCACTTGCCAGGGGAAGAAGGGACGTATCTTGGGCGTCGCTGGCGTAAGTCGCCTGGGTCAGGAGCGCCGTTGTCATGAGAATATGGTGGATGCGCGTCGTCTTCATGGTTTTTCTCCCTGTGCTTTTGATATGAGGATTATTTTTTAAAATTATGCGACACTTATGATCAAACGTAAAAGACTTCGTGCAGGTTTTGTGAAAAAAAATTCAAAGGGTTCCTTGCGCCCCTTTCACCTTGATGGGCGCCCCTAAACACCTTAGAGTGGGTTAGAACCATAGTGAGCCTGTTTTGACGTTGCGCGTACTGTTTCTTTTGCTGGGCGTTGTTATTTCGATGTTTGTGGAGACAAGCGCGCGTGCAAGCGCTGAGCCCAAAGTCCTCAATGTATACCACTGGTACCAGATGATTGACCCCAGCATCCTTGCGCAGTTTGAAGCGGAAACGGGTATCAAGGTGCACATGGATGTTTACGATAGCAACGAGATCCTGGAGACGCGGCTTCTGGTCGGCAACTCAGGCTATGACGTGGTGGGGCCAAGCGCCCTCCCGTATCTTGCCAGACAGGTGCCCGCAAACGTCTATCTGCCCTTGGATAAAACCAAACTTCCCAATGCCAAAGAGCTTGATCCAGACATTATGGCGCATTTGGCCAGGGCAGATCCAGGTAATGCCCACGCCCTTCCCCTTGTCTGGGGGCTTGTGGGGATTGCCTATAACAAAGAAAAGATTGCCGCCATTGATCCACACGTGGACACGAAAAGCTGGTCCATGCTCTTTGACCCCAAGGAGCTGGAGAAATTTCACAGGTGCGGGGCAACGATGCTTCCGGAGTATACAGATATTTTTCTGCCAATGTACTTGTACCTGGGACTTTCTCCCAAAAGCCAATCTCTCAAGGATCTCGATCTGTCCGTGGAGCAACTTCTCAAAATGCGCCCCTTTATTGAGCGCTTTGATTCATCGCGTCCACTCATGGAGCTTTTTTCAGGGGAGGTTTGCCTGGCTATGGTCTGGCTATCGGATTTGGAGCGTGAGCGCTCGCGCATCAAGGATAAAAAGCGCGCCAGTCAAATCCAGGCTGTGCTGCCAAAAGAGGGGACTGTTTTGTGGATTGATACCATGGCCATTCCCGCTGACGCGCCCCATCCAGGTAATGCCCATGCCTTTTTGAATTTTCTCCTGCGCCCCGACATTATTGCAAAGGTGACCAACAAGGCCTACACCGCCAACGCGGTGCCCGCATCAAACCCTTACATCTTGCCCGAAATTCTGACAAACACAGGCATTTACCCCGAAGAAAAAATGCGCCCTCGCCTTTTCCTAAATGAGCCTGTGTCGCCTGCGTTCCAGCGCCGCCTCAACCGCGCCATGACCAAGATTCGCACGGGACGCTAGGCGTCAGCTTGCCTTTTAGCTTGGACAAGGTATACTAAAGGGGCTCATACGTGGGCGTTATAACAATAAAAGGAGAAGGAAAAATATGAAAACAACTTTCATTGCCGTAAGTGCAGCTGTCGCTTTTTTTGCCTGTGCATCATCACACGCCGTTGACGCGCCCATTGCTGGCCTGATTCAGCAGCGTGATGCGTTGCAAGCCACTCAAAAGCAACTGAGTGAATCCCTCATGAAAGAGATCCAAAGTCACGCAGAGCTGCAAGTGGATAAAAAGTGCCTTGACGAAATCTTCGCGGCGCAAGGCAAGGCAGAAAATGTGACGGATCAAGCGTGCCTGGCGTCCTGGCTTGAGACACTCAAGGCTGGTAGAGCACTTGCACTTCAAGAGCGCCCCACTTTTAAGGAGATTGGAAAAAATAACAAAGCCCTTGAAGCGCTCAACGTCAAAATTATTGAGACGCTCCTGTCCCAAAAGAAATAGAGCACTTTTTATTCGTCACCCCCTGAAGAGAGTGCTTTTCAGGGGGGATTTTTTTGTTTTATGATTTTTCTCTGGGCGCGTTTTGCAACACAAGCGGCTGGATGTGGGTGCTGGTCTTATCCCTTTCAAGGGTTTCGTAGTGTCCCAGCAAGCTCAAGAACACGACCTGCAGGGCGGCACCGTTTTCTCCTTTGATGAGCTCATACACAACCCGGTCACCGTCACTCAGGCGCCGTGAAAAATAGATGCCACCCTTGGACACAAGACGCTCGGGTCTGCCTTGTCCCGCCTTGGTGTCATAAGGGTCTGCGGCGATCTCAAGGGCAAGCTCCAAGAACCGCTTCCTCAAAGGGTCGGTAAGATTGCCATAATCGGCATCTGCTTGCTTCTTCATGAAGAGGCTTGTTCGGGGGAGTTCGGGCGCCATGGGCTCTTGCTCGTCAGATTTTGTGGCCATCCCTGGGCGCGGGGCTCCATGGGTCTTTTGCTTTTGCCGCTCGGTTGGGACTTCATATGCAGCTTCTTGCAGCGCGAAGGGTGTGTGGGTCCCCTCTTGGGTGTTGTGGCTTGCCAAATAGGCCTCTAGCTCTTTTTGTTTTCGGTGGTAATGTTCCTGCTGGGCTGCTTTCAATTGCCCGTCAAGGGCTGACAGGGATTGGGAGAAAGCATCAATACGCTGACCGATTTCGCTGATTGTGGGGTCCTTTTTCTTGGATTTGTTGCTTTTTTTCTTTCCAGTGTGTGGCGCTTTTTGTGCGGAGGGGTTATCGCTTTTTAACAAGCATGTGTGGAGTTTTTGCATGTCCTGCTTATGGGTTGCCAGCGCTTGGGTGAACTCCTTAGGAACGTGAAGGCGCTCGCAAGCTTGACTCATGTCTTCTAAGCGCGTCGTGATCTCTTGAATGCGCTTGCCGTAGTGATCGATGAGGTGTTTTTTGGCCGCACTGCCCATTTGAGACGCCTTGCGTGCATTGTCTTGTGTTGAGGAGGGCGCCTTTTTGTCGCCTCGACGCTTATGGGGCGACTTTTTGGGTTGTGCAGAAGAAGCCGCAGCTTGAGCATTTAGGTGACCGGCTTGGGCCAGGGTTGCCACAATGGCGTCTGCCTCTTCACACAAATACGAAACAAGAGCCCTGTCATGCTCAGGAAACGCGCTGGGAGCTTTTTTGACGTAAAGGGTGTCGTTATGCCAAATAAAATATGTTCCGTAGAGGGCTGCTGCCTCTTCGTGGCGCCCAAGAAAGGTCAACGCCTTGGCAAGGTTCAGGGAAACTTTAAAGTGACACATGCTCCAGGCCTCCCGGGCGCGCCCTTGAAGTGGCTGGGCATCTGTTTCGTTCATGTACGCTAGAAGCTTGCGTGACAAGGATTCCACCTGATCATAGCGCTTCATTTTCATGAGGGCGCTCGTTATGTTTGTAGTGGCAGTCAGGCCAGCGTAGGTGGGAGAAAAGCACCCGTCATTCACGTAATCTTGCTTTTGATAGCGCGCCCACCACCGGTTAAGGGCGGCTTCACTCCTGGAGAAAGATGCGTGGTGGTGTACGGCCTTTATAATATCCCGGATGTGCCACCCTTGTTCGCTTGCGTGCCACTTTTCAAAAGCTTCCCAGGTCTCTAAACACTGCTCCTCCTCGCCCAGGGCGTGGTAGGCGGTTGCCAGAAGAGGAAAGGCCCATTGGGCATGTCTTTGGGTGGTGTTAGTGTGGGCAATCAAGGGTGCACAGTCTTTGATGATATTTAACGCCTCATCTTTAGGCATTTTCTTTTGATGGGTCGCGGCCTGGGCGAGCTTAAGGTGCCCCTCAAGGTACGTTTTAGAAGCCTGGTCAAGGTCAGGCGTTTGGGTGATGAGCTTTTCAAGCATTTTGCGCTCCCATCCCTTGCCACGCCCCAGGTCAGAAAACATGCGTGATCCCAGAGCGCCGGTGATAGGCCCCATGACGGCTTTGGCGCCCGCCATGGGCATGGTGCCGTCCGTCTGGGTCAGGCGCTTTGCGTAGTGCTGGCAAAATTTTCTGAATCCGTACTGCAGCGCTCCTTTTGTGATCCCGTTCCTATCGGCAAGGTGTTCATGGGCGGGGGTGCTGCGCTCAACTAATTCGTTGAGCTTTAAGTAAGTCATAGTCACGTCACGCAGCGCGGCAATATCTGGATAGAGTGCGACAAGTGTTGCGTCGTCCATGCGTTTTTTTGAGGGCGCATAAAGACTGGTGATATCAATCAAATGTGCTACGTAGTTGCTTGTATTCGTGACTTCCTCGTTGAGGAGTGCGTCCCCCACAAGGCAGATCCATTGGGCAAGCGCGCCTTGGCTTGTGAAAGCCTTTTGTGCCTCTTCAAGCACGCAAGGGCTCAGGGGCGGTGAGGTGTTAGCTTTAAACTTCTCGCGCCAATGTCTGACATCATATCTTTGTGCTCCATGGTCAGTGTCAAACTGTAAAGAGGCGCTATTTGCTGGCCCTGTCATGTTATCCGGGTCGAGGGCTGAAGCGCTGGCCATATGCGGATACGTGTACAGTGCTGTTAAAGCTAAAATAGACGGGAAAATAAGTGAGCGCATAAAGTTAAAAAACGAAAAAATTGCCAGAAGCATTTATATAGCACAAGTATTTATTTGGTCAATTTGTTTTTTATGTGTGTATTTTCTTCGTCGCTGGCTCTCTTTAAAGGCAAATGCTTGCTACCCCCTGAAGAAAGGCTCTTCAGGGGGATTTTTTGTCTTAAGATTTTTCCTTGAGCGCGTTTGGCAACTCAAAAGGATGAATGTGGGTGCTGGCCTTATCCCTTGCAAGGGTTTCGTAGTGTCCCAGTAAACTTAGGAAAACAACTTCAATGGGGGAGGCAGGAGTTTTTTTGATCACCTCGTACACCACACGGTCGCCGTCATTTAAACGTCTGGAGAAGTATACGCCACCAGAGGATGCAAGACTCTCGGGGCGCCCAAGCCCCCCTCGAGTTTGGTACGGTCTCAGGGCAATCTCTGTGGCGAGCTCTTCAAACTTCTTTTTCAAGGCGGGTAAGAGTGCTATGTAATCAGCCTCTGCCTTCTTCTTCATGAAAAGCATCGTCTGGCCCGGCGTGTTGTCGGTGGCGACTTGAGTGTCCTGAGTTGCCCTTGTTTGTTCTGGGGCCGCAACACCATGGGTTTTTTCCTTCTGGCGCACAGTGGGAGCCTCGTAAGGCCTGTTTTCCATCATAAAGGGGGTGCTCGCCTCTTGGGCGTTGTTTAAGCTCGCCAGATAAGCCTGAAGCTCTTTTTTTCTGAGATGCTGTTCAACTTCTTGGGCTTTTTGGAACTGGCGCTCCACGGCGGCCACAGACGTGGCAAATGTATCAATGCGCTGGCCAATGTCGCTGATGTTGGGCATCTGTGTCTTTTTTGCGGACTTTTTGCCCTTCTTCTTGGCGGAGCTGGAGGCGTTTTTTTTGTCTTGTGGTTTGGCACTCGCATGGCGAAGGCTTTTCTTGAGATTCTCCGCTTCTTGGGTGCTGCGCTCAAGTGCTTGGGTCAGCTCCTTACAGTTTTCAAATCCTTTTGCTATTTTGGTTATGGCAGCAAGATCTTCCTTTAGCTCATCCAAGCGCTTTGTGTAGTGCTGCGCAAGGTGTGCCCTAGCTGCGTCGCCCATGGAGATGTGTGCGCGCACTTGATTGTTTGATGAGGATGAGACGCGCCCCTGATGGTTTAAGTCACTGTTAGGTGCAAGTCCGCCTTGACGGCCCGCCTGAACCAAGGTCGCAATAATTGTATCTGCTTCGTTGGAGAGTGCGGCCTTGAGGGAGGCGATTTGCTCTTCATCCAGGGTGTTTGAGACTTTCAAATAAAGCTTGTTATCCTTCCAAATGAAGTACGTGTCATAAATGCTGGCGGCTTCACGGTGGCGACCAAGCGCCGAGAGAGCTTTAGCTAAATCAAGGGAGAGGTCAAAACGATACCCTCTGAGGATGTCGCCCCCGGGGCTCGGCATAGCGCCGATGTCAGCGGCCCTAAAATAAGACAGGATTTGGCTGGTAAGATGTTCAACCTGCCCATACCGCTTTTGGACGAGCAGGGCCTTTATCATGTTTGCCATCACAGACATGTCAATACTTGTAGGTTTGAAATTGTGGCTGTCTAAATGGAATACTTCCTGGTAGCGGCCCCACCAGCGGTCCAGAGCTGCGGCGTCTTTTGTAAAATCGCTGTGATGGTACATGGCCCAAAGAAGCGTCCTTTGGGTGCAGGGCTCTTGGACGGCGTGCCACTTTTCATATTCCGCCCAGGTGCCTAAGCAGTCTTCTTCCCGGCCAAGGGAGTGGTAGGCATTGGCAAGCAAAGGAAAAGCCCAGGTTGCCTGCTTGCTTGTGGGGGATGTGCGCGCGAAGAACTCTACGCACTCTTCAACGATTTCCAAGGCCTGCTCCTTGGGTAGGCCATTTTCGTGCCCTTCTGTCTGGGCAAGGCGCAAGTATCCTTCAAGATCTCTCCTGAGCGTGGGGTCAAGTGTAGGTGTGTTTGCAAGAACTTTCACAAACAGGGCGTGATCCCATTTTCCAGTGTCCCTCAGCTCCGTTGTCATGGGAGAGTTTTGTATGTCGATCAGAAGATCAGTGATCTTGATGGCTTCGGTCTGTGGGATTTTACCATCTGCGCCCGTGACGCGGCGCACATAATACTTACTAAACTCCTTCAAACCGTGCATCGCGGTTGAGATTTTGACCAGATGACCCTGGGTCAAGCTGAGGTGGGCTGGCGTGCGTTCCGTTAAGAACGCGCCGAGCTTACAGTAGGCTCTCGCCACATCATAAACCAGATCCACATGTGGGTAGGTCATCTGGAGGATGGGCTCCTGAGCGCGCTTTTGGGAAGGGGAAAACATGCTTGCTGTTTTAATGAGGTGATCAATGTACACACTTTTATCCATGATCTGATCATTGGAAAGAGCATTCCCCACAAGGCAAATCCACTGGGCAAGTTCTTGTTGGACAAAGAATCCTTTCCTTGCACCCTCAAGTATAGACGGTGATACAGGGTGCCCGGCGGGGGCACTCAAGCGCGCCTGCCATGCGTTGAGATCAAATCTTTGGTCTTGTCTGCTGTTAAATGTCGCGTGAGAAGGAACTGTCCTGTGTTTTTCGTCAAGGGGGGAGTGGGTCGCCTTGAGAGGTGTAAAAATCGCAGAGCATAAAAAAAGGAACTTTGTAAAATAAATAGCGCGCACAGGTTGCCTTATATTCATGAAAATTGCCAATAAGCCGTATAGAGTATTTTGCTTACTAGTTCAAGGTTTTTTGTGTTCTGTATGTGTGCATACCTGGTCGGTGTCTGCAAAGTTTTGCGAATTTATTCTCAGAAATGTCATTGACAAATCACTTAATATTTTCGGAAAATAAAAATGAGCGATATGTAAAAAGTGAGAAAAAAAGTGCATCATTTTTTCATGTATACGACGATTCTCGTGGCGCTGTGCATTGGTCACACTGCGTTTGCTCAAAGCGTTGCGGACCTTGTGAAGGAGCGGGACGCACTTGTGGACAAACAGAGGCAGTTAACGGAATCTTTGTTGGGCGAGCTTGCACAGCACGATGGGAGGTTGAAGGTCCTGGGTGAAGGCTGTTCGCAAAAGCTGGTGGACGCGCAGCTCCTGCCAGAAAAGCTTGAAGACGCAGCATGCCTGAAGGCCTGGATGGAAGAGATGCAAGGCCAACTTGCACACAGGGACGCGACAAAACCCATTGGAGAGCGCCTTGAAGAGGCCCACAACAATGTCGTGCGCGCCAACATTAAAATCATCGAGGCGTTACTCGCTCAAAAGAAATAGCGCCCGGCCTGCCTGGAAGAGGCCTCGCCCCGGCTCCTCACTCCATGACAAGGGGATGGACGTGAGCGCTTTCCTTATGTCTTTCCAGGTTTTCATAGTGTCCAAGTAAACTTAAGAACACGACATTCACGTTGCCCGTTGCGCCTTTTATCAACGCATACACAACCCGGTCACCGTCACTCAGGCGCCTTGAAAAATAGACTCCCTGGGCTGATACAAGTTTTTTTGGACGTCCGAGCCCCCCAAGAACTTGATAGGGGTTTTGGGCAATTTGCGCGGCGAAGGCGTGAAACTTACTCTGTTGCTCCTGCGCGAGCTTTTTATAATCGGACGCTGCCTTCTTTTTCATCAAGAGCGTCGCCTTTGCTGTTTGCGGTGCAGACTGCTCGGTAGGGTTTTCTGGCGCGGGGGCAGGGGGGTTGGCAACGCCTCTCGTTTTTTCTTTGCCCGTGGGTAGCTGCGCGGGTTCGGATGTTGCGGGGAGGGCAAAAGTTGCAGCGTCATCCTCGTCAGCACTCAAGCTTTTGAGATACGCTTCAATTTCTTTTTTACGCTGGGCCTGTCGCGCTTGTTCGAGGGGCTCCAAGATTTTTTCTAAGGTGCGAAGGGGCGTGCGCAACCCATCGATACGTTTGCCCAGCTCGGTGATGGTGGTGGCGGGCGCGTTTTTCTTTTCAAGGGCTTCAGATGCGGCCTTAGTCAGCTCGCCCTTGAGGGTGTGAATTTTAGATTTGTGACTTTGAAGGCTTTTTGAAAATCCGGCTGTCATCTCAAGCCCTTGAGATCTCTTCTCTAGTTCTTCGAGGTGTGCTTTCACGCTATCAATCATCTTGGTGTAATGGGCGAGCAAATGGGCCTTGGCGCCATCGGCGAAGGATAAGCTTTTCCCAGGGCTGTGGCGTCCCGCGCCCATGGCTGCGCTGGCACCACCACGGCGATCGGCTGATTTATGATTTCGTGCCTGTTGCAATCTCTCCTTTGGAGTGAGCTGCTTAATATTGCCAGTTTGTGAGAGGGCAATGCTTGCATATTCAAAGTCTTCACTCAGATCTAAAGATAGGAGCGTTTCTTCTTGCTCTTGACTGGCGCGTCCCATATGCAAGTAGATGCCGAGCTGATCCCAGACAAAGAAAGTGCCATAGATTTGAACGGCTTCCTCATACTGGCCCAGATGGGTCAGGGAGCGCGCAAGCCGCAAAGCGTTCATCACACGCAGGGCGGTGTAGTGGTGTCTTGGTTTTGGGTTCGTAAAGCGCGGTTCTTGATCCTGAAGAAACGCGTTGATCTTGCGGGCCAAAAAGACACTTTCCCCATGGCGATTCAGGCGTGAGAAAGTATCCGTCACATTGATAATGAGATTGAGCTCATAAACGGACGGGAAAAAGGACGCCGTGTCAAAGGATGTCTCCTTTTGATAGCGGTCCCACCAATGTTGAATCGCCTCGGGGTCATTACTAAAGCTGCAGTGATGGACAAGGGCGTTGATGAGATCTCGGCGGCTCCACCGCGCAGGTGCGGGATGAAATTTTTCGTATTCCTGCCACGCCTTGAGGCAATTTTCTTTGTCCTCAAGGGTGTCGTAAGCCCTTGCAAGAAGTGGGAAAAACCATTCAGCATGCTGGGCTTTAGAGTCATCTCCAATTTCAAAGGAGAGGGGCAGTGTGCAGTCTTGGGTAATTCGGCGTGCCTTGTCTTTTTGGCGTACTTTGTCTTTTTCAAATGCCTTCAGATGCGATTCAAGTTCAGCCAGGCGGATGAATCCGTTGATATAGTCTTTTTCGTGAGGCTCTAACGCCGGTGTGTGTGTTGCAACGATGTCGAGAAGCACGCGGTCCCAGCCACTTCTGCGCGCCAGATCAAGATAATATGGGGTCCTGTAAGCTGCAATAATAATCCCAGTGATCTCCAGTGCTTGAGCTTTCGTAAACTCATTTTGCGGACTCGTGATGAGATCCACATAGTGTTTGGACAGGGTCTCAAAGGCGTGAGATATGTCGGCGAGTGTGCCGCCTCCTATAGCCTGCCGGTCAGGTGTTTCTCTACAAACGTAAAGATTAATGAGCCGTAGATAGGGCCTGATGGCATTGGGGAGGGACTCCACGTCCGCAAACAGACCCGAAAGCGTGGCCATAGGCAAGGGGTCCTTGGGCGCGAAAATGCGCACAATATCAACGAGGTGGCTGGTGTAGGTAGGTGTGTCTTGGCGCACGGGCGCAAGGGCCTGCTTGCCCACGCACGCGATCCACTCGCCCAGCTTTCCCTTCGCCTTAAAGGTTTCCATTCCGGCCATGAGTGCGTCGTTGGTTATGAAACTTGCGGGTGCGCTCTGGGCCAGGTACTGGGTCCACTCTTCAATGGTGGATTGCTTGTGAGGCCTCGTCATGGCAGCTGTGCTTAAGGGCACCGCGCAGGTCATTTCAGGGATCTCATCGCTGGCAAAAAGGGTGGCTGAGACGGTGA
Organism: Pseudomonadota bacterium; assembly: GCA_020161545.1. Classification (GTDB taxonomy): domain Bacteria; phylum Pseudomonadota; class Alphaproteobacteria; order Caedimonadales; family UBA1908; genus JACESU01. The sequence continues at coordinate 19,265 of JAIUNT010000016.1, forward strand.
GGACAAGGGCAAGGGCGGTTGAGAGAGAGTGGATGCGCATGAAAAAAGACTTTTCCAAGAAGACGTACACCTCTGTCTATATAGCCACTTTTTGCATCAACGCGCCACCGCTGTTTTTTGCCATAGTGTGGCAAATAGTGTGTACTTGGCGCGTAGGCCGCGCAGAACCCAGACCCGGCACGGCTAAGGCGCGGATCTGGGCGCTTACGCCGAGCGTTAAGATGACTTTTCTTTGGTGCTTTTTTGCAAGACAAGGGGATGAACATGGGTGCTTTCCTGGTGCCTTGAAAGGTTCTCGTAGTGTCCGAGTAAACTTAAGAAAACAACACTGACCGCATCACTTTCATCTTTGATAAGCTGGTATACAACGCGGTCCCCGTCACTCAGGCGCCTTGAGAAATAGAGCCCCTCCCCAGACACAAGACGCTCGGGTCGTCCGAGGCCCCCAAGGATTTGATAAGGGTTTTGGGCGATTTCCGCGGCAAGCCTGTGGAACTTCCTCTGCATGTTGGGCATGAGTGATTGATAGTCCACATCCGCCTTCTTTTTCATCAAGAGGGCGGCCTTTGCCGGTGCAGGTTGCTGTGCCGCTTTCTTGGGCGCGGCGGCGGCAGGCTTTGCAACGCCTTTGGTTTTTTTCTTGCGCGCGGGTACTTGTGCAGGTTCAGGGCTTGCAATCGGGGTAAAATGAAGGGTGTCGCCCTCGTCAGCGCTCAAGTGCCTTAGGTATTCCTCAAACTCCCTTTGTCGCTGGGATTTGCGTTCACTTTCGGCAGGTTCTAGGGTTCGCTCCAGGACGTCAAAAGAGGCCCACAGGGTGTCCACGCGTTGGCCAACCTCGTTGATAGTGGGGGCGCCGCCACCGTTCTTCTTAAGGGGCGCGGAAGATACGTTTGCCAGTTCTTTTTTAAGGGCGTGGATCTTAGATTGATAAGCCACAACAGTTTGGGCGAATTCCTCGCTTAAGTGAAGTCCTTGTGAACGCTTTGCGGTGTCTTCTAGTTTTTCACCCATGCGCTTTAGTCGTTGTGTATAGTGCGCAACCAAATGAGCCTTTGCGCCATTGGCGATGGAGAGGCTGTGACGCGCCGAGCTCTTTGCTGTACGCCTAACACCACTTCGTGTGCCTTGGCGGTTAGCTGCTTTTCCTTTTCGGGCTTGCTGGAGTTTTGCCTTAGGATCAGCTTGAGTCAATCGTCCTGTTTGGGACAGGGCCGTGGCCGCGCATCGAAGATCTTCTCCTAAGGCATCTTCAAGCTCGTCTTTTTCTGTGCGCGTGACGTCACAACCCGCCTTCAGGTAGATGTTATACTGATCCCATTCAAAAAACGTTTCGTAAATGGCCACGGCTTCTTGATAGCGACCCAACTCGGTGAGTGAGCGCGCAAGACTTAAGGAGGTTAAGAAGTGGTGGGTTGCGTAGTGTTCACTGAGTCGTCCATCAAGAAGACTTTTGCCTTCGTTCCCAAAGAAGTTCAGTATTTTTTGTGACAAGAACATACTCTCTTCGTGGCACTTGAGGCGAGAAAACCCATCATTCACGTTTGTAATCATGTTCAATTCAAGATCCGTTGGCAGGAAGCGGTCCATGTTAAAGGAGGTTTGCTTTTGATAGCGGTCCCACCAATGCTTTATGACCCGTGGATCGTCACTGAAGTGGCAGATGTGATAGAGCGCATTAATCATATCCCTGTGGCACCAGGGGTGGTTGGCGGGATAAAGTTTGTCGAATTCCTCCCACGTTTTAAGGCAGTCGTCTTTCTGGCCCAGGGCGTGGTAAGCGCTGGCCAGGAGGGGGAAAGCCCACATGGCGTGGCTTTTACTGGTTTGATCGTCAACTTCGCAGGATAAGGTGCTCCCAAACTGTTTAACAATTTTACGAGCCTCGGCTTCCGGAAATTTGTCCCCATAAGACTCAACCTTAGCAAGGTGGATGAACCCTTTAATATAGTCTTTTTCGTACGGCGAGAGGTCCGGGGTACGTGCTGCGACGACGTCTAGCAACATGCGGTCCCACCCGCTTCTGCGCGCCAGTTCAATGATGAAAGGTGAGTGATATGCCGCCAACATGATCTCTGTAATATCAAAGGCTTCATCCCGTGTGAGGAACCCTTTTGTTTGGGTGATGCGATCAATATAATGTTTGGAGAGCGTCTCAAAGGCAGCCATGAGCGTGTACTTTGTCATGAGCATATTTTGCTCCGCTTGTTGAGCGGCTGACTGACCTGCTAAGCAGTTGTTAATAAGCGTGAGATAACTCCATATGGCGTTTGGCAGCGCTTTATAGTCAGGAAAGAGTTCGGCCAAGGCCTCCATGGACAAAAGCTCCCTTGGTGCAATGACTTTTACAGTGCTTACCAAATGAGCCACGTAGGTTGGATTGCTTAGGTTGGGGGGGCCAGAGATTTTCTTGCCAACGCGCGCGATCCAGTCAGCCAGCATTCCATGGTTTGTGAAGGTCTCCATAGCTTGGGTGAGATCCTTCGTTGTCACAGGCCCCTGAGGGTCCTCTTGGGAAAGGTAAAGGATCCAGTCCTCGACACTTGATCTTTGAAAGGCAGGCAAGGTGCGCACAGCCGCGGGGCCCAGTGAAGGTGCGGTAGTTCCCCTATCCAAGGTCTCGTCGCTGCAAAAAAGGTTGGAAGAGGTGATGACAAGAAAAAGAGCTGTTGTGATGTAGTGGATGCGCATGAAAAAGAAGCTTTTTAAAGGATATTGACACTTTCGCTTGTATACACTTTTTTTGTGCCCCGATACTAGTCGTTGTTTTTGTCATTTGAAAAAGAATCGCGTGCCTGTCTTGCTCCCGCTTATCTCTCATTTTCATGTGCTTGACGGCGCTGGTGGGTGCACGCTAAAGTGCCTGTGCACGGCACGCCGCAGTAGCTCAGCTGGTAGAGCAACGCATTCGTAATGCGTAGGTCGGGGGTTCGAATCCCTTCTGCGGCACCATGTTGCGCAGGCCGTTATGTGCCTTAAGATGACTTTCCTTCTGGCCTTGGTTGCAAGACAAGGGGATGTATGTGTGTACTTTCTTGATGTCTTGCAAGATTTTCGTAGTGGCCCAGTAAACTTAAGAAAACCACGTTCACAGCGCCATCCTCACCTTTGAGTAGCTCATACACAACCCGGTCTCCGTCGCTTAAGTGACGGGAGAAATAGATACCATTTTTGGATACAAGACGCTCAGGGCGACCAAGGCCCCCAAGGATCTGGTAGGGGTTCTTTGCAACCTCCCTTGCCAGGGTATGGAACTTGCGGTGCATGGTTGGCGAGAGGGAGTTGTAATCGGTGTCTGCCTTTTTCTTCATGAAGAGCGTTGCCTTGGGAGGGGTTTGTTCTTGTTTGTCAAAAGATGGTGCAGATACGGGTGGGGCCTGAGGGCGCCCTTTTTCGCGCCCATTGGGTCTTGTTTTTTTCTTTTGCTTGGGCTTTGGCGAGTGGCTCTCTTGAGCAGGCTCCGGCGTAAAGTGCTTGAGCTCATCATCATTGGCGCTCATGCGCGCAAGGTAGGCGTCAAGTTCCCTTTGCCGTTGCCTTCTGTGACGCTCATGGGCGTTTTGCAGCTCTTTCTCCAAAGATAAAAGCGTCGCCCGCCACGCGTCCACGCGTGTGCCTATCTCGCCGATGGTGAGAGGCTCGGTGTCATCAGAAGGGATGGTGTCTTTGGAAGGTCGGCATTTTCTTTTTGTGGCCAGTAAGGACAGCAAAGAAAGCTTTTCTTGAAGTGCGCGTGTGTTGTCTTTATGAACGGTGAGGCTATTCAAGAATTTACGAGGAAGCTCAAGGTGCTGTGCGAGAGATGACATCTCTTCAAGGCGGGCATCCATCTCTTGGAGACGGTTTGTGTAGTGCTGAATCAAATGCGCTTTGGCGCCATCGGTAATGGAGAGGTCCTCAATGGGACTGTTGGGTTCGGGCAAAGATGCGCCCCTCCGTTTGCCCAAGCGCTTGGTTGATTTATCCATGATCGCCTTGTGAAGTCTTTTCTGCGAATCTGCATGTGCGTTTGCGTGAAAACGCCCTGCTTGTGACAAGGCAACGGCGGCGCATTTGATGTCATCTTTTAAGTCTTCCTTTAACCGACGGATCTGCTCCTCGGGCAATCCGTGGCGGCCTTTCAGGAAGAGCTTGCTATTGTCCCACTCGAAAAAGTCGTCATAAATAGCGGCGGCTTCTTCGTGGCGCCCCATCTCTGTGAGGGATCTGGCCAGGCTGAGGGAGAGAAAAAAGTGCTGGACGCTGTAGTGCGATTTAAGCGTGGTGTCGGTGCATAATGTGTCGGCGCCATTGATATAATTGAGGGCCGTGCGCGTGAGGATCTCGTTTTCTTTGTAATGGTTGAAGCGCACATAGGCGCGGCTTACACTCGCGGTGACATTTAAGTCGACGCGCGTTGGTAGAAAATCCTCCAAACTGAGATTGCTTTCCTTTCGGTAGCGCTGCCACCAGCGGTCAATGGTTTGGATGTCGTTTGCATGCAGTGTGATGTGGCAAAGGGCGCTTAGAAGCTCTCTATAGGACCACTTGAAACGCTTGTCGTGAAGACGTTCGTACGCTTCCCAGACCTGTACACATTCCTGGGACTTGTTCAAAGAATGATAAGCCGTGGCCAAGAGGGGGAACGCCCACGCCGCATGGGGTTTTTCTGTTCTTTCGCATGTCAGATAGGGGGTGAATGCCTCAATGATCTCGTTCGCTTCCCTGTGTGAGATGCCCTCTGGACGCGTTTCTATGCTTGCCAGGCGCAAAAATCCTTCCAAATAAAGTTGTTCTTCAGGGGAAAATGCGGGTGTCTTTTTAAGAACAGTATGTAAAAGGCGGCGGTCCCATCCATCCCCAACGGCGAGGTCAGTGCTGTAAGGCGAGGCGTAGGCGTCCAAGATCAGCTGGGTGATGTCAAAGGCTTCTTCCCGCGAAAAGTGCCCCTTTTCCTTGGAAATGCGCTCCATGTAATGGGTGCATAAGGTGACAAAGCCGCTTATGAGGACGTATTTTGCAATGATGATGCCATCACTGATTTGGTGTGCCGCCGGTTGCGTGGTGAGTACCAGCGTTACGAGTTTAAGATAGTGGCGTGCGGCTCGAGGGATAGCGTCCGTATCCTTGAAAAATGGCTCCAGCGCCTTCATGCCAAGGGGTTTATCAGGCGGGGCAAAGCCATCTGTCAAACGAATAAGGTGCTCAAAATAGACACTGGCCCCCCTGGCGCGAGGCTGGATAATGGTCTTTCCTAACAGAGTAATCCAGTCACACAGATGCCCCGTTGATGAAAAAAGGTTTTGTCCCATGGAGAGTGTTTCAAAAGAAAGGGGCTCGGGGTCATTTTGCGCAAGGTATTGGCGCCACTGGCCCATGGTTGAGGTCTCGTTCAGACGCTGTGGCGGGGGCGTTTCTCCCTGTCTTTGGGAGGGCAAGTTTTTGCCCTGTGTGTCTTCCTCATCTGGAAAAGGATCGCTTGCTTGAAGGTAAGGGCACCCGTGTGCGCCAAGACATAGGATTGTTGTGATGTAGAGAATGCGCATGGAAAGAGGACGCTCTTACGTGGGTTGACGCTTTTTCTGTATAACCTGTTTTATATCAAATGACTATTGCCTGTTTTTGTCTTTGTATAAAAAGGGTTATGTGCGGGTAGAATCTCTTGTTGTGCCCTTGACGGTGTTGGAAGGTGCGCGCTAATCTGCGGCTGTGATAACGTATCCCTCTCAAGTTGGAAATGAAGATCACCATCTGTGGCAGTATTTTTGAGAAGCCTTTAACGGGAGAAGAAGCGGTACCGTGTCCCCTCGTTTGACAGTTCTCTTGCTTTTTGTTTTGTGTGCGCCGGTATGGTCTAAGGGAGACTTTGCCTCATTTGTGCCCCCGGGTTGGCTGCTTCTTGACAAGGCCCAAGGAGATCTTGCTGGTGAAGGAAGGCAAGACGTGGCCTTGGTGATCGCCCAGAACGATCCGGAGCGCATCAAAGAAAATAAAGAGGGGCTTGGATCAGAAACCATCAACACGAACCCGCGCGCGCTCCTGATCTTATTTCAAGAAGTGGGCGGCGCTTTCAGGCTTGTTCTCACACACAAAACCATGATCCCGCCTGAAGGAGATGAGCATTCGCCCTGTTTAGCGGACCCCTTTCAAAGTGTGGCCATAACCAAAGGCAGGCTTATTCTTTCATACCAGTCCTGGTCCTCTTGTGGGACGTGGTCTGCCAGTCAGTTCGAGACCATCTTTCGCTATGAAAAAGAGACGCAAGGGTTTCGTCTCATCGGTGCGCAGCGAACTGACTTTCACCGCGCAACCGGTGAAGGGACGCACACCAGCACGAACTATCTCACGGGAAAAAAGAAGATCACCAAGACCCATATGGGCGACGATGGCAGCGCAAAACCTCACGTTGCATGGACAAAAACATCTTGTCACGAACCCGTTTATCTTCATCAGATGGAAGGGTTTTTCCCCCCCGAGTGACGGCGTTCATAGGACAAAGCTGCGCGAGTTCGCTCTTTGTCAAAAACATTGACAAAGATGATGTGAGTCTCTCTAGATATACTTCGTATTTTTTGCACAGTGGAAAACAAAATATGATCATAAAATCTCCAACGGTCCTTGTGGTGTCGTTATGCGCCGGACTTGTTTCTTCCTACGCGCTGGCAAGTGATATGAGTGATGAGAACCAAACCAGCTCTCTCAAGAGGAAGGCGCCTACAGATCTCGTGAAGATTGGAGACACGAAGCGCCAGTGCGTTCCCAGTTTTGCCCAAGATGAAACCAGCCCCGATCCTGCACAGCGCTCTCCCCTTGAAGAAGGACGCGCGTCTATGAGGTCTGATCAGAGTGCCTCGGTGGACGAAAATCCTCCCCATGCTTTGAGGAACGAACAAGCCATTGACGCAGCTTTGTCGGAACAAGAAAACACAAGCAGTTTTGTCCTTGGATCAGCGGCTTGGATGAGTCTGCGCACAGCCTATGAGTCTGCACCCTGCGACAAACATGAACATTTTCATAGGGCGGCACAGCTCTATGACAGCGCCCTTGCATGCCCAGAAAATCCAGATGCTCGAATAATTGTCTGTGCCCTTCTTGCACACTATGACTTGGCGGAGTTTAAGCCAGAGGAGCAGAGCGTACTCCACCTGAAAGAGACAATAAGGCTCTTTAACCAGGCCTTGGGGCGCATCAGATTGCCCAGCCATGCTTATCTCTACGCAGCAAAAGCTTATATGAAAATAGATGAAGGATCTTGTGCCCAAGAGAGGCTCAATTCTTTGAAAACTGCACGAGGAATCTGTGAGGATGGCCTCGATCTTTATCCTGATTCACGCAATTTGTTAAAGCAAACATCTCTTATACATAAGGTGCTTTGTGCGCTGTACGAGGCGGCCCACCAGAAAGCCGTTGCAAAGAAAGAGCAAACTATCTCAGTGGAGTCGCAGGATCGGCTCATATAAGGGAGAGCGAGTCCACCGGGTTTTTTTGTTCTGCGCCTGACTCCTGCGCCCTTTGAGCTTTAAGGCAAAGGATCTCTTGCGTTTTTGCTTCAGGCGCTAGTCCGTACCCCTGCGTCGCAAATATTGACAATAATGTCAAAAATATATTCTATATATGTTTCGTTTTTTTAAATGGATTATGAATGATGAGTGTAAAATATTTAAATATCCTTGTGCTGTCTTTGTGTGTGGGACTTTCCTCGACATGTGCCCTGGCAAGCGATACGGACGAAGAAACTGAAGGAGACCGAGTAACCTCTCTCAAGAGGAAGGCGCCTACAGATCTCGTGAAGATTGGAGATACGAAGCGCCAGTGTGTTGAAGGCACGGTGCGCCGCCTCTCTCGCCCCAAAGACAAGATCAGTCAAGAGCCAGTGCAACTCTCTCCCCAAGAAAAAGAGGGGCACATGCATATGGAGCTTTATTTCAAGGCGACCTTAGAGGAGCAAAAGCGTGCCCACGCCTCGCTTGCTGCCGAGATCTTTGACGGGATCATCGAGGGCCAAGAAAACCCAGGTACAAAGGTACTTGGGTGGGCAGCGTCGAGTCATTTTCGTCTTGCCTCGCACTGTGCCTCAGAAGAACAGTACGCACACAGCTCAAAAGCTGCACAGCTCTATGACCGGGCCTTAGTCACGCGAGAAGATCCAGACCACCGCTTCGTTGCTTCGGCAGCACACGCCCACTTTAAATTAGGGATGCTGGCACCAGTGCCACAGAAACTGCCTCACTTTCAAGAGGCGATAAGGCTTTTTAGTCAAGCACTGGAATCCGGTGAAGCCCCGGCTAATCTTTATCTCTATACGGCAGTGGCGCACCTTGAAATAGGTAAAAGATCCTCTGTTAAAGAGAAGGTTGTCTCCTTGCAAGCCGCACAAAGAGCCTGCGAGGATGGGTTGAGTGCGTGTCCCGAGAACCCAAGTATGTTAAGGCAAAACTTGTTAAGGCAACTGTCGTACATACATATGGGGCTCGGCCAATATTATGCAAAAGAAGCAAATAAGAACCTTGTCAAGAAGGGCTAATCTTGCACATAAAACACCAAACCCCTGGCGAGATTTCCCTTCCAGGAGTTTGGTGTCACAGGCTTGAGGCTTGCTTAAAAAGGATGAATCATTCATTCAAAAAACAGGATTCTCTCATGAGTTTCCTGCTCAGGGAACGTGCCCTTTTAATGTCCAAAATATGGCTTCAGATCTTGAAAGGCTTGGTGAATCTTTTCAAGTTCAACCCCTGTTTTCCATGATGTGAGGAGGTTGTACTGTATCTCTACGACGCCCCAGCTTATTCTCGGGTTGTTCACCAGATCCAACGCGGTAAGATGATCCTTCAGGTTTTTGTCTTTTTGAATGTCTTCTTGCGTGATCGTTGCTTTCGGGTGAATGGCCTCGGGGTGCGGCTCTTTTTTCTCGAGCGAGGGATCTGGGGCGACAATCACCACTTCCTTTCCCTCATTGGGATTATGATAGAGGGAGAAGCGATAATCTAGCGTGCTGTCGAGATGATCTTTGCTTTGCCAAAACTTCACCTTTGCAATAGTACTGCCGATGGCGCTTTTAAAACCGTACTCACACACAACAATGCCCTCATTTTCGTAGGGTTTTCTTAAGTGCGCAAGAGCCGTGTAGCTTGTAGGGCTCCAGGTTGAGGGCAAAATGTCTTGGATATTTTTGAGGCTTGCGGCCTTAAGGGGGCGGCCATTGTGGGTCACCGATTGCCCAGATCCAAGCTCTCTGAGTTGGGTCATTGTGATGTCCTTGGGGCAACTGTCACTTTGTGGCGTCTCAGCCGTTGCGCTTGCCTGGAGGTGACCGCTGACAAGAAAAGCGGCCCACACCATAGAAAGGGCGAGTATGGGGTTTTTTTGACGACTTTTCTGGCCCATGGGATCCCTCCTTGATACTTATGAATCAATACATATGCGCAATAAATGTGCGTGTTTAATTTAAACTTTATAATGCATTGTTTATGTTAAAAAACAATTAAGTCCAGTCAACGCCTTGAAAGAGCAAGTGTTCAATGCTTATTTTGCTCATGCAGGTGCTTTTGGCTGATTATAAGGTCTAGCCATCGGAGGCAATTTTATACTTTTCTCTCAAAAACAAGGCGCGGAATAATGTCTTAACTTATCCGGGAGCTATTTATCTCATTTATTTGAATATATTTATATGAATATTTCCTGAACCCTCTCTCATTCTTGTTGTATTCTGTTAATAATGTTGACTGGAAAAAAAATTTAATATACGAAATGATCATGTAAAAAAATATGGATTTGTTAAATGAATAAAACTGTAATCGCCTCTGCGCTATGTTTGCTTTCTTTGGGCTTTAATCTTTGCGCAAGCACGGAACCAGTTTCTGAGGAAAAGAGCCGTGAGGATTTTTCCAGAACCACCGTCGTTGGATTTCCGCAAGATTGGCACCTCATGGATTTTGACAATGATCCTTTTATGAAAGCGGTGTTGGAAGGGGCGCTTGATCACGAGAGAGGAGTAATCCGGTACCACCCTGGGATGTCCGTAGGCTTCACACCAGAGGAGGCGCGCACGACCTTCAAAGGTCCACTCCACCGCCTTCTTGGAGAGAGCGAAATCCCTGCACAAGATTGGAACGGACTTGAAGAGGCAATTTTCTCTTCAAAGTATTTTGAGCCTATCTCATCCCAAACGCCCGCGTCTTCGCAAGGCATGGAGAAGGAAGACATGTTTGAACTTCTTTCTGATGACCCATATTTACGTGCAGCTATAGCCAATACGATTAGCAATCATGAAAAGGGTAGACCTGAGCTTGATATTATTCAAAAACAGAAGGACTGTATAAACCCCGCTGTGTTTTTGCTGCCTGCAGACATGGTGTGCGAGTGGTTTTTTACAAAGGCGCGCACCTATCATAAGATGAAGCCACAGCGTTTCCAGGATCTTGCACAATACGCGCCGGAACAACTTTTTCCACAAATCTTTTCAAACCATTGCAACTTCCCCACGGATCCTGAAGCACAAAATGCGTACTATTTGGCCAACGCCATTGGATTCATGGATCAGGAAATTGTTTCACAGCACCTGATGGCCGCGCGTGCCGTTGCTGCTCAGGTAAATCCCCAAGACCGTATCGTCATTTTTGGCAACACGCCTTATTTCCTCGGGCGTGCCCTTGATGCTTTGCATGAAAGGGGTCAATGCGCCGTCAAACCCATTTACTTGCCTTTTTCAGGGGCACCCAATACGTTCTCAAGCAGAAACATGGGGCAGGCCCTCGGGGACGTTGTCACGCCCGAGCGGTATGCGCATTTTCAGGGTTTCTTGCAGAAGAAGGGTCTCATGGACCAGGCTATGCTGACGGGGACGACACACATTGTGGACGTGATTGGCTCTGGTGCGGGACCTGCCTATACAATGGGGACTATTTTAAATCACTTTGCACCACAAGTGCCTCAGTTTAATATATTTTCCATGAACGAGTTTAGCTGTGAAGAGCCGCGCCACACCCTCATTACATCGCATATGGCAAAAAATGGAGAGCGCACTGCTTTGAGTTTTCCCAATCAAGAGAGTGCATACTTTCGTGTTCCAGCGCAGGTAGTTCATGTAAAAGATCACACACTGCTAGATTTTATGCCTGATAAGTGCGCCTCCCTTCGTGTCGTGCCAAAAAATAAACCTGCATTCTGGAATGATGCCTATAAGGATATGTTCGATGCTCCGCTGGGTATAGTTGCACAACACCTCCTGAAGCACTTTGATGTCAATCTGAAGCACTTGATGTCTCATGAAGGAAACGCCTAAAACCTAGGGCGCTTTCTCAAAAACGAGGCAACGCATAATGCCTTGGAGGTCCTTGTGCTGGCTTACAAGGTGCAGGCCTTGGGACGCGAAAAGGGCGCCCACATCCTTTTCCTGTCCCTGGCCGATTTCCATGGCGCAAAAGCCGTGGGGTGAAAGAAGGCGGGCGCAGGCTTGGGAAAGTCGAGCGTATGCTTCAAGGCCTGAGGCCCCTGGGGTCAGGGCGCCTAGGGGATCAAAATTTTTTACGTCTGCGGCCAGAGCTCCCACGTCTTGATGGGGGATATAGGGCGGATTGGAGATGATGATGTCAAAGGGGCCGGAGACCCCAGCGTCCCAGTCTGTGCAGACAAATGTAGTGCGCGCCTCAACCCCGCACGCGCGGGCGTTGCGCGCGGCCACGTCAAGGGCGCCTTGTGAGATATCCACGCCCACGCCCGTCAGATTTGGGCGCTCGGAGAGAATACTGATCAGCAGGCATCCCGATCCTGTCCCAAAATCCACAATGCGGCTGGGCGCGTCCTGAGGCGCGCGCGCAAGCACCGCCTCAACAAGGGTTTCGCTGTCGGGGCGTGGGTCGAGCGTATGCGGCGAGATCTCAAACTCAAAGGTCCAAAAAGCCCGCTTGCCCATAATACGCGAGATGGGCTCATGGGCGAGGCGCCTTTCAAGGGCTCTTCCAAGGGCCTCCACCTGGAAAGGAGAGAGGGGGGCCGTGTGGGTCAGACCCAAAGAGGACGGCTCTACCCCCAAAACATGCCCCATAAGAAGACGCGCTTCAAAGCGGGCGCGCTCACCTGCGATGGGGCGAAGGGCCTTTGTGGCAAAGGTAAGCGCCTCCTCAAGAGACGTATTACTCAACAGAGCTGAGCCTTTCCGCTTGATCCTGGGTGATGAGGGCTTCAATCATTTCATCCAGCGCCACGCCGTCCATGATCTGCTCAATCTTATAGAGGGTGAGGTTGATGCGGTGATCGCTGACGCGTCCTTGGGGGAAGTTATAGGTGCGAATACGCTCGGAGCGATCGCCTGAACCCACTTGGCCCTTACGTGCGGCGGCGCGCTCGGCGTCTTTCTTCTGGCGCTCCAAATCATAAAGACGTGCACGCAAAATCTTGAGGGCCTTGGCCTTGTTTTTGTGCTGGGATTTCTCATCCTGTTGTTGCACCACAAGGCCTGTGGGAATGTGGGTCACGCGCACGGCGCTGTCGGTCGTGTTGACGGACTGGCCGCCTGGACCGCTGGAGCGAAAGACATCAATGCGCAGATCATTGTCGTTGATCTCAATATCCACTTCCTCTGCCTCTGGCAAAACAGCGACGGTGGCGGCGGAGGTATGGATGCGTCCGCTGGCCTCTGTCTCAGGCACGCGCTGGACGCGGTGCACGCCGGACTCGAACTTGAGGCGAGAGAACACGCCCTTGCCGGAGACGGTCACTGAGACGTCCTTCACGCCCCCAAGCTCGTTCTCGCTCAGCCCCATGATTTCCGTGCGCCAACCTTTCACCTCTGCGTAGCGTTGGTACATGCGCAGTAAATCCTTGGCGAAAAGCGCCGCCTCATCGCCGCCCGTACCGGCCCTGATTTCAAGGATCGCGTTACGTTCGTCGTCGGCGTCTTTGGGAAGCAGGAGCACCTTCACTTGGTGCTCAAGATCCGGCAAGGTTTTCTTCTGGGCGATGAGGTCGCTTTCGGCAAACTCTTTCATGTCCTTATCAAGAGCCGGATCTTGGAGCATCTGTTCAAGATCCTCAACCTCACGCAAGGCCGCCTTAAAGGTGCGAATGGCCGCAACCACGTCCTCCATGTCAGCGTACTCCTTGGAGAGCTTGGCAAAAGCCTTGGGATCAAGGCCCTCGCTGGTCATAAGGGTTGTGACTTCTTCGTAGCGCGCAATAACGCGGTCAAGGGTTTGTGCAAAACTCACGGTTAATCCTTCAGGTCAAATGTCTCTTTTAAATACGGCGCCAGCGCGTTCAGCGCAAGGGTAATCTGCGCCCCACTGGCTAGATCCTTCACAAGGATTTCACCCCTTTCAAGCTCGTCCTCACCCAGGATCAGGGCGCATGTGGCGCCGCTTGCGTCAGCGCGCTTGAGGCGTTTGCCCATGTTGCCGCCCCCCATGTCCGTCTTTACACAGAGTCCCGCTTCGCGTAAGGCGTGGGCCAAGGTGATGCTTTCGCGTTGGGGCGCCTCCCCCATGGGCACAAGATAGAAAAGCGGTGCTTTTTCAGGCTGATGGGGGCTTAAGTCCCGCAAACGCTCGGTACCGGCCGCCCATCCCACACCGGGAATGTCAGGTCCGCCCATGGCGCTGGTCAGTCCTTCATAGCGTCCGCCAGCAAGGACCGTTCCTTGGGCGCCCAGGGTCTCACAGATAAATTCGAACGCCGTGTGGCAGTAGTAGTCAAGACCCCGCACCAGCTTGCGGTCGATGTGATAGGCAATCTTCA
>JAIUNT010000017.1 GCA_020161545.1 Pseudomonadota bacterium
GCTGGGGCGGCCCGTTCTGCCCCCTCCTTTCACCACATAAAACACTCAGAAATCATAAAGTTATTTTTTGGAAAAAATCATGTTTAAGAAGAATTTTTTAAAATCCGTTGCCCTTATGGGCGTGTCTCTTTTAGCCAGCGTATGCGCCAACGCCACTGACTCCAAGGGTCTAATGGACGTGGAGGACACGCAAACTTTCACGCGTGTCATCGAGGATGGAGACCCAATGAGCGAGGACGCACAACTTACCACGATCGCTGCGCTGCCAAATGAAGTCTTGGATCACATCTTTCACTTTCTGGACGCCAGAAGTGTGGTCCGTGCCGGACAAGTGTGCAAGATATGGGAAGATGTTGCGACCGACCAGATTGGCCCCATATCTTCTCTTTATGCCTACTTCTTTGAGCCTGCAATCAACACTACGCCCAAGCAAATGAGCGGCAATGACATAAAAGAGGCTCTTTCTTTTTACATAAATAAGAAGGGGTTTGTGCCCCTAGATGTCTTTAACTGCCCAGAGCTCTATCCAGAGGGTGCGCATTACTTACACTATACAGATCTTGAGTCCCACCCCGACACGATCTCCGATTGGTATAAAGCACTCTTTGGAAAAGAGCCTCCCCAAGACATAGACACGCTTGGTCTTGTCATGTCTGCCCTGCCCTGCATTTTGGTGGAGCAGCAAGTAAGCGAAAAGACCTTAGATGGCATCACGTCTTATGTGACGCGCACCAACCACGCGAGCTATTTCTTGCACTTTGCGGGAGATGAAAACATAGAGGAGCTTGATGCTTTTAAAGAAACCCCTCATACCTTTGTTGTGCGCGCCGATGATTTGCGGGCGCGGAAGGACGCCCTCAACACCCTTCTTGAGACCCACAACGACCACCATGTGATCGTTGCCTTAGGCGGTGAGGCCTTCATTCAGGACGGCGTGCTCAGCATGTCAAAAAACGACATCCCAGAAAGTTTACATCACTTGACGCTCGCCGACCCCTTTGGACAGGTGAGCGCCATTGGAAACTCTTTCCTTATGGATAACGAAGGCCTCACATCCTTCTACTCCAAAGACTTTACAAGCCTGACCTCTATTGGAACCGAATTCCTGGTCGACTGTAAAAACCTCACGTCCTTTGGTACACGAGGGCTGACAAGTCTCGAGAAAATTGGTGCCTATTTTCTTATGAACTGCACAAATCTTCCATATCTTGACACCCAAAACTTCTGGAACCCTCAAGATATTGACACCGCCTTCCTCTGGGGCACCACCAACCTCACGGTCTTTGATACCGAGAATCTTGCAGGTGTTAGAAGTGTTGGGCCAGACTTCCTCGGAAAGAGTGGCCTCTCTGAAGAAGAGCAAGAAAAAGTCGGCGCGTTTTTAACCCGTGTACGCCAGGCGAGCGCCGCCTAAAAAGGGGCTGGGGCGGCCCGTTCTGCCCCCTCCTTTCACCACATAAAACACTCAGAAATCATAAAGTTATTTTTTGGAAAAAATCATGTTTAAGAAGAATTTTTTAAAATCTGCTGCCCTTATGGGCGTGTCTCTTTTGGCCAGCGTATGCGCCCACGCCACTCACCAAGGCGATCCAATGGACGAGGATGACGCGCAAACCTCCCCCATCGCGGCGCTGCCAAATGAAGTCCTAGATCAAATCCTCTCCTGCCTCAGCCTCACGGGCATGCTTGGTGCAGGACACGTTTGCAAGCTGTGGAATGAGATCACCAATGACCTGGCGACCGCACCCAACGGGCGCGCGCCGCTATCTTCGATTCTTTTCGATCCCAACCCCGCCTCCAAGGCCTACGAGATTTCCCATAAGGATATGGCAATAACCCTGTTCTTTCATATAAAGCGAAGCGGATTCGCACCCCTCGAGAATGTGTTCATCAGCCCAGATCTCTATCCCCAAGGCACGCACCTGTTAAACTACAAAGATCTTGAGGCGCACCCTGACACAGTCTCCGCTTGGTACACCGCTCTATTTGGAAATGCTCCCCAAGACGCGCACGCCCTTGCCCTTGTCATGGCGGCCCTGCCACCAGTTTTGGTGGAGGATCAAACAAGCCAGGAAACACTTGGCCGCATTACGTCTTATATTGACAAAGTTGGCAAGAGCACACGTTTTGCTAGTTTTACGTGTGATGAAAACCAAGAGGAGCTTGAGACTCTCAAGGGGGCGCCCCATACATTCGTTGTGCGCGCCCATGATTTGCACGCAAACAAAGACACCCTGGCGGCGCTCCTTGACACGCGCAACGATCACCATGTGGTGTTAAGCCTCGACACAGACGCATATATTCAAGACGGCGTACTTACCATGTCAAAGCGCGACATCCCTGAGAAGCTGTGCCATCTCACCCTATCTGATCCCTTCGGAAAGGTCACAGCCATTGGGGACTTTTTTCTTGCGTGCGCACCAAATCTTGAATCCCTTTACATGCGCAATCTTACACACCTTATCGTCATTAAGAACTCCTTCCTTTTTGGAACAAAGAACCTTAAATCCTTTGGCACACAAGGTCTTATAAGCCTCAAAACAATTGGGAACGGCTTCCTTTGGAACCGCAAGGGCCTCGAATCTTTTGACGCGCGTGGTCTCTCTCGCCTCACAACCATTGGAAACGATTTCCTGCGCAACACGAACCTCACACTCTTTAGCACAGAGCCACTGACACATGTCGAACAAGTGGGGAATAATTTCTTGACCGACACAAAACTATGTGCACAAGAGCAAGAAAAGGTCGACGCGTTTTTAACCCGTGTACGTCAGAAAACAGCGGCCGGAGCATAGAAGGGGGCGGCCTGCGCCGCTTCTGCGTTCATGCAAAAAACAATTTGACTCTTTTGACAAAAAAGATGAACTAGAGCAATAGAATTATTTGTAGAGAAACACCATGTTTAAGAAGAATATCTTAAAATCCGTTACCCTCGTGAGTCTGTCTTTCTTGGCAAGCGTGAGCGCCCAGTCAAGTCGTATCGTCGACTCAATGGAGGATGACACAAGCGTCTTCCATTGCTTTTTTAAGGTTGAGGATCCAATGGGTGAAAAATACACGCAAATCTTAGAAGAGCTGACGGAAGTCTGGAATTCAATGGAGGTGGACAGTACGGGCGACGTCTCCCATTTTATGGGGACGGGCACGCCAGTGGAGGACGAGGGGACGCAATCCGCCCCCATTACAACGCTACCAAACGAAATTCTGGACCACATCTTCTCCTTTCTGCCACGCAAGGACATGGCAAATGTAGAACAAGTCCGCACAAACTGGTACGATACTGCGTCCTGTAAACATGGCTCCCTACCAACCCTCTCCACTTATCTTTTTGAGGCAAATAAAGCACCTAAGGCCCGCACACTTCCCGATAAGTTCGTGGCGAAATGCCTCGCACACCGCATGGCGATGAACGGCTTTGCGCCACTCGAGAATATTTTCATCAGTCCAAATCAGTACCCCCAAGGCACGCGTTTGTTAAACGCATCGGACCTTGCTGCGCACCTAGAAATGGTATTGGCTTGGTACAGCAGCTTGTTTGGGGAGCCCCCTCTACACAACCACCCCCTAGCCCTCGTCATGGCAGCCTTGCCTCAAATTCTGATAGAGGATCAAACAAACGCGCAAACACTCGCTCGTATGGCCCCGTACGTTGACAAAGCCGCAAGGCAAACGTGCTTCGTAACCTTTACAGGAGATGAAGGTCTTGTTTTTCCTTCTGACTTCGAAGACGAACCAGCCGCCTTTGTTGTCCGCGCCCAGGATTTTCAAGAAGATCAGGACACTTTCACTGACCTCCTTGACACCCGAGACGACCACCGTTTGATTCTCGTCCTGGACGGCGAGGCCTTCATCAAAGACGGCGTGCTCACCCTGTCAAGCGACAACATCCCCAGCAACTTGCACCACCTGAGCGTATGCGATCCTTTTGGAAAGGTAACCTCCATTGGGGATTATTTCCTAGCTGGAAACAAGAGCCTGAGATCTTTTCATGGGTGGGGTCTGTCAAAGGTCACATCCATTGGGAATGCTTGCTTCATTGGAGTCGAAAGCCTCACATTCTTTGACGGGCGAGGCCTCTCGAGCGTCACCACCATTGGACATGGTTTCCTTCAGCACTGTGATGGCCTCACAGTGCTTGACTTGCGAGGGTTTGAAAAACTAACCACCATTGAAGGCGACTTCCTCAAATGTTGCCTAGGGTTTAGGTCCTTTAACACGCGCGGCTTGGAAAACGTGACTCTCATCGGCCCCGGGTTCATGTTTGGCTGTAAGAATCTCATCTCCTTTGACTCAATAGGGCTTAAAAGCCTCTCACAGGTGTGGTCGTATTTCTTAACAGGTACGGGCTTGTCCCCAGAAGAACAGGCTAAGATCAACGCTTATCTCACCAGCGTGCTCCAGGCAAATGCGGCGTAAAGGGATCATGGGAGCGGCCCAATGCAGCTCACACCGCCGCAAAAGATCTTCATGTCTTTTCCCAAAAACTCAGCACCTTAACAATCACTAAGATCTATTTTATGATGGACTATGATCACAAAGAACTTTTTTAGAGCAATCACCTTTGCGTGGCTGTTTTTTTAAATGCCCATTCTTACGCCAGTAGCGGGGCAGAAGAAGACACCCAAGAAAGCGTGGCGGGCGCACAAAAAACCACCATCTCGGATCTCCCTTGGGAAATCATGGCGGAAATCTTCTCCTATCTCGACGCCAAAGAGATGGCGCGTGCAGACCAGGTATGTAAAGCCTGGCATGAGGTCTTAGTGGCCTATGCTCCAGCGCTTGCCATATCCCCTTTTCTTTTTGAACCCATTTGCGTCCGCGAGACCCTGGACATACCCGACGCTGAAGTGGCACGCGCCCTCATGTTTCATGTGCATAAAAACGGTTTTGCGCCCCTCGACAATGTGTTCATCAGTCCGGAGTATTACCCACAAAATACGCGCCTTTTGAACCACGCCGACCTAGGAGGCCACCCGCTCGCCTTATCCGCATGGCACAACGCTTTGTTTGGGGAAGCACCCCAAGACATCCAGGCGCTCGCCCTCATCATGTCACAGATTTTGGTGGGACAAAACGTCAGCGAGGACACACTCGGTCGCATAACGCCTTATGTTAAAAAAGTTGGCAAGCGTAGCCGCTTCAAACGCTTTTCGGGAGGCGAAAAACAAGGGGACATTGAAGCTCTCACAGAAGCCCCATGCACGATTGTGGTGAGCGCCCAGGATTTATTGGCGCACAAAAGCATCCTTGAAGCGATTTTAGGCACCCACCCAGATCACCGTGTGATGCTTTGCTTTGATAGCGACGCCTTCATCCGGGACGGTCGTCTCACCATGTCAAAGGCGCATATCCCCGCAAACCTGCGTCACCTGACGCTCGCAGATCCCTTTGGAGCGGTCACCTCCATTGGGGGTTATTTCCTTGCATACACAAATCTCGTCACCTTTGAGGCGAGAGGGATGAGAAACGTTCAGTACATTGATGATTTTTTTCTTTTCTCATGTGCGAGACTGGCGCGATGCTCTCTCCATGGCCTTACAAATCACACGCGCATCAAGGCGGCCTTTCTCGCAAGCTGCCCTGAGCTTCAAGACCTTCACGCTCTTGGACTGAGCAGCCTTGAATCCATTGACGGTGCCTTTTGTAGGCATTGTTTGAAAATCAAGGAATTGCATCTACATGGGTTCAAAATGGTTGAAAGCATTGGTCCCAACTTCATGCTGGGATGCCTAGCACTCATGGACGTCGATCCAACACCCCTCACGCGTGTCAAGCAGGTGGGCGCAGACTTTCTGAAAGGAGCCAAACTGTCCCCAGTGAATCGGTTAAAAGTAGCGCAGTTACTCGCCCGACCGCGTCAGGGTTAGCACACTTAAGCACAAGCGCTCGACAGGGGATAAGCCTTTGATGTATAGTGTGGGCATGATGTCATGACGGAGCAGAAGACTATGGGTGTGATTTTAGGGCCGCTTTTTTATGTATTTGGCCTCGTGCTCAGCCTTCTTAAGTGGGCTGTGATTTTGAATGTGGTGCTCAGTTGGCTTTTGAACTTCGGCATCATCAATTTACACAACCCCTTTGTGAACATGGTGGGTGACGTGCTTTTCCGTGTGACGGAGCCCCTTTTGGCACCCATTCGCCGCCTTTTGCCCTCCATGGGCGGCCTTGACTTTTCTCCCCTTGTGCTAATCCTCATCATCGTCTTTTTTGAGATGGTCATGGGCGGCCTTGCTGCGAGGGCGGCTCTTCTTTAAGGCGCCTATGAACACACACATTATTGATGGACGCGCCCATGCGGCCGCTTTAAAGGCACGTGTGCGCATGGGTGTGGAGACCCTTAAAGCGCGGGGGGTGCGCCCTCGCTTAGCGGCCATCTTGGTGGGGGACGATCCCGCCAGCCATATTTACGTGAAAAGCAAATGCCTCCAGTGCGAAGAGGTGGGCATCACCCCTTCTCCCCACTACTTACCCAAAGACACCTCGAGCGAGGCACTTCTCTCCCTCATCCGGGCGCTTGGTGAAGACGACAGCGTGCACGGTATTCTCTTACAACTCCCCCTGCCCCCACATCTGGAGGCAAGCCGTTTTATCGAAGCCATAGTCCCCCACAAAGACGTGGACGGCCTGACCACCTATCAAATGGGGCGCCTCATGAGTGGGCAAGAAGGCCTGATTCCATGCACGCCCAAAGGATGTCTGCATCTCATTCAAAGTGTGAGCCCCGAGCTCAAAGGCCAGCACGCGGTGGTTGTGGGGCGCTCGCGCCTTGTGGGTACGCCCATGGCCAATCTGTTACTCAGCCAAGACGCGACCTTAAGCGTTGTGCATCTGGCGACAAAAGACCCATGGACCATCACGCGGCAAGCGGACATTTTGGTTGTGGCCGCCGGCAGCCCCCACCTTGTCAAGGCCGACTGGGTCAAAGAAGGCGCCGTTGTCATTGATGTTGGCATCACGGCGCGGGTGGAGGGCGGCGTGCGCACCCTCATGGGAGACGTCGCCTTTGACGAGGTAGCGCCCAAGGTCAAGGCCATCACACCAGTGCCCGGAGGCGTTGGGCCCATGACAGTGGCATGCCTTTTGGAGAATACACTCATCTGTGCAGGAGGCACCCTTCCCCCATGCGCCTAGCCCTTTATCATCCTGAAATCCCCCAAAATACCGGCACCCTTTTACGTCTGGGCGCGTGTTTAGGTGTGCCCCTTGATCTCATTGAGCCCTGCGGCTTTGTGCCGTCGGACGCGCGCCTGAGACGTGCGGGCATGGACTACGCAGAGCTCGCCAAGCTCACACGCCACCCCTCCTGGGAAGATTTCCTGCTTTTTTGCGAAACGCAGAGGAGGCGCACCGTGCTGCTTTGTCCGCGCGCGAAGGTTTCCTACCTTGATTTCTCCTTCACCCCCCAGGATACGCTTCTTCTTGGCACAGAAAGCTCAGGGGTCCCGGAAAGCGTGGCGAAGATCGTTGATGCGCGGGTGCGCATTCCCATGCACCCAGGAAGGCGGTCCCTCAATGTTGCCATCAGCGGCGCCATGGTGCTCTCGGAAGCCCTACGCCAAACGGGCCTTATGCCGCTATGACCCAGGACGTTGAGCCTACCCTGTTTTCAACGGGTGCACGTATTATCGCGGAGTATGTCAAGGTATTGCCCGACGCGCCAGGCGTTTACCGCATGCTGGACGAGCGGGGCACGGTCCTTTATGTGGGCAAAGCCAACTCTTTAAAAAAACGCGTGGCGAACTACACCCAGGTGGGGCGCCTGTGCGTGCGCATCCAGCGCATGGTGGCGGCCACCAAGACCATGGAGTTCGTGACAACCCCCACCCAAACCCAGGCCCTTCTCCTTGAAGCCAACTTCATTAAAAAATTTAAACCTCAATACAATATCTTACTTAAAGATGATAAATCTTTTTCCTATCTTGAGATAACCTCACATCCCTTCCCGCGCCTGACCAAACACCGAGGGGCTCTGACCACAAAAAGTCAATATTTCGGTCCCTTCGCCTCCACGCCAAGTGTGTACGCATCCCTGGAGACCCTGCACAAAGCCTTTGGTCTGCGAGGGTGTACGGATTCTTTTTTCGCGGGCCGCAAACGCGTGTGTTTGGAGTATCACATTAAACGGTGCAGCGGCCCCTGTGTGGGTATGATCTCGCAAGAAGATTATGCCACAAGCGTTGCCCAGGCCGTGTCATTTCTCAAAGGCAAGGACACGAGTCTTCAAGCTGAAATCGCCGCTCAAATGCAGGCGGCCAGCCTCAAGCAGGACTATGAGCGTGCGCGTGTTTTGCGGGACCAGCTGCGGGCCTTAACCAACCTTCAGCAACAGCAAAGCGTACACATCCAAAACTTGTCCGACGCGGATATCTTTGCCTTTCATCAAAAGGGGCCTTTGACTGTTGTGCAGGTCTTCTTTTACCGCATGGGGCGCAACTATGGCAGTGTCAGCCTCTTTCCCCAACGCATGGATGAGGAGGACTCTCTCCCCGAAGCCGTGGCCACGTTTTTGGCCCTTTTTTACGCCGACAAAACCCCGCCCCAGGAAATCTACAGCAATATTGTGCCTGATCCCCAAGACACCCAGGCCCTTGAGGAGGCGCTCTCACACCTGGCGGGCAAGCGCGTGAGTGTGAGTGCCCCCAAGCGTGGCCCTAAGGCACTGGTCGTTGAGGAAGCCCTTAAAAATGCGAAAGAGGCGCTGGCACGCAAGGAAAGCCATGCGACCTCCTTTCGCAAGCACTTAGGCGCCCTTGCCAAAAGGCTGGACATTGGTGATTTGCAGCGCGTGGAGCTCTATGACAACTCCCATATTCAGGGCAAACACCGCATTGGTGCCATGGTTGTGGTGAGCCCCCAGGGCCTTGAAAAAGCCTCCTACCGCACCTTCAAAATCCGGGAGGCGGAACTTCCCCAGGGAGGAGATGACTTCGCCATGATGCGTGAGGTGCTGACCCGGCGCCTGTCGGGCTCAACGGTTAAGGAGGCGGGGCTTCCTGACCTGATTATTCTTGACGGCGGCGCGGGGCAGGTGAGCGCGGGACATGACGTCTTGGAGGCCCTTAGCCTAGACATTCCTCTTTTAGGTATTGCCAAGGGACCGGAGCGCAACGCAGGGCGCGAAACCTTCCACCGCAAGGGGCAAGATCCTTTTTCCCTTGAAGATGACCAGGAGCTTCTTTTCTTCCTCCAACGCATTCGGGACGAAGTGCACCGCTTTGCCATTGGCACCCACCGCAAGGGGCGCGATAAAAATATGCTGCGCTCACGTCTAGATGACTTGCCGGGCGTTGGCCCAAAGCGTAAGAAAGCGCTTCTTGCCCACTTTGGCTCAGCCGTGGCGGTCCAGGACGCAACCCCCAAGGATATCGCGCGCGTGGACGGCATCAGTGATACCCTCGCCCAACAGATCTATGATTACCTCCATGGATAGGGTAAGCTTTTTAAAAAAGGAGGCCCCATCCATGCTCAGTAAAACGCTTCTTTACGCCACCCTCGCGGTATGTACGCACACCTACGCCTTTGCGGCGACCAATGCACCCGCGCCCCAAGTCGTTGAAAAAGTCGATGCGTACTGTGAGCTTTACCGCTTCAGTGGTCACTTTCTGCGTGCCAGCCAAAATCTATGTGATCACACGCAAGCAACCCTTCAGGAAAAGCGCCTCAGTCTGCTCATGGGCGAGCTCATGACCGATCTCAAGCCCCTCAAAGCCCAAGGGGGAGTGAGCGCCGTTGCACCCTTTGTAAAGGCGCTTGTGGCCATTGTGGACGCCGCCCCCCAAGATAAAAGCCCCAGCAACACCCTAGGGCGCTGGAAAAAAGAAGCGTTGGCCCTGCTTGACTGATACGCCCCCCTTCATGCCAGGCGACAGGATCCTTGTGCGCGTCACACCTAAAGCCTCCAGGAACGAGGTGGTGGTGGAAAGCGCGCAAGAAGGCGCGCCCCCCAAGCTGCGCGTCTACATTACCACCGTGCCCGAGGACGGCAAAGCCAACAAGGCCACCATCGCCCTATTGTCAAAGTTTCTAAAAGTCCCAAAGTCCCGTTTGACCCTCATCTGCGGGCACACATCCCGCGACAAGATCTTTCAATTGTCATAGGGCGGTCCCTTTTCGAGTTTTGCACTCACCTCACGCACAGCCTCAAAAGCCTTTTGATAAGCCTCCTGCAAAGGACCCATGGCGCTGTTCAACTGAGCAAAAAGGGCGTCTGGGAGCGTGTGTTCATCTTGCTGCCTCAAAAGGCCCATCAGCTCATGGAACTCCCCCTGAAGTGTAGTATGCAATCCACTGTGCGTATTGGAGATAGCATAAACTTCATCCTGGAATGGCGTGTAAGGCGGCTTGTATGTATGTCCCTGCCCCGGAGGCGGTGAGGGTGAGAATGGCGGCGAGCCTAGGTATGATGAATCAGTGTCGTCCTCACTGTCCCCCTCTTCAGTCTGGGCATCCTCCATTTGTGTGAGGGGACGGTAGTCAAGATTATCATAGTGGGTGGGACTAGGGGGCGCTTTATACACCTCGCCCCCTTGGGACGCAAAGGGCTGCTGACGCACACGCCCCCCAAAAATATCGGGAGACATGAAAATCCCACTGTCATCGTCACTATCGTCCTTGCATAAAGGGGAGCTGGCCCAAAGGGTTTGTGTGCCCAGAAGCACCGCCACAAGAAATGTCTTTTTGGCAAAAAAATGTCATCGTATTGAAAGGGTTACAGCCACATACACGGGCACCATACGCCACAAATGTCCCCTTTGTCAAAAGGACGCTCTCGCCAAGACCCGCGCTTTTCTGTTAGACTAGAGGCAATCATCATAAAATAATGCAGGGGAGCTCACCATGTTAAAAGGCAAACGCGCACTCATTACAGGATCCACCAGTGGCATTGGTCTTGCCATTGCGGGGGAGCTGGCGGCCCAAGGGTGCAACATCATTTTGAACGGTTTTGGCGAGAAATCAGCCATCGACGCTCTGTGTCAGGAGATGGCCGGGAAGTACCATGTAGAGGTCACCTTTGAAGGGGTTGACCTGACAAACCCCGGAGACATTGAGGCCATGGCGGCCCGTGTCATCAAAAACCTGGGCGGTATCGATATTTTGGTCAATAACGCAGGCGTCCAGTTTGTCAGCCCCATTGAGTCCTTCCCCACAAACAAATGGGACCAAATCATTGCACTCGATTTATCGGCGGCCTTCCACACTGTGCGCTTGTTTTTGCCCGCCATGCGGGAAAAAAAGTGGGGCCGCATCATCAACATCGCCTCGGCCCATGCCCTTGTTGCCTCCCCTTTCAAATCCGCCTACGTGGCGGCCAAGCACGGCATTGGGGGACTGACCAAAGTCGTGGCTTTGGAAGCCGCGGAAAGTGGTATCACCTGTAATGCCATTTGCCCAGGATACGTCCACACGCCCCTGATTGACGCCCAAATTGATGACACGGCCAAGGCGCGCAGCATTTCCCGCGAAAGCGTCATACGCGACGTGATGCTAGGCCCACAAGCCACGAAACGCTTTGTGGAAACAAAGGAAATCAGTGGGTTTGTGTCCTTCTTGTGTTCCGACGCCGCCGCGTCCATCACAGGTGCGCTTTTGCCCATCGATGGAGGCTGGACGTCCCACTAATCAATACTCACTAAAAAGGAGGAGCGCGTGCGTTATTTCCTGTGCGCAATAAGTTTGTGTCTGTTTGTGTGCCGCGCGTCACTGGGAAATATCCCTGGACTTGAATTTGAGATGCCGCCCTCCGCTCCTTTCTCCCAGGCCCCCATTCCCGTGGAAATCAACGGCCCTGTCCCCCTCGAGGAGGAACTCCCTTACGCGCTCAAGCTCTCCAGCATCTTTAGTACGCAGCAGTTTACATGCGCAGGGATAGATTATTACCTCATAGGATTCTTTGACGACGCTAAAACGCAAGAAGGGCTTCTGGCAGATCCCCACAAGCGTGTTGTCTTTTCCTGGGATCACGAAGGATCATGGCTATACAATGGTCTATATGGATGTGTCCGCCTCGTTGATTTCCACCACTATCCAGTTACGAACGTGTGACCAGCAATTTAGATGAGGAAAATCTTGACCCCATGGAACCGCACTTCTAGAATTCTGGCAACATGATTTATGAGGAAATTGAACATGTACAAGAAGATACAGCGCACCTTAATCTTGGGGACGGCTCTGACCCTTCAAGCATATAACGTCGCACTATGCCACAGCAATATGCAGGCGGATTTAGCTGAGGGTGATCACCCGCCTGTCACATACCGTAAATCCCATGTCATAGGTGTTTTCAATGATGAAGGTATTTTCAGAATCAACGGTAACACATACACGGTTTTGGGAGGGATTTTAGGAACAACCGAATACACCGATGCGTGGTACGCCCTTCCTGACGCAACACTGCTCACCTTCACCTGGGTCAGTGACACCTGGCATTACCGTCAACAGGGCGAAAATCCCGATGACAAAATCGATCTCTTTTTGTGGCCCACTGACCTTGATGATGGGGCCCAGGACGACTGAGAAGGAAAAGATGCATGCAACCCGCGGTCGCCAAGGCTCTGATTCTTTTTCTGATTGCGGCCCCCGCCCCGTGGGATGCGTCCCGCGCCTCTTTTGAGACAGAAGGTCCTTTCTTTGACACCATCGCCTTCACAAAGGCGGCCATTGTCAGTGCCCTGGAAGGCCCCTCAACGGTGTGCATCGATGATACGGATTACGACGTCACGGTGCCCGTGGCTCCCGCCGATAGCTATGCCCTATGGTCGCGATTACCTCCGGATACATCCTTGACTTTCCACATGTACGGGCCAAAGATATGGACGTACGTGTATTCCCTTTCAGGTCCTGATAAAAGACTTCTCATTCGCCTCTTACCCAGGCACACCTGAAACGGCCAACACGTGACAGTGGGTCAATTTTGGAGACGCAACATCATGACTAAAATGAAGATTCTATTGACTTTGGGCGCCTTGTCTTTAGGGGCCGTGCCGTGCGAGGCCACACGCCTTTTCAGCGGTGAAATTGAGCCTGACATCGACGGGTTCGTGACCACAAAACAAGATTTAACTCCTTATTTTGGAAAGACAATCTCTTTGGATGGTCAAATGCATCAACTAACAACTTTGAGTGCATTTTCCCAAGAAGAATGGGACGCTTTAGACGATAATGCCAAGGTCGCATTTCGTCGTGAGCCTTGTGAAAATGAGGACTGGATTTGCACCATTATGCGCGATGATGGGAAGAGCTACGATGTGCTGCGTGTGCGTGCCAATGCCCTAACAACACCAACAAGGTAAAAGGCACGCCATCCCTTCAAAGGCATTCACAGGGCCTACATGCCTGGATTATGCTATCCCCATCACTGACCAAGGAAACCATATGCTGGAGAAGATGTTATGATGCACCTCACCCCAAAAATCCTTCTGAGTGCGATCTGTTTCATGCTTTGCGCACAATATACACATGCCCAAGGAGATTTTTTCGCTGACGAAGTGGATCCAGGTGTTTTTTATCTCACCCTGACAAAGCAGATGCTTGCGCCCCATTTAGGCGCTCCCGTCACCGTCGATAACGTGCCTCATCTGTGTACAACCATGGAAGGCCTTGGGTATGACCAGTGGGTTGCCCTTCCACCAGGCACGCCCGTCATATTCCTGCGCCACGACGGAGAAGGGAGCGCGTGGGTCTATGATCACTTCTTGGGAGGAAACGGCGTGCAACACCACGTGCGCGTGCGCATGATCCCCATTCCACACCCATAGAGGATTTTCCATGAACCTTTACATACTGTTACTGCTGATCCTTTTAGGCGTCACACATGCACAAGCCTCACAGGATGAAGGCCCTTTTATCGAGGGGCAAGCGCTGCACCTGCGACGTGACACGCTGTGGCGCGCGTGGGAGAGTGATACAGAAATTTGCTCTGGCGACAAGGCTTATGAGATTTTGGGATTTGCCGAAGGTGAGGCGCGGGAACAATTGAAGGCCATGGACGCTAACACCATGCTTGTGCTGCCGTGGTCCCACGGCACTTGGCGCCTGGACATGGACCCGTATCCCAATGACCCCAACGCGGGCCCGGGCGTGCGCCTTTCCGTCAGACCCTTTCGTCCAGACGTGCCCTAAAGCTTTAGACCGCGGTGGAGCGCGACCACCCCGTAGGTCATGTTAAGATAAGACACTTGGGCAAAGCCCGCGTCCTCCAAGTGCGCCGCCAGCAGTGTTTGCTCTGGAAAACGCTCAATGCTTTCAACAAGATAGCGGTAGGCCGCCTCATCGTCGGCCACAAGTCCCCCAAGGCGCGGGATGACTTCAAAGGCGTACTTTTTATAAAGGGCGCGGGGAAGTGCGTGGGTGATTTTACTGAACTCTAAACAAAAGAAGCTGCCCCCGGGCCTCAGGACACGGCGCGCCTCGTTAAGCGCCGCCTCAATATCCGTCACATTGCGCAGACCAAAGGAAATAGTGTAGGCGTCAAAGGTATTGTCCTCAAAGGGCAGATCCTCTGCGCGCCCGCATACCCAGGTCAGATCAGCAAAGTCACCACTATCGAGAGCATTCTTGCGCCCCTCCTCCAGCATGGCCGGATTGGGATCACACAGGTAAAAACGCCCCTGCCCTTCTTTAAGGCGCGCCTTCAAGCGCCGGGCGATATCCCCGGTGCCAGCGGCCACATCCAGGTAAACGCCTCCCGGGCGCACGCTGACCTGGTTGACAAGCTCACGCTTCCACAGGCGGTGGAGTCCGCCGCTCATGAGGTCATTCATAATGTCATAGCGCGGCGCAACCCGGCGAAAAACGTCGCCCACAAGGCCGGCCTTCGCGCCAAAATCCACGTCCTCAAATCCAAAAGAGACTTTACGCTCACCCATGACTTTTCTCCACGTCCACATGTGGGCCCAGCATATCATGGGCGCACGCATTTTCACGACTGAAAACAAAAGCCCTTCCCCCGCAAGCACCCTTCATAAGACCCGTGGTTTTTTGCGCGCGCCCATGCTATGGAGAAAATAAAGATGGGTTTACAATAGACAGGAAATACCATGGACCGCACAACCATTGAAATTGTTGGCATGCTCGCCGGCCTCTGCACAACGGGCGCTTTTCTACCACAAGTGGTGAAAGTCTGGCAGACCCGCTCATGCTCGGACATCTCCCTTGTCATGTATGTCATCCTTGTCATTGGCTTGGCAACCTGGATTGCTTACGGACTTCTCCTTGGCTCCATGTCCGTGATCATCGCCAATATCGTCACATTGTTTTTGGCAGGCGCCGTCCTGGTCATGAAGCTCCTGTGGGGTAAGAAAGCCCACGACACGACCCATGGCTAAGCTCTACTTTTACTACTCCGCCATGAATGCGGGTAAGACCACGACCCTGTTGCAATCCAACTATAACTACCGCGAGCGGGGGATGGAGACGCTTCTTTTTACCCCCAGTATCGACACGCGCCGGGCGCGCGGCGTCATTGCCTCGCGCATCGGACTGGAGGCAGACGCCTATCCCGTGGACGAGACCTTTGATTTCTTTGAGTTTGTCGCGTGCGCACACGGGGAGATGCCCAAGCTTGCGTGCGTCTTGGTGGACGAGGCACAGTTTCTGACCAAGGCCCAGGTGGTGCAGCTGAGCAAAGTGACGACCCTGTTGAAGCTGCCCGTCCTGTGTTATGGCCTGCGCACGGACTTTCAAGGCGAGCCCTTTGAGGGCAGCAAGTATCTCCTGTCCTGGGCCCAGGAAATGACCGAGATCAAGACCATCTGCCATTGTGGCAGCAAAGCGACCATGAACCTGCGCGTGGACGCCGATGGCCGCGCCGTGAAGGAAGGCCCAGCTGTCGAGGTAGGTGGCAATGAGCGCTATGTGGCCCTGTGCCGCAAGCACTATGATACGGCTGTTGAAAACCCATGAGTGCACCCTCAAATCGCCCCAAAGTCGGTGTCGGTGTTCTCCTTTTTAATGGGGAGGGGCACCTCCTTTTAGGACAGCGCAAAGGTGCTCACGGGGAGGACACCTGGGGCCCACCAGGCGGACATCTGGAGTTTGGAGAAACCTTGGAAGGGTGCGCAACGCGCGAGCTTTTGGAAGAAACGGGCGTGCGGGTCCAGGACGTCACCTTTGTGGGCATGACAAACGATGTCTTTGAAGGGGATGGCAAGCACTACATCTCTCTTTTCATGCGCGCGGATCTGCCCCCTGGTCAGGAGATCGTCAACTGCGAACCCCATAAAACCCGCGCCTGGCAGTGGTTTGCGCCAAACGTCCTTCCGGAACATCTCTTTCTGCCCCTTGCCAGCTTTATGACAAAGAAGGTGTACAGCAACCCACATCCACTTCCCTTTTAACGAAAATTTTACACACCCGGCGTAAGATATGAAGTGTAAAGAAATGATAGGATGCCGGAATCTGTGGAAGGAGAACCGTCATGAAGTACATCTTGCCCGCCTTAAGTGTATGCGCCCTTTTATCTGGTGCGTCAGTTGCTCACGCATCGGCGTCCAGTGAAAATGTGCCGCCCCTTGATTTGCAAAACGCTCGCAGTGACACCCAAATTGTCAGTGTGATTCAAGGTTCTCCCCGCGGATGCCTGAGCCTGACCACCGACAATGCATTCCTCCAGAAGTTACCAGAAAACCTACATTACGGGGCACCCCGTCAGAACGGAGCCTCTGAGGTGAATGTTTCCACGGTTTTTAATGGTCAGAAATGGCATGCGCAGTTCTACATTGGCGCCGTGGGAACACAGCCAAGCGGCCCAGGACGGCCCCGCATTACGCTCCCCTCATCGACCGATGCAAAAAGATGCCTTTATTTCTATTATGATGGCAACGGGAATGAGTACCGTTTTACGCTGGAAAAAGCAGCCTAAGAAGCAAGAACACTTCCTCTTCCATACCCCTGACCCTGTGTTATGATATCTCAAAAAGAGACAGGGAGATGGAACATGGGGATGAGTCGTAAAGGGCTGTGGGCAGCGGTCCTTGCAATAGGCTTGGTGAGCGCGGCCCCTCTTCTGGCAAAAGTCGTGTCCTATACACTTCATATTGGGAAGACGCCTGTGTCCTTTTCGGGGAAAAGCGCCTGCGCCCTCACCATCAATGGGACGGTTCCGGGACCAACCTTAAGAGCGCGCCTGGGAGATGAGCTGAGCATTCATGTCATCAATCATCTGAGCGAGCCCACGTCCCTTCACTGGCACGGGGTGTTGGTGCCCAACAACATGGACGGCGTGCCTTTCGTGAACCAGCTGCCCATTGAGCCAGGCGGGTCGTTTCATTACCACTTTCCCATCACCCACACCGGCACCTATTGGTACCACGCCCACGCGGGACTGCAGGAGCAGCAAGGCCTCTACGGCGCCATCGTCCTTGAAGGGGAGACCCCAGCTCAAGATAAACCACAGGAAGAGCACGTCCTTGTTCTGTCGGACTGGAGTGATGAAAAACCTGAAGACATCTTGGCCAACATCAAAAAGGACCCGGACTATTACGCGCTGAAAAAGGACTCGGTCCAGTCCTGGAAAAAAATCTTCGAGAAAGGCTGGGACGCTGTGGAGGTGCGCCTCAAAAACGCGTGGGCGCGCATGTCGCCCATGGATTTATCCGATATCGGCTATGACGCGTTTCTCATCAATGGCAAGCGCACCTCATCCGTTGGCAGCGCGAAGGCAGGAGCGCGCGTGAAGCTGCGCCTGGTGAACGCCGCCGCCTCGTCCTATTTCATGGTGGAGTACGCAGGCGGCCCCATGACCGTTGTGGCGGCCGACGGCGTTGATGTGACGCCCTTCACCACCCAGCGTGCCCGCATGGCCATGGCGGAGACCTTAGACGTGCTTGTGGACGTACCTGAGGGCAAGGCCTATGAGCTGCGCGCAAGTGCCACGGATGGTACAGGATTTGCCTCCGCCTTTGTCGGGCAAGGCCCCAAGGTCGCGGCGCCCATTTACGAAAAACCTGACGTGCTGCTTATGGAGATGGACCATGGCACCATGGGCGGCCACGACATGGCAAACATGGGCGGACACGGTATGGCACATATGGGTCATGACATGGCAAGCATGGGACACACGGCGCACGCGTCCAAAAAACCAGGCGCACCTGCCCAGGTTGAGACCTTTGCCTCCTACGCCCCCTTGCGGGCAACCCACAAAACCGCCCTTCCTGGCGAGAAGCCTGTGCGCAACATTACCCTGAAGCTGACGGGATCCATGGAGCGTTATGTGTGGACCATCAACGACACCCCCATGTATGCGGCCGACAAAATTGTCATTAAGAAGGGCGAGGTCGTGCGCTTTACCCTCATCAATGAAACCATGATGGATCACCCCATCCACATCCACGGGCACTTTTTCCGTGTCCTCAACGGGCAAGGCGCCTATAGCCCCTTGAAGCATACGGTCAGCGTCTCACCCTTTGAAACCACCGTCATTGAGATGGACGCCAATGAAGACAAGGACTGGATTTTCCATTGCCATAACCTTTATCACATGAAGCTTGGCATGGGCGGCGTCTTGCACTACGCCGGCAGCAAACTTGATCCTCGTCTGGCGCGGCACGGGGGCTCCCACGCCAGTGAGCATGGAGATCTGTGGTTTCACGCCGCCCACATGGACGTTTTTTCCAATTTTTCTGAGCTTGAGACGACCCTCATGCATGTTGAGAACCGCGTCTCTTTGAATGCGCGCCGAGCCTATACCCGCGACTATGAGATTGAGGCAGCCTATACGCGTTACATCACGACCTTTCTTGGGGTTTATGTGGGCGGTCGTTTTCGGTTAGAGGATGACAAGCGTGAGAACATGCCCCTTATAGGTGCGCGCTATACCCTGCCCCTTTTGATCGACGCGTCCCTTGATATGGGACACACAGGAAAAGTGCGCTTTGCCCTTGCCAATACACACCAGTTGAGTGATCGCCTCTCCTTTGACTGGGCCTGGAATACGGACCGTGACTATACGCTCACACTGCGGTGGGACTTGAATAAGACGTGGGCCATCGGTGCAAACTATGACTCAAGTGAGCGCTTTGGGGTGGGCTTGAGGGCAAGCTTTTAAGTGAGGGCCCTATGAAGGGGCTTTTTCAGGAAGATGTCTTTCAAAACAGCGCGCCCCTTCGGGCATGATCTCCCAAGGGTATGCGCTCTTCGTCCAGATGTGAAAGGATGTGGTCAGCCCCTCTGTTTCATCAAAAGCGCCCACCGAAAGCGTGCGAAACTGGGCCCAGTGATCGGAGCGGCTGGCAAGAGTTGTCCCACAAGCGGGGCAAAAACCCACATGAACGGGATATCCGCTCTCGCTCATGCGCGTCACTTCACGCACCTCACCGCTCACGTGAAGCGCGTCCGCCAATACAAGGGCAAAGGACCAAGAGGTCCCGCCCGTTAGTTTTTTACAGGCCTGACAATGACACACGCCAATCTTAAGGGGCGAGGCCTCAAGGCGAAATCTCACGGCGCCACAAAAGCACCCCCCCGTCAAATGTGTGTCTATTGCCATGGCGTCCTCCCTAGATCTTGGCTATTGAGCGTGGCGATCTTTACCCACCAAATAAATTTTAAAAGAGGCGTCTCCTCCCAGGTATGAACGCTTATAGCGATAAATGCAGGCAAGTTTTCCATCTTCGATGACCGCATCAGCGCGCTCAATCTTTGTTTTCCCGCTCTGGACGCTGGACCAGGTAAACCCTCGACCACCCACAATGTTACCGGTGGTTTTTGGATCCCTTGCAAACTCCAGCAAAGATCCCCCTGCAACGCCATGGACGTCTCCAGGTAAGAGCCCTTCAGCCTGAAGCTGCGGGACTGTGATGGGTGAGAAGAAGTTAATATTATTGCCATAGCTGGATGAGGATTCATCCCCCTGGAGCGTTTTAATTTGACTTGCCGTCAGGCTGGGTGGGCAAACCCTCACCAAATCGTCTTTTGCAAGGGCTTGTGGTTGTGGCGCCGTTAGCCCGTAGACATAAGGAGCGCTAAGAACAAGTCCCGCCAAACTAAAAACAAACGCTTTCATCATTATAACTTTCCCCGTTTTTACTTTTTACATAGGGATAGTAACACACAAAAAATAGAGGAGCAATTAGGGCATCAAAACGTAGAAATCTAGAAGTTCTTCCTTTTGTGGCATGAAACGCTCAACCAGAGACCAGGACGAGGGCAGGAGATGCGCCACAAGCGCCTTATACCCTTGATCCCGCGTCGTTTCCAGTGTTTTGGCCAGCGCAGCCGAGCCAATGCCACGATTACGCGCTTCCGGCAGAATTCCGCCCCAGTAGACGCCCAAAACATCTTCATAAACATAGGTTTGGAAGAAGCCCACGGGACGGCCTTTATATTCAATCAGATAGCACTCAAGTTTGTGCACATTTGGTTTTTTTGCGGGCAATCCCCGCATGAAATTCATGACCATACCCTCTTCATGGACAAAAGTGGGCGCAGAAAGGCGATCAAAGGTGCGCATCTCATTGTGATTAGCGACTGCCCTGATTTTCAAATCAGAGACATCCTTTAAGTCAGGCAAGACAAGATCAGAAAGATCAAAGGTCACGCCCTTCACCTGATGCATATGCGCAATGGGAAGTGCGTCCAAAAACGGCTGCATATGGGGGGATTCTTCAGTTGTGCAGAGCCACGAGGCGGGCGCTTTCCCAAGCAAATTGATAAAGTCTTTCATCTGTTGAGATGTCAGAGTGCTGGGCGCGCCATAAACCCAATTGAAAAGAGAGTGCTCAATCCCAGACTCCAGATAACGCAAGCGTCCAATGCGCTGCATGTTCCATCCGGTCACGGCGCAAAACGCATCGGAGTAGGCAATCATGTGATCGATGGGGCGCAACTCGTTATGATATTTTTTTTTATGTGCGCTGGACCAGTTCATGCCCATGGTCGTGTATCCTGTTACTCATCAATGTACGTTCATCCTGGTCCGATTTTATCAGAGCGTCAAGTGCCCTCGACTCTTTTCATCAGAATCTTGTCCCAGATCATATGCTTTTTTCGTTGACGCTGCCCATCAAGTAGAGTATCAGTGTCCTAAGTTTCGTGGTTGCCTGGACTCAGGCGGCCTGTGTTTGTTTGGAAAAAAGATTACATACCATGAGAAAAACCTTTTCCCTAAAACCTGCTGAGGTTGACAAAAAGTGGGTCTTGATTGACGCAGACGGCCTTGTGCTTGGACGCTTGGCTTCGTTGGTTGCAAATCGCCTACGCGGTAAGCACAAGCCTGAGTACACACCCCATGTGGACTGTGGTGACAATATCATTATCATCAACGCTGAAAAAGTTGCCCTAACCGGTAACAAGCTAGACGATAAGGTCTACTACTGGCACACAGGGTACCCAGGCGGTATCAAAGAGCGTACTGCAGGACAGTTCCTGGCAGGTCGTTTCCCAGAGCGTGTGCTTGAAAAAGCCATTACACGCATGGTGCCAAAGGGCCCGTTGGGACGTGCTCAGCTTAAGAATCTGCGCATTTATTCTGGTCCAGCTCATCCCCATGACGCTCAGCAGCCTGAGCCTTTGGA
This sequence comes from Pseudomonadota bacterium, assembly GCA_020161545.1. Classification (GTDB taxonomy): domain Bacteria; phylum Pseudomonadota; class Alphaproteobacteria; order Caedimonadales; family UBA1908; genus JACESU01. The sequence continues at coordinate 21,510 of JAIUNT010000017.1, forward strand.
TGTTGGTGCCATGAACCCAAAGAATAGAAGGAGCCAATAAACATGGCAAAAGATTCAGTAGGTCTTGAGTCCCTCAAGTCCGCAACACCTGCTAGCCCTGCTGTTGTTGAGGCTAAGCCACAGATCGACTCACTTGGTCGTTCCTATGCCACAGGCAAGCGTAAGGACGCTGTTGCCCGTGTATGGATTAAGGCTGGCACAGGCCGCATTACGGTGAACGGTCGTGAAGGCAATGTTTATTTTGGTCGCCCCGTTTTGCAAATGCTGATGCGTCAACCTCTCGTACACACAAAGCGCGAGACACACTTTGACGTGATCTGCACCGTTGCTGGTGGTGGTCTTTCCGGACAAGCCGGTGCGGTTCGTCACGGCATCAGCAAGGCATTGACATATTACGAGCCCACACTGCGCGCTGTTTTGAAGCCTGAAGGTTTTCTCACACGTGACAGCCGTGTGGTTGAGCGTAAGAAGTACGGTAAGCGTAAAGCACGTCGTAGCTTCCAGTTCTCCAAGCGCTAGTATTACTTTTGGAGCACCCCATTCTTTTGTGGGGTGCATCCTTTTTGATTTAGGAGTCAAACATGAAAAGAACATATCAACCCAGCGTGCTGGTTCGCAAGCGTCGCCACGGTTTTCGTGCACGTATGCAAACAACAGGTGGTCGTTTGGTTTTGAACCGTCGTCGCGCCAAGGGTCGTGCACGTCTTTCTGCCTAAAGGTTTAAGTCTCTGCGTGCCACGTTTCCGACCCTTAAAAAGAATCGCGAATTTCGCGCGCTGGCACAACAGGGCAAAAAGTGGGTGACACAATCTGTTATCCTTCAAGGAGCCCGCCCTTGTGAATCTCACAACAATCAGATTCGGGTGGGCTATACTGTTTCAAGAAAAGTTGGCGGCGCGGTGGTGCGCAACAAAGTCAAAAGACGTTTGCGTGCGGCAGTGCGTGAAATCCTTTCACAGAAAGAGTGGTCCCTTGGCGATGTTGTTTTAATCGCAAGACCAGGCTCCTTTGATCACCCTTACGCCGACCTTGTGGCAAACGTGCGGTGGGGTCTTTCCCACCTAGAGCGTGTTTTGAAAGAGGATGACCCAACATGATGCGGCGTCTCCTCACCTCACTTATCGCCCTTTACAAGCTCACGCTGTCTCCCCTTTTAGGTCCGCGCTGCCGCTTCTACCCTTCATGCTCTGACTACACAAGGCAGGCCCTTGAGCGTCACGGCGTTTTAAAGGGACTGCTTTTAGGCGCGCACAGAATCTTAAGGTGTCATCCCTGGGGTGGCTCTGGAGAGGATAGCGTGCCAGTACAATTTTCGTTATCATCGCTTTCATTGAGGAAAAAAAGGTAAAACCATGGGTACGGAAGACAAAAGAAATTTTATCATTTTTGGTGTGCTGTCGGTTCTGATATTCCTGGGATGGAGTCACTTCTTCCCGGCACCCACGCCCACACAGGCACCTGTGCAAAAGACAGCTGAGGTGCAACTGGCTCCAAGCGAGGCTAGCCGCCCAGTGACCCTTGTGTCGCGCGCTGACGCTCTGCAAACCAGTGCCCGTATTCCCATCGACGCACCCTTCATTAAGGGAAGTATTCCTCTCACGGGTGATCGTATTGACGATGTGGTCCTAACCCAGTACCGCCTTTCCCCAAGCAAAGACAGCCCCTTTGTAACCCTTTTGTCGCCTGAGCAAACTGCCCACGCGACCTATGCCCAAATGGGCTGGGTTGCAAGCAGCAAAAGCGTGCGCGTGCCCGACCAGAAAACCCAGTGGCAGACAACCGCCACAAAGCTCACACCCGAGGCGCCCATCACCCTCACATGGGATAATGGACAAGGCCTTGAATTCGAGCGCACCATTGCTGTGGATAAGGATTACCTCATCAGCGTCACCCAAAAGGTTACCAACAATACAAACGCCCCTGTCCATGTGGCGCCCTACGGCCAGATCAGCCGTCAAGATACACCCAAAACAGATGACCTCTTCATCCTCCATGAGGGGCCCGTGGGTTACATGAACAGCTCCCTCATCGAGTACAAGTATGACAAGCTCAAAGATAAGAAAATTGTCACAGAAAACACAACTGGTGGCTGGATGGGTATCACGGACAAGTACTGGTTGACGGCCCTTATCCCTGACCAAAAGCACACGCTCAAGGCCCATTACCGCTACCTAGAGCTGGGTGGTCGTCCATCCTATCAGACAGACTATATGGAGGATCTTGGGGTCCTTGAGAGTGGCAAGTCCCTGACAACCACCGCCCATTTGTTTGCGGGTGCCAAGGTCCTGTCGCTTCTTGATTCCTATGAGGACAAACTCGGCGTGCCTCACTTTGATAAGGCTGTGGACTTTGGCTGGTTCTATCTGATCACCAAGCCCACGTTCTACTTCCTCACCTTTGCCTATGATTATCTGGGTAACTTTGGGGTGGCGATCTTGTTCCTGACCCTTCTTTTGAAGCTCGCCTTCTTGCCCATCGCCAACAAGCAGTATCGCTCCATGGCACGCATGAAGGATTTGCAGCCCAAGGTGAAGAAGCTTCAAGAACGCTACGCAGATGATAAAATGCGCCTCAATCAGGAGATGATGGAACTTTACAAGCGCGAGAAGGTGAATCCCGTTTCTGGCTGCTTGCCCATGCTCGTCCAGATCCCTGTGTTCTTTGCCCTTTATAAGGTGATTTACATCTCCATCGAGATGCGCCAAGCGCCCTTCTTTGGTTGGATCCATGACTTGTCCATTCCGGACCCCACAACGGTCTTTAATCTGTTTGGCCTGATCCCCTGGACGCCGCCCACCTTCTTGATGCTGGGCGCCTGGCCACTCATCATGGGACTCACCATGTGGGCGCAGCAAAAGCTCAATCCCGCACCAACGGATCCTGCCCAAGCAAAGGTCTTCTTGATCATGCCCATCATGTTCACATACATCTGCGCCAGCTTCCCGGCAGGCCTCGTGATCTACTGGACATGGAGCAATCTTTTGACCATCGCGCAGCAGGCCTTCATCATGAGTCGGGCGACAAAGCTGCCCCACGCAAATAAGGCGTAAGAACCATGAGCGATAACGAAGACGCGTGCGTAGTCCCTGACGAAGAGAAGCGCACGCCACAGTTCTTGAAGGGCAAGGCGTGCACCTTTGTGACGTCGACCCCTTCCTTAAAGGGCCTCCCCCCCATGGCTTTGCCAGAGATCGCCTTTGCGGGGCGGTCTAATGTGGGGAAGTCTTCCCTCTTGAACGCCCTGGTGGGCGCCAAGGGACTGGCGCGTACCTCCAACACGCCGGGGCGCACCCAAATGCTGAACTTCTTCACCTGGGACGAGCGTCTTTACCTTGTGGATATGCCGGGCTATGGCTACGCCAAGGCGCCCAAAGCCATGGTGGATGCGTGGACGCGCCTTGTGAAGGATTACCTGCGTGGGCGCGTGAGCCTCAAGCGCGTGTTTCTTCTCATTGATGCGCGTCATGGGATCATGAAGAATGACTTGGAGGTCATGAAGCTTCTGGACGAGTCCGCCGTGTCCTACCAAGTGATCCTAACCAAGATGGACAAGATCTCTTCAGCCGCACGCACGAAGATGATCGAGCGCACCCGCAAGGAGATCGACACCCACCCCGCCGCCTTCCCGGTTCTTCTGGCCACCAGCAGCGAAAAGGGCTGGGGTCTGGAGGACGTTATTGTGGCGGTTGAGGACATCATCGCGCCCCCTGCGCTTGCGCCCATGTAAGTTCTTTTTCTTCTTTTAGCCTGAATTACAGGAACAAACGCTTATCTATACAGGTAGAGTGCGGTGTGGTTTGCCCATTCTTTTCTCGCTTTAGGAGTCCTGTCATTGAAAAAATACTTAGCATCTGCCTCCCTCGGTCTAAGCCTTGTGGCTTGCCCAACGTCTCTCATCTTTGCTTCTCACCAATGCCAAGATGACACAATCCTTCACCCGCTCGCCAATAATTTAGCGCGCGGTGGCAAGACCGTGATGGTTCTGGCCAACGACTATGAGACCGATCCTGACAGCAACCTGGCGGGCATTGTTGCCGTAGGTCTTGCGGTGAAGGCTCACGTTCAAGCTGGCGCCGAATCGGCTTTAGGTGTGATTGTTTACACAGATGATGAGTATACATCCCAGGACGCTTTAACTCTTTCTGCACAAGTTGCCGCGTCCGGTGAGTGGGACGAGGATATGCCCCTTGCCAAGGCGCACTACACAGATCCATTGACTGTTGCCTTTTTGAAGACACTGCCTGCCACACTGGGTCTGCGTGCCCAAGACGCCGCCGTTGACTTTTTCTCCCTTGCCAACTTTCTCAATAGCCACTTTGGTAGAAATGTTGTGGACCTTCGCGTTGTGCAAGGCACCCGCACCCGTACGACAGACACGAAAGAGCCCTATGTGAACCCCTATTTGGGTAACTTTGGCATGGGATATGACGCGGACGCGCAAACCCTGATTTCTCAGATTCACCCCACACACGGCGCGCACGGCGTTCTTGAGCTTCTCCAAGGGCGTTACCAAACCCACAAAGCCTTTTTGCTCAGCGGTGGCAGCGCACGTCTGTCCCTTGATCTGGCCGAGCATGCACCAGAGTTGACACAACACATCCCCAATATAAGCGTGATCGGGCGCATTGAAACGCCCCACTCGACACTGTTTAACCGCCAAGAAAAGCGCCCGGGTGGCTCTTGGAATGCACGTATTGATCCAAGCGCTTTCACAGGCTTCTTTCAAAGCGTGGCAGCCAATCCAACCCTCTATGAGAGCCTCCATGTGGTTGACTCAGGCACTATCTTTTATGCGCCCGTCTTTGACGAAGCTGAGGGACATTTTCCCCTCTACGCACAAGGATTAGAGGTTTTGGGGTATAACGCTTTTCTCCCAAAAGCCGCCCTCGAGAGCAAAAACATGGTCGAAAAGCTCCATACTGAGTTCGCATGGGGTTACAAGCCAAAGGCCATGGACCCTGTGTCCGTTCTTTATGGTCTGGGCCTTGTGGATCTCTCCATGCGTCAGGGCACATGGCAGCACATCTATCATCAGTTTGCGCCCCAAGACACTGACGCGGCTGCCGATATCACAGGCATTCAAATGTCTCTGCCTTGGACGGATCATGGACATCCCTTTGTGTCCACATTCCCTGGACGCGGTGAGTCTGATGAGGCCTTTGCAGCGCGTCTGGCCACTTACGCAGAAACAGGATATGAGCACGCCGCAGTGGTTGAGGCTGGCAAAGCCCTCAAGGCAAATGTGCTGCGTGAGCTCCTGGGCTTTGGCGAAATGATCAAGGATCTTACCCGGCAGTAAGCATCGCCGCATAGCTAAACACCTGTAAAATAATAGCGGACAAGCATTTTAAATCAGGACGAGGAAGGCAAGGGTAAGGCGCGCGGAGCTTATAAAGACATAAGTGAGCACGCCTTATCCCGACGCCTGACGCTGTCATCATTTAAAAGGGTGTGCGCTATAGCTAAAGCACTTTAATTTCGGGACAGGACGTGAGGCAAGCGACGTGTATAAGTATACACGAGCGGCGAACGACGCATCCCGAAATTATAAGGGGTTGGCTATATAGGCTTGACAGTGGACCCTGCCCCCTTCACTCTAAGCCCGCAGTTAAAACAATCGAGTGAATGCGATGGACGCTTTTGTATTTCCGGGACAAGGATCCCAATTTGTTGGTATGGGCAAAGAGCTTTTCGACACCTTTGAAGAGGCACGGGACGTCTTTCTTGAGGTAGACGAGACCTTAGGCCAGCACCTATCCAAGCTGATTTTCTCAGGTGATGAGGCAGAGCTAACCCTGACCCACAACACCCAACCTGCCCTTATGTGCGTTTCCATCGCCGCGTGGCGGGTTTTACAAAACCAAGGCGGCGACGCCCTTTCTCCGTCGCGCATTGGGTGCGTTGCGGGGCACTCATTAGGCGAGTACACAGCCCTAGTGGCGGCAGATTCCTTAAGCCTACGTGACGCGGCCTTTGTGCTGCGCGAGCGTGGAAACGCCATGCAGGCGGCGGTACCCCCAGGGCAAGGGGGCATGGCGGCCCTTCTGGGGGCAGATCTGGCCCTGGCGGAGGCCATTTGTTTGGCGGCGGCCGAGGGCGAGGTATGTGAGATCGCCAACGATAACGGTGCGGGCCAAATTGTGATCAGTGGACACACCGACGCCATGGACCGCGCCCTTGAGGTCGCCAAGGACATGGGCGTCAAGCGCGCCGTGCGCCTCGGGGTCAGCGCGCCATTCCACTCCTCCCTCATGCAGCCGGCAGCCACACGCATGGCCCAGGTCCTGAAAGATACGCCCCTCTCTCCCCTCACCTTTCCCCTCATTGCCAATGTCACAGCAGACGTGATTGCCCTGGAGGATGTGAAGGACAGCCTCGTGCGCCAGGTCACAGGCCGCGTGCGTTGGCGTGAATCCATGGAGACGCTGCCCGGGCGTGGGATCACACGCCTCGTGGAGGTTGGAGCCGGCAAAGTGCTCACGGGCCTTATGAAGCGCATTCACGCCAATACAACGCTCGCCAACATCGCCACACCCCAAGACATTGATCTCTTTTTAACGCACGCATAGGAAAGGAAGCCCCCATGTTCTCACTTGAAGGAAAACGCGTTTTACTCACGGGCGCCGCAGGAGGCCTGGGCCAAGGCATTGCGCAAGCGCTTGCCAAGCAAGGGGCCACCCTTACACTGAGCGGTACCCGCCAAGGGGCCCTTGAGGAACTGGCGCACACACTTGGGAACGCCCATGTGGCCGTGTGCCCATTGGATAACGCAGAACAAGTGGCGGGTCTTGTGGATCACGCAGCAACCCTCATGGGGGGCGGGGTGGACATCCTCGTCAATAACGCCGGCATTACCCGGGATGGCCTTGCCCTACGCATGAAGGACGAGGACTTTGACGCGGTGCTGGACGTCAACCTAAAAGCCGCCTTCATTTTGATTCGCAGCAGCCTAAAGCACATGATGAAGCAGCGCTGGGGACGTGTCGTGAGTATCACCTCCATTGTGGGTGTGACAGGCAATCCCGGACAAGCCAACTACTGCGCCTCAAAGGCGGGGCTCATTGGCATGACCAAGTCCATCGCTTTGGAGGTTGCCAGCCGCGGCATTACCCTCAACTGTGTGGCCCCAGGATTTATGGCTTCCGCCATGACAGACGCCCTGCCCGACGCACAAAAGGAAGCGCTGTTGAAAAACATTCCCATGGGCGCCATGGGGACGAGTGCGGACATTGCCGCCGCCGTTGCCTACCTTGCCAGCAATGAAGCCGCTTACGTGACAGGGCAAACCCTCCACGTTAATGGCGGTATGGCCATGATCTAAACCCATCAAAAAACCACCTTGGGGACAAACCCCAAGGTGGCTCTATGCTGAGAGCGCCTCTTGCGACAACGCAATGCAACAGCAACTCTTTTTTAACCATTTTTTTTATAACCTTAAGCTGTCTGAATCATCAAATAGTTATGGGAGTTATATCATGACCTCTTTTTACAAATCAGGGGCCCTCGTGCTGGCTTTTTTGAGCGTCATAAGCGCACAAGAGGCGGGCGCATCGGCGGCCAGGAGTGAGGCCGAACGTGCAAGCCGCGTGACATTCTTCAAAAACTTAGAGAGTTACTGCGCCCTATACCAAGAGAAACACCTGCTCATGAAGTACACACTGAACGCCTGCAACAGGCTCAAGACAGATGGAATAGATGGGCTTGTTGAGCGAATGGACATACCGGACATGCTGGGCTTACTCTTGATTGATCTCAAATCTCTCGAGCCCGGCCCCGAGCGCGATGAATTTTTAAAGCTATACTTAATCATGGCTGAACCCAATGAATTCGAAGGCAGACGCGACTTTAAAGAGAGTGCTCTGAAATTGCAGAAAGCTCAGTAACAAGAGAGCTGAACGCATTCATGAGGTGAGAAAGCTCCTTGCCCCACAAGCTTGGAGCTTTCTTGCTGATCTGTACTACTCAAGGACTCACCGTGTGACTGTCGCCGTTCAAATGACGACCCGCGCCACTTAAGGCCCAAATACCGCCAAAACTGGCGCCCTAGGGACCAACCCTGTCAAGTGCTTATCTCCCGTTCTCCAACTTCTTCACAAGCAAAATTGCCTCCACAGCCTCAGCCCGATCACGTGCAATGCCCGTCACATACTGACCAGGCGCTTCCTTGATTGCCTTTATGCACGCGCTAGCCGTTTTGTCATCACCCAGGCGCAGGGCAAGCTGAGCTGCGTAAGAAAGCAGCTTATACTTGTTTGACACACTGGGCTTAAACGCGCTTGCAACGGCAATGGCTTTTTGAAGAATCGCTTCGTCCGCTTTGCCAACGGGTGCGTCATCACCGGTCTTTTCAAAGTGGGCAAAAAGCGCGCGTGCCTTCGCCTGGGCTTGGGCGATGCTCCAGGCGCTGGGGTTGCCGATGGTGATGCGTACCGACGTGCCAGCAAACACCCCTTGGAAGACATAGGCGGGCGTGCCCGCTGGTGTTGCCCGCAGGCCCAGCCCTGGAGCTGCGGTATCCCACAGGAAAGCCTGCCTCTTGTCCGTCGGGCACTTGAAACCCGCAACCCGGCCAGCGGTAAACGGTATTCTTGCCATCACAAAACCTCGGTATCCGTGTTCTCTTACATCCTAGGCGCGTAACGGCAGATGTAAGAGGATTTCAGCGAAAACGCCACATATCAATCAACACTGAAATTTCATCGAAGCTCGGTAACGTGTTGATTTGCATAGAGTATACCTACATAAATCAACCATGCAAAACGGTGCTAGAATTGGACTTTTAATCCGTTGGTCGCAGGTTCGAATCCTGCACGACCTACCAAGCCATCCCTAAACCCCGCTATCCAAAAGGTAGCGGGGTTTTTCATTGTGCATCGGGCTGTGACGGCGCATGGTGGTGCCCGGGCATGGCGGAAAATAACGCATGTCCTTTCGACCCGAACCAGCGCCGACGCCAAACCAGGCGCCGCGCACCGGCGTGCTGCTGTGCAACCTGGGCACGCCCGAAGCGCCCACCACGGCGGCCACGCGCCGCTATCTGGCGCAATTTCTGAGCGACCCGCGCGTGGTCGAAATCCCCCGTGCGCTCTGGAAGCCCATCCTGCACGGCGTGATCCTGCGCACGCGGCCGGCCCGGTCGGCCGCCAAGTACCAGGCCATCTGGACGCCCGAGGGCTCGCCGCTGGCGGTGTGGAGCCACAAGCAGGCGGTGCTGCTGCGCGGCTACCTGGGTGAGCGCGGCCACGACGTGAGCGTGCGGCTGGCGATGCGCTACGGCCAACCGTCGATCGCGGCGCAGCTGGATGAGCTGAAAGCGCGCGGCTGCACCCGCGTGCTGGTGTTGCCGCTGTACCCGCAGTACTCGGGCACCACCACGGCCAGCGTGACCGACGCCGTGGGCGACTGGGCCAGGCAGCAGCGCCATGTGCCCGCGCTGCGCTTCGTCAACCGCTTCCACGACGATCCGGGCTACATCCGCGCGCTGGCGCGCACGGTGCATCAGCACTGGCAG
>JAIUNT010000018.1 GCA_020161545.1 Pseudomonadota bacterium
CTTGAAACGCTTGGGCAAGGGAAAGGGTACGCCACACGCCGCTGCACACAAGACGCGTCTGGCCATCCTCTTCCCTCATTTCAAACGATGCTTGCACTTTTTTGAAAGGCTCCGCTTTTTGATATAGTCTGCAGCCTTATCTTTCCATAAAATAAGGTTATAAAAAAGTATAAAGACCCTGTGCATAATAACAAATGATGTCATAAAAACTATAAGGGAGAATGCAATGCATCAGAGCACAAAACTCATTACCATTGCTTACGGCATTCTCACCCTGGTATGGCAAGTGCCCACTTATGCGTCGCAGCCTCAATTGAAACAGGAGCTGCTGGAAACAACAAAGCCCTCTCTTGATCGCTTGCAGCCTTACCTGAGTGAGCTTGACCTCCACATTGAACAATATCGCTTCTCTTGCGGGTATGAAGAACAAGTAGCCCTAAGCCATGAACAAAAAGATGCGGTCAGACTGATTGTAAAAGCCGCCATCACCCAAGACCAGATACCTGATTTTTTTGCCATTCTAGAGGAGTGCGAGCCCAATACAGATCAAGCAGTTGCCCATATATTGAATGAGCTCATTGGCAGCGCCCAAGACGCGCTCTCCTCCTCAATGAGAAGAAGGCGAAACTCAATACCCAGGCTTGTAAATGCCAGAAACGAGCTCAGCGCCCTCAATCTCCTTATATCGGACGCTTGGAGCGCAACTTTTTGAGTAAAAGCCTAAAACAGACTCCCATCAAATTTTACCAAATGACATTATGGCGTGGTATTTTAACCGGGCCATAAAATTTGAACGCAGGAGAATACCATGCAGAAAAAAATAGCAACCTTACTCACAACGGCGTGCGTCCTCGCGCTTACACCAACCGCACACATTTACGCCTCTGACCTAACCGCTCAGGAGGAGAGCGATTGGACAACGGCAAAGTCCCTCAAATCCCTAAACGAGAACCTTGGAGCGCTGGAGGGGCTTGCAACAAAATACCGCATTTATGATGGCACCTCTGAGGGGGCACCCCTCACAACTGAGCAACAACAAAATGTAACGACCATCATCAAAAAAGCCGTTGAGACAGGTCAGACTCCTGACTTCATGGCTTTGGCTAAGTTGAAAGATGGTAAGGATGGCTCGATGCTCACTGCAGACGCTGTTGCCAAAATTTTGGACGGCCTGATTAGTGTTCGCAAGGGCAAGCTGACGGACGAAATCAGAAAAGATCCTTCCAAAAGAGAGGAGCTTAACAAAGAAATAAGCGGCCTTTACAAACTGGATACGGTCGTCATGGACCTTTGGAGCCAGTCATTCTAGTCTCATTGGAGTTGCCGCGGCCTGCCCCTTACCAGGCAGGCCGCATTCTTTTTTAGTAAGTTCCTTGGTGGAAGGAAACGGTTTCACCCGCACATGTCAGCACTGACACTTCGCCAAGTGCATCAGTGCGCACGCGCGCCAATGCAAGATTCCCTTGACAGGACAGGGTATGCCCGATGTCGTCTTTACCCGCAAACACAGGTGTGCCGGGCGCTGGTGCTTGGGCGTCAAAGCTCACGCACACGAGGCCCTTGCGCACTTTGCCTGTAAACTCGGCGCGCGCGGTCAGCTCTTGCCCCATAAAGCATCCCTTTTGGAAATCAACGCCGTTCAGTGCCACGACGCCGTACTCGGCCGGGATCGCACGGCCCACCTCCATATCAAGGCTGCCCTCCGGCACGCACAAAGCAATACGCCGGGCGTTGTAGTCTTCCCACCCCCTCGCGCCCATCAAAGGCTTGGCAGTGTGGGCACGCATCCCAAGGGGGGCGAGTCTCGGATCCTGGTACAGGGTAAGCACCTCTTCACTTTGCGGCGCCTCCCCCTCCCCGCACCAGGCGTAAAGGAGCCGGTCCGTCACGTGCATCTCCACCTTGGACCGCAGGCGAAAGCGCGTCAGTGTCTCTATCAAATCCTGCACGCGGTCCTTTTCACACTCAAGGAAAAGAGAGTTACCCTCCTTCGTAATGAGAAAATCATGGAGAAAACGACCCTGGGGGCTCAGGAGCAACCCGTAAAGGGCGGGCTGCGTTTCAAGTTTCACGAGATCCTGGGTGATAAGGCGCTGGAGAAAGGCTGTGGCGTCCTCGCCCTTCACCTCCAGTACACAGCGATGTGTCAGTGCGCACCACATAACCCCTTACCCCGCGTTTGCCAGCATAGGACCGAGAGCCCTGCCGCCAAAGATGTGGACATGGAAATGGGGCACTTCTTGGCCACCGTTAACCCCACAATTGGACAAAAGGCGATAGCCTGGCGCCTCAAGTTCCAAATGGGCCACCACCTCCCCCACAAAGCGGTAGAAGCCCGCGATTTCTTCGTCACGCGCCCGCGCGTAGAAATCGGCGCTAGACACATAGGCGCCCTTGGGGATCACAAGGGCGTGGATGGGCGCCCGCGGATTGATATCGTGGAACGCGAGCGCCCACTGGTTTTCAAGGATTTTCTTGCAAGGGATCTCCTGGCGCAGGATCTTTGCGAAGATATTTTGGGGATCATAGGACATAGGGCGCGCCCTCCTTTTCACGTTTTGGGCTGACAAATGACACAAACACGGTTAATTTGTGAGATATGTTCGCTTATGAGTCAAGGGCTCCCATGCAAAACACTTCTTCTTCCCTTCCATCTTGGCGCGGCACGACAGTCTTGTCCGTGCGCAAAGGCAACCAAGTTGTTGTGGCCGCAGACGGTCAAATCACCTTTGGCAACATTACCCTTAAATCCAATGCACGGAAGGTACGCCGAACTGGAGATGGCAATGTGGTTGTGGGCTTTGCGGGTGCCACCGCCGACGCCCTCACGCTTTTCGAGCGTCTAGAGACGAAGCTGGAGCAATATCCCAGCCAGCTTATGCGGGCCTGTGTGGAGCTCGCCAAGGAGTGGCGCACGGACAAGTACCTGCGCAAACTCGAAGCCATGATGGCCGTTGTGGACGCAAACGTGTCACTTATCTTAACGGGTAACGGCGACGTGCTTGAGCCTGAGGATGGGCTCATCGGCATCGGTTCAGGTGGCCCCTACGCCCTTGCGGCGGCCCGCGCCCTCAAAGACGTGGAGGGTCTTTCGGCCCAGGACATCGCCAGAAAATCCATGGAGGTTGCCGCCAACATGTGCATCTACAGCAACGCCAACATTTTGATTGAAAGCATTGAGATCCCATCATGAAGACTTTTCTAACGCCCCGTGAAATTGTGTCTGAGCTGGACCGCTATATTGTGGGACAGGAGGAAGCTAAGAAGGCCGTTGCCATTGCGCTACGCAATCGCTGGCGCCGGCTGCAGCTAGAAGAAGGCCTGCGCGAGGAAATCCTGCCCAAAAATATCCTGATGATCGGGCCCACGGGTGTGGGCAAAACCGAGATTGCCCGGCGCCTGGCCAAACTTGTGGACGCGCCTTTTATCAAAGTTGAGGCCACAAAGTTTACGGAAGTTGGCTATGTGGGGCGCGACGTTGAGCAGATCATTCGCGACCTTGTGGAAGCCGCCATCACGGCCAATAAGGAAAAGAATCGCCGTGACGTGCATGTGAAGGCGGAAGCTGCCGCAGAGGAGCGCGTCCTTGACGCCCTTGTGGGGGCGAACGCAACCCCAGAAACCCGGGACAAATTCCGCCATAAGCTGCGCGCAGGAGAACTCGCCGAGCGCGAAATTGAGCTAGAGCTTTCTGACACGTCAGGCATGCAGATGCCCACCATCGATGTACCTGGCATGCCCGGCGCCCAAATGGGCATGCTCAACCTGGGGGATATTTTTGGCAAGAGCTTTGGCAAGCAAACCAAGATGCGCAAACTGAGCGTAGCGGACTCCTACCGCATCCTCGTTGAGGAGGAAAGCGATAAGCTCATTGACCAAGAAAAGACAGTCCTTGCGGCCCTCAAAGACGTGGAGCAAAACGGCATCGTCTTCCTCGATGAGATTGACAAGATCTGCGCCTCCAGCCAACGGCACGGGGCGGACGTGAGCCGCGAAGGCGTCCAACGTGATCTCCTACCCCTTATTGAAGGAACAACGGTCACAACAAAATACGGCGCCGTGCGCACGGACCACATCCTCTTCATCGCCTCGGGTGCGTTCCACATCGCCAAGCCATCGGATTTGCTGCCGGAACTCCAGGGGCGCCTGCCCAACCGCGTGGAGCTCAAAGCCCTTTCCCAGGCGGACTTTTGCCGCATCTTGGTTGAGCCTGAGTTCAGCCTGATGAAACAGTACGAGGCCCTTTTGTCTACGGAAGGGGTCACCCTTGTCTTTCGTGAGGACAGCGTCAAAGAAGTGGCGCGCCTGGCCGCCGACATTAACCAGAACATTGAAAATATTGGCGCCCGGCGCCTGCAAACGGTTTTGGAAAAGCTCCTGGAAGACATCAGCTTCCACGCCAGCGACCGGGACGGTGAGACCATTGAGATCACGCCAGAACTTGTGCGCTCAACGGTGGGCGTCTTGGCCCAAGACAGGGACATCACTAAATTTATTTTATAAAGAAAACCATAACAGGGAGGACACCATGACAATAACATCCATCACGCGCAGCCTTTGCGCGCTCACACTTATGGCAAGTGCGCCCCTTTTTGCACAACAAGAAACCGTCGTGTTCCCGGAGGTCCCAACGCCCATTCCCTGCGCTGGAAAAACGCCCAAGGAAATCCTGAGCCAAGGATACGTCCTTATTCAAAAGGAACCTGGCAATGGCGCGAAGGAAAAAGAAGTGGGCTTTGCGGCTCTGACGGAAGAAACCCTTGCCCCCTTCATCATGGACGTCGGTCCCAATGACCAACCCATTTACGAATTTGTGGACACAAAAAAGCGCTACACGGACCTGTGCGTGTGGAAACGTGTAAACGATGACACAAATGCTAAAACACCCGACAATGACGTGGTCTTTTTAACGTACTTCGGCAAGCCGATAAAATAACACAAAGGCTTTGATTACGCGCTAACGGCACCTAGACTCGGATGGAAACTTTCTGCCGGCTCCAGGAGCTTGCCTTCCCGGTAGTGGGCAACGCGGAAAATCTCTCCCTGCCTGTTGTAGTGTATCTGAGGGCCGTGTTTGCGATCGTCCTTATAGGTCGTCTCCTTCATGACCTCTCCGGTGGGATAGTAGCCTTGCGCCACCCCTTCCCTCTTATCAGCCACGTAAGGCACACACTGGGTCACGTTGCCCATCTCGTTATAGGACAGCATATTGCCGTGACGCAGACCTTGGGCGTACTCAATGGTGGTAATGAGATTCCCGTTGGAATCATAGAACTTTGCTTGCCCATGCTTTTTACCTTCTTTGTGTGGCAAAACGCTTGTGAGGTTTCCTTTTCGGTAGAGCTCGCAAAGTCCCTCAAACCGCCCCTCATGATAGGACAGGATGCGGCTGACCTTCCCTGCCGCGTCATATTTGAGTGTAGGCCCATGGAGTTTGCCACCCTTCATGCTCACACGCCGTATCACGCGCCCTTGCTTGTCGACGCGCTCAAAAACTTGGACTTCTGGAGAAGACTGTGTACCCATGATCACCTCACACAAAAACTGTCATATTCATAGGATCTGTGATAAACACCATCCCAGCCCCGGCACCGCCCACAGCAACATCCGCCGCCGCGCCAATTAAGCATTGACTAAAGGAAATATCCGTCAAAGATGGAATCTCATTCATGAGAACCGTAGGATCCCCCTCTACCCAAGGCATGGTCGCAGGTACACAGACATCAATGATGGCACACGCCCCGAAGGGCAAGATATTTTCGTCCCCAATAAAGTCCGCGATGGTGCCAGCGGGCAGCCCCTCCACCAAAATGGGGATAGGATCAACAACAAGCTCAGAGGGCTCTGACCCACATGTGCATTCCAGCATCGCCCCCATGACTGTCTCAAGACCTGCCACGCGCGTCTCCTATTTCACTGCAAACTGGGACAAAATACCCTGGGTAAATACCTCATTGCCTATACAAACATCACCCGAGAATGGGTAATCCAGGTTCATGGCAACCCCCATGTTAAAGGCCACCACGCACCCCACAAGCATCACGGACATGATATGCACGCGCCGGTTTTCCGATGCGATGAGGGTTAAGAAAAAGGCGATAATAAACAAACCCAGCACCAAGAGAATCCGCAGCGGATCCGTGAGAATACTATCAACCGTTGCAAGCCTCTCTCGCCGTTTTTCAATGACTTGATTTATATTAGAAACAGCCTCGCGGTAAAAAACTTTTTGCACCTCGGTTTGGGGGTTGTACCTCTGCAGGATGGGGAATAAGTCATTCAAAGCTTCCACAGCTTGGGGCGCAGTTTTTCCCTCTTTCATGGCGGGCCACTCATCTTTAATCAGAATGTGGATGTATTTACCTACCCCTTCGGTCAAATCATGCCTGACATCTTCTGGAAACGCCTTGACATCATACATAAAAAGGGCAAGTCGGTTTGCTTCTGCGTTCGTCACGGACTGAGCAGTGTTAAAGGCTTGCCACAAAACGATCACCACAAAGCCCAAGAGAAAGCCGTAGTTTGCACTGGTCACAATGGTAATGGTGGGCAAAAATGTGCTGTTTTCTTTGTGCACCCAATGGGGAAAGTAGCGGTTCACCGCCTTAAATATTGACCACACAAAAATGGACAACCCCAAAACCAAAAGCACAATACACGCCCACGACGGAAATGTATTGATGAAAACTCTTTGTATTTCTCCCATGGGTCCCCTCATGTTTTCCCTACCTCTTTTCTTTATGACGCGCTCTCAAGGTGTGCCAGATTTCCCTGTACGAGTGGATCGCTCGAGATGGATACCTCACCTGAAAAAGGAAAATCCAAATTTGCTGCAATGCCAATATTAAACGCAACCATCGTCCCAAATAGAGCCGTCAAAACCAAATGCATACGTTTTCTCTGGGAGTAGACCAAAGCGATGAGCAACACATCAATAAGGTATCCCAGTGTAATAAAAACACGCATCACATCAGAGATGGAGCTTTCCAAAAGGCCAAGGCGCGCCTTTCTGTCGTTGTAGAGATTCATGGCCGTGGCTGTTATCGCCGCGTACGCACTCAGGGCCACATCCCCCTTTGGTGAGAAATTTTCTAAATCTGACAGGAGGTTATCAAGTGCAGTTGCTGCTTCAGGACAGCTTTTCCCCTCACGCATGGCAGGCCACTCTTTTTCGCGCACCGCCGTAATATAATGTGCAATGTCCCTACGCAAGCGCGCGCCGTCCTGGGACCCAAGCCCGTATGAATTATCAGCCAACATGGTGAGATGGCTCGCCTCTTGGGTCACAATGTCGTCCGCCTTATTGTAGGTTTGCCACAAGACACTCATGACAAAGCCAAGGAAGAAGCCATAGCAAAGACTTGTTGTTTTTGTTGTCGTTGCAAGAATGTCTGCGTTTCCCTCATGCAAAGCCGCAGGATAAAAACGACGCACAACAAAGAAAAGCGCAAGCACAGGAGCCGTCAGAATGAGAACCGTCAGAAGAATACTCAACCAGCCAGGCAAGCTGTTGATCGTGTGTCTAATGGCCTCGCCCCACACGGCATTCTCCCTTTATGTTTTATGAGTTTTATAAGCAGTTATATTATTCACAAAAAACAAGTGAGATGCAAGGCGCCCTTTCCAGAGGGTATTTTTCATCAATCCTATCTCACATTTTTCTTAACCACTTTAGACGCGGAGCTCTCATACAATGCCACCTACTCTTAAAATATTTTTACTTGAAAAAACAAAATAAACTACCAATTAAGAATCATATGGTTTTCATTTAAGACAATATTAGACCCGAAAAGAACGATCATGACCCGCCTTCTCCTTCTCTCCTGCTTTTCTCTTTTGACAGTGTCCGCCACCAGTTATGCGAGCGCTCAAGACACGCCCGAGTCTCTCCTTGCGTCTTCATCTTGCGCCCCTCACGCGCACGCTGCCCTAAAAACGCCGACTCCTCAGGAGTGGCGGCTGAATTTTTTTGCGTCCGAGTCTCTCTCAGAGGCGGATATAACGACAGGGTTCAAGATTTTTAATAGAACATATAACAGCGTTGAATGGATGCAGTCCCTTAAAGAGTACTATCAAGACACGTCAAAATCTGTCGAAAGCCGCGCTCTTGTGTTAAGTAATTTCGCAAGCCATATGTCCAAAATACGTGAGCACTACGCGTCTGAATCTTGGGGGCAGTTTCTACCTCTCTTTCCCACTGAGGACGCTTTATACCAGGCAGCAACAGCCACCTTTGGTGTTCTTGAGACTTTCCAAAGCACATTCGGTTACCACAATATCTACGATAGGGGCATCCTAGAGACAAAACAAATTCTGGTAGATGGATACTTCTCCCTCTGCGCCTATTTCGGTTTATTGGCGAATTTGGGGAATCGCGCTTACGATCTAAGAGATGAGCACGCAGAGCGCCTCGCCTCACTTGCCCTAGCGCCACATAAGTCAATACTGGCCGATGACTACGCTGACCTAAACAACTGGAGCCACGTCTTTTTAGAAGACATTCTTGCCCAAAAGCGCGCGCTAGATGAGGATACGCAGTGCACACTCCATGGCTCAGTTCTTTTTGCATACGCCATAAGCCGCCAAGAAGAGAAAGACAGGGGCAACAAACGGGATCAAGCGGATCAACAGACTTTGCGTCGTTTCTTAACGCAGGTGCAGTCTGTTATCAATGAGGACCACACAGAGCGCAAACACGCACACTGGTCTTTTCCCTACGCAGCGACCCTCTATACACTTTTAGATCAGGCGGAGGACGCCCTCCACATATGGCATGAGTTTGCAAAAATCCACCCCGTTGAAAAATGGGACTACCGAACCCTGACACTGGCGATCCGTCAGTTGGCAAATGCGTCCAAAGATACAGAGCTTATGGCGCAGTGTTGGCAACAATATCAAAAAGTTGCCAATATTAACTTAGAAGAATTTAAGCCCACTCTATATGATCTTAAAACCATCTTGTTTGTCACGGGAAACTTCTCAAGGCTTGATCGCCCCCAAGAAGCTCTTCATATCATCCGTGCTGTAGAGCATTTCTATGCACAAGACTATGCATCCTTTAAGAACCCTGGTTATAAAGGGGACCTTGACCGCGCGCAGACTTTTTTCAGCCTCATCAAGGCGCGCTCACTCGTCTATGTGGACCAGTATGAAGAGGCAGCTAAACTCTATGGTCGCTACTTCCAGGTGACACCAAGCGCCATTACGACACGTATGGCGGCAAGTGCCTATCCTGATATTCACCATGATGCCCAGAGTGCCGTCATAGCCTTCTATAAAAGCGGCCAACTCAAGATCGTGCCAGCAAAAGCCTCTCGTGCCTCATCAGCACAGAAAAAAAGCGCCAAACCAACCAGGGCAAGATCCCAGGCACGCAGCCAAACAGGACCTCAAAACAGCATGGCCTTGGCTGCGCAAGCGCACCTCGTGTCACACTATGACAAAGTACTTAAAGACACACAAAAACGTGTAAATGCACTCTTGAGCTTTGTCGCACAGCCTGGCTGCGACCAAAATCTGCGTGACAAGATCAACGAGATCCAGAATCATTTGGTACACATCAAAGATAGTCTCCATCCGCAAACGCCGCCTGTACAAAAGAACGCAAAGCGTGTGGGCACACCTGCCGCCGCGCTTGCGCCCACTCCCTTTGTAAAACTAGGCGAGGTCCTTGACCACTTACGCGACCGTATCAAAGATCTTGAGGCCCCCCTTCAGGACGCCATACGGGCGCACAAAGCACAGCAAAAGCAGGCCCTGATGGCTTACTTTGCAGATCTTGAGCAAGACGCCCAGAGCCTGACACCTTTGGCATTGACAACAAAGCGCGCCGCAACGCCGACCCCAGCTTCGAAGGTCAAGACCCGGGGACAACCTGCTGCATCCTCTTCTCAGGCGCCCCTGGAGCAAAAGAGCGCGAGCGCGATGCAAGGAAGCGCGCCTGCAAAAGTGTTATTGTTCTTAACTGAGCGTGCACAAGCTGATTTAGCTCGTCTGTCACCAGAGCTTCAGACCAAATTCTACGCGTTTTCTGAAGAGATTGCACAAAACCCCATGCAGATCACCGGCGCTCAAGGCAGGCCAGAGCGTTTGACCTTTGCGCAAGGGCACTATATGTCCAGACGCCTCACAAAAGGCGACCGCATTGTATACCAGATCATTGCTGAGGGAGAGGGGAAATACCGCGTGATTTTCTCGAGTCTGCGCGGACACTATAAGCGCCTCGCGCAAAATAGCGACATAACGCGTATTTCGGCCTTAGAGACAAACGCACCACTAGCGCCTGCAAGCTCGTCTTCCCAGGCACATCAGTGAGGAATAGCTGATTCAGCAGACTCATCTGGGTCTTCATGACTTACGGGGGGCTGATCGTCATCGGCGATCTTAAGCCCCTCGTGGAAGGCCTTGAGTTGTTCTTCCAGGGCGTGGGCAGACGGGGGCACGTCCGTTGTGTCTGGCACATCTTCTGGTGGCAAGGGGCCCGTGTTAATGGGTGCGGGCTGAGCAGGCTGTACGGATGGTGCACTTTCTGCCTCACACTCGATCCCCCCCTTGGGGCTTGCATCTCCGCGCAGGGTCAGGGCTTCAACACGCATCTCTTTGTCTTTTGCGCCCTCTTCGTGCTGGGCGCCGGTGCATTCCACAACCCAGACGTCATACACAGGATGTTCCATGGCCGAGATAGCAGGCGTTGAGGCAAACATCCATCCACTGAAGACTAGGGCAAGGTGTCCCGCTTTTTCCTCTTGGATCTCAAGAAAGGCAACGGACTCCGGCGGGTCTTCGGGCAGGGCTTTACGGCACGCCCTTGAGGTAATGTGCAACCGTTCAAAGGAAACGCTCTGGCCCGTTGCGACCTCAATTTGCCTCACATGTCCCGTCACCTTATCGAGCGCCCGCAGGATCACCTTTTGAGTCACAAGGGGCACCGTGGTACGCGGGGTGGGCGCAGGAGACGTAGCGCTGACGGAGCAGGCCCCGTAGAGGGCTGCTCCGGCCACAAACAGCCAGAGCTTACGCGCCATGGGACTTCGTGCTCTTATCGGAAGAAGAGCCGCCTTGGGCCTTCTCATCATCCTTCTTGTTGCTGAAAATCAGCTGGCCAATCATGGCCTCGAGACTTACGGAGCTTTGGGTATGGGTAATCATGTCACCTGACTTAAGATCAACCTCGTCCCCGCCTGGCACAAGAGCCATGTATTTGCCCCCCAGAAGACCATCTGTAATAATTTCCGCAGACGAATCTTTGGGCAAAAGAACGGTATTTGTAACGGACATGGTCACCTGGGCAAGGAACGTTTTAGGATCAACGGTGATTTCCTTCACGATACCAACCTTAACACCACTTACGCGCACGTCGCTGCCAACCTGTAGGCCATCCACCCGGTCAAAGCGGGCTGTAAAAAGCTGCCCGCCTTGGTCATGATACCCACTGCTGCGATAGGCAAAGGTCAGGAAAAAAGCAGCCACCGCCAACACAACGGCGCCCATAATCGTTTCTAGTGCATTGTTTTTCATAAAGAACCTATTGCTTTGTGTTCGGCGCGCTGGACGCTGGATCCCAAGGAATATAAGCGGGCTTCACCCCCTCTTCGCCTGCGCGCAAAAGACTTCCTCTCGGGCGGTAAGCATAGGACGTTCCTGTCAGATTTTGAAGATGTTTTTTTTCCCAATCATGGGGCTTCACGGACAAAGGGTCCTCATAGGTAAAATGCATCCATCCGTGCCAGTGTGCGGGAATTTTGGTAGGGTCCGGGTCTCCGGCAAAGGAAACCCAGCGCTTTGGTGCCCGTTCGGGACGCCTGAACAGGAAACGCTCTTCATAATAACGATTGCCGTAATCGTCCTGGCCCACAAAGCGGCCCTTTGTCCAAATGAGGAGTTTTACAATGATCATGTTGCAAGCCTACATTGGCTATCTACGCGCATAGGCGATTATGGCACACGGGCGGCGCACGCGTCTAGTCACCACCGCCGTGCACATCACTTAAGAACGAGAGGCTGCTTGCTTTTCAAGATCTGACGGTTCTGGACGAGGCGCGCCGCTCGCGCCTTTCTTGGCACGCGCTTTCTTACTTCCGGGCAAATCACTGTCCTGTCCGCCAGGCGTGATGTCAAAGTACCCCTTTTCCCCGGAAAAGAGGCCAGGCCTGTTTTCATCCTTGGTGAAGTAGGATTCTTTTTTCTCTTCGTCCTCTTTACTCAAAGGGCCGGGCTTTTCTTCGCTGGACAGGAAATCTCGCACCTCTTCGCGAACGTTTTGACATCCCGACAGAACCCCTGCCCCCAGCATAATGATCCAATGCCACTTCATGATCGCTCCACGTTTTAAAAAACTGTTCAAAAAAAGAGGGGCATCACGCCCCTCACAAGTATTCAACCACAAAGTTTCTTATTTTTAAAGGCGGGTGAGAGCTGCTTACGCGGCCTCCATTGTTCCAACAATCCTAAACGATGCCTTAAGCTCGCTGCGCGGAATAAAAAGATGTTTCTCCATAAAGCCTTGGGCGCTGGGTGACATGACCTTCAGCTCAAGGGCGTCAGGTTGCCCCGTATCATCGGCGCGCCAGCCAAGAAACTGACCCACAAAGGCTTCGTCATTGGCGTTCACAGCCAGCATGTGGCAGTCAGGCGTCAAGGAGCGCGCAGGATGTGCAAAAATGCGGTCTTGCTTGCCATAACGCGGGCTGACGTCCTTATCACCAATGCTAAAGGCAAAGGCATTGGCCACGCCCGTCATCTCAGGTGGACGATTGACCCACTCTTTGGCCGTTGAAACGTCCAGGGTGAGGGAGCCGTCAGCTTTCTGCTCAAGGGAGTATAGGGGCAAGTCTTGAGAGGTCCCCATGGCGCCTTCCTTGGTCCAGCTGCTTTGGGGGACGAACTTACTCGTGTGGGAATCATGGGGCAAAAGATCACCGGGATGGCATGACAAAACAAGGGCAAGCCTTTGGAGGATGTCTGCGTTCAGGCGTCGTGACCCGCTTTCGAGGCGTGACAGATAAGAGGGCGACAGACGCGTCAGCTCCGCCAGCTCCTCAAGGGTATAGCCGCGCTGCAGGCGCAGATCACGTAGGGGATGGCGAGATTTCTTACGCTTACGCGTCAGGAGCTTGTTATGCGCCATGCGTCCCTTGTCATGGATGTGAAGCACATTGCTGCCAGGAACGGCAGAATAACTCTCTTGTACGCTTGCCGTTGCTCCCTCGTAACGGAATTTTCCCTGCATGCTCTGTTTAGTTGCGCTCATAATTTTTCTCCCTTTTCACGCAATCCTGTAAAACTGCCATCAAATTTTTTGCCCCTTTTGATTTTTTTTTGGGACTTTTCTTGACTAACAGACCTCTTTCTGGCAAAAACCAGTGTTATGCCATTTCTGTATAGGGTATATGCGCAAACTGCATAGGATGGCAAGTTTTTTTTGAAGGACATTTAAAATTTTTTGTAAAGAGGCAAAAATGAAACAGGGACAGAATACAAATCAAAGCCTTAAATCCCGCCGTTGGAGCGAGCATGAGGTCAAAAAACTTTCACTCGCTAGGCAAATGGGCGCGGACTTGAATACCATGGCAAAATTGTTGGAACGCAGCGTTCCAAGCGTTAACAAGGCGTTGACACGTCTTGGCGTGCGTCCCCTGGGGGAGAGCCCACGCGGCGCAAAGCCCGGAAGGCGCGCAAGGTCTGCATCTATTGCATATCTGCGGTCCCATATTGATCAAGAAATGGAGACCTTCGCCACCCATGAATCCACCTTCATTGGCAAAAAAGAGAAACCATGCCTTGCGTTTTTGACAAAAGGACTTGATGAGGCACGCGTGGACCCCAAACTTCCACTCTTTGTCAAACCCCACACAATCGTGGCTTACTGGCGTGCACACGGGGTTGAGGCAAGTGTCTACACCCACAACGACGTGACGACTTACCGCTTGGGAAGCCAAACCCTAACGGGCGCTCAGTTCTTGATGCAAACCAATCAAAAGCGTCAACAACAAGGTGAGCCTGTTTTTTGGGTTGAAGGTATTACGCAGCTGTGAGGAGACACCACCATGACACTGCGCATGCTTTCATCGCGCGTCGTGAAGCGCCGGGGGCGCCCGCGCCGCACCCCCTCATCAGCGCCTTGCATATTACGCACGCAATCAACCCTCTTGAATACGCTATGGGAGGCAGGGCTCGTGCCTTTCTCTTGTTATGAAGCGGGGCTCATCTACGCGCGTTTGCGTCGTCAAGCGCTGGCGCTCATGGACGCACCCAGCATTGGGCGCACGCTTCTTAAAGAGCGCCTCGATGGCGCGCGCGTTTGGGAAGAAACGCCAGCCCAGGCAAGGCTTTTTCAAGGGTTCATGGCTACTGAGCAGCATCTCTCTTCCTGGGAAACGGAGCGCGTTCAGCTTTTGCGGCGTGCCCTTGAGGAGCATAAGCCCCTGGAGGCACAGACTCTTAAAAAGCTAGCCCAAACCCTTCATCCGCTTTTGGAGGACCTGAGCCACTTCTTCCAGAACTTAAACGCGTGCGAGTCACTCCCCTTAAGGGAATAGATCACAGGAATCACAAAAAGCGTTGTGAGCGTGCCCAGCAAAAGACCACCCAAAAGGGTCGCACCAATGGCGCGGCGCGCTTCCGCCCCTGCCCCACCATCAAGGGCCAAGGGGATCACACCAAAGACCATGGCTCCCGTGGTCATCAAGATGGGTCGCAGCCGCAAACGCGCTGCCCCTACGGCCGCCTCTATCCAGGTTTCTCCTTCTCTGTGGAGGTGGCCGGCCATCTCAACCAGCAAAATGCCGTGCTTGGTAATGAGCCCCACGAGCGTCACAAGGCCAATTTTGGTGTAAATGTTGAGACTCCCCCCTGTTGCCCACACAAGGAGGAGCGCCCCAAAGCTTGCCAAAGGCACCGTCAGGATAATGATGAGGGGATCGCGCACACTTTCAAACTGGATGGCAAGGATGGAGAAAATGAAGAATAGTGATAGGCCAAACAAAAGGGTTGTACCCTCACTTGCGTCCAAAAACTCCCGTGTCGTCCCTGTCCAGTCCGTTGAGAAGTCCTTGCCCAGGACCCGGCGCGCGGTCTTCTCCATGACCTCCATGGCGTCCCCCATGACAACCCCCTCTTTGGGCTCCGCCTCAACAATGGTGGCGCGCATTTGGTCGTGGTGCATGAGGTTTGCCGCACGGGACTCCCTTACAAAGGAGGCAAGGCTTTCTAAGCTCGTGCGCTGACCCTGGGGGTTTGTCACGTAAAGCTCGCTTAACCCCTCTGGATCCGTGTTGGTTCTGACCAGAACGGGATAGGGAACATTTTCCTTTAAGTACGTTAAGTTGTTGTCTTTGCTAAGAGAAACGCTCAACGCCTGGGACAACACCCGGTCCTGCACATCAAAAAGGCCCTGGGCGTAGGTATCCACAACCACCCGCCAACTGGGCGCGGACATGAAAAGGGACTGGCTCACCCGCGTGAAAAGCCCTGTGTCTTGAAGCGCCTTTATGAGCTTTTCTCCCATGAGACTCAGATCCTTGTAAGACGCATTGGTTTTCAGGGCCATTTTAAGACCGTTGGAGGTACCAATTTCCACACCGGGCAGACCACTGTTCACGTCCCAAGCCATCACGTCCAAGGACGGCATGTCCGCAACGCGCCCGCGAATTTGCTCCGTGATGGCGGCAGACGAGCGGGAGCGCTCCCCCCAGTCCTTTAGGCGCAGGGCCACAGACGCCCCCCAGGATCCCACAAAGCTGAGGCGTTGGGCCGCCTCTGGGATATCCTTCACACGTTCCTCTATGGCCTTTGCAAAGCCCACCTGGGCGTCCATGCCTTTACCCGGCACCTGAGGCGCGTACGCGCCCAAAAGACCCCGGTCCTCTGGAGGCGCCATTTCCTGGGGCAAGAAGTGAGACAGCATGAGACTTGCCACAAAAGAGCCCCCCATAAAGCCAAAGACCCAGGCTTTGTGGGCAAAGCAGCGGCGCAAAAGCCGCTCATACGCCGCGCTTACGCGACTCAAAAACACATCGAATTGGGGAAAAAAAACGCGCTCTTTTTCTTTAAGTAAGTGCGCGCACAGCATGGGACAAAGGGTGAGGGAAATCACACCCGAAATAATCACGGCGCCCGCCAAAGCAATGGCGAATTCGCGAAACAAAAAGCCCATGGTGCTTTGCAAGAAACCAATGGGCGCGTACACACTGGCCAGGGTCAAGGTCATGGCCACAACGGCAAAGCCAATTTCTTTACTGCCCACAAGGGCTGCCTGCCAGGGGGTTTTCCCCTCCTCAATATGGCGCTGGATATTCTCCAGGACCACAATGGCGTCGTCCACCACAAGGCCAATGGCCAGGATCACCGCAAGCATAGTGATAATATTGATGGAAAGACCACACACGAGGAAAACACCGAGCACCCCAATGAGCGATATGGGGATGGTCACAAGGGGCACAAGGCACGCCCGTACGTTGCGCATAAAAAGAAAAATGATGGCAAAGACCAAGCAAAAAGCCTCCAGAAGGGACTTTTGAATGTTGCCCAAAGACGCACGGATGAAATCTGCGTTATCCACGTCAATATCGATGAGAAGACCCTCAGGACGGGTCGCTTGCATGCGCGCCACTTGAGCGCGCACGGCGTTTGAGACCTCCAAAGGATTGGCGTCACTGGCAAGCTTAATGGCAATGATGGTACCGGGTTTTCCATTGACCAGGATGCGAATGCTGGAGTCATCCAGGGACTCACTTACCTGGGCGACCTGGGACAAAAGAACAGGCTTTTGGCCTTGCCCAGCTGGCCTGATCACAAGGTTGCGAAAATCGTCTTCACTACGCAGCTCGCTCATGAGGGTGACGGGCACCGCGTCATGGAGTTTTCCTGAGGGAAATCCTTCCTTTTTGGCTTCAAGAGCTGCCATCACATCGGCAATGTTCATACCTTGGGCGTAAAGCTGCTTGGGATCCAGCAACACCTCCATGGCAAAGGGGGGGCTCCAAACTTCAGCAGATGCAACGCCGCTTAGGGAGCGAAAGACGTTTTTATAGCGCACGTTCACAAGGTGGGTCAGCTCGCTAGGTGAGAGATGATCGCTAGAAAAGGTAATGGCAATGAAGGGGGGGCCCGACTGCTCGCTCCCACGTAAGATAGTTGGGGACAGCACGTCCTTGGGCAGGCTCGCACGCACTTTCTCAATGGCATCACGCACAGCCACAATTTTTGCGTCCACCTCCTCACCAGGCTTGAAATGCAGGGTGATGGTGCTCATACCCTCGCCGCTGTCGGAACCCATGGTCACAAGACCACTGACGCTGGCGAGAGAGTCCTCCAGGGGACTTGTCACCTTCGTTTCCACCAGGTCCGCACTGGCATTGGGATAAAAGGTCTGAACACTCAGGCGCGGCAAAGGCACGTCCGGGTACTCGCGCACACTTAAGTTTTTAAAAGACGCAAGCCCCACGGCCACAATCATAGCCGACAGGACGCACGCAAAGACGGGGCGCTTGATGAAAAAACCGGGAAGCTGCATGGCGGGTCTCCTAGGACGTCACGGGGCGCACAGCGCCTTCATGCATGAGCCTACCGGGGTTCACACTCACAACAACTTCGCCTTCTTTCAGACCCGTCAGAATCTGGGCGCGCATCTTGTCCTCAAGGCCCACGGTCACGGGGCGCTTGATGGATTTTTCCTTCTCCACCACATAGACATAGCTTTGGTTGCCCTCCATAAAAAGCGCGTCTTTGGGCACGCCAATGGCTCCTTTGGCCTCGCCAACCACAACGTCCACATTCACGACTTGCCCCGCAAGACAGCGCGCGCACGCCGTTAAATCCAAGGTGGCGGGAGACGTATTGGTTTGGGTATCCACGATTTTCTGGGTCTTCACACTGGTGTAAAGCACCCCGTCCACATAAACTTTTTCGCGCAGATCAGGCACGAACTTGGCGGGCACGTCAAACTCCACAACAAGGGAGGTTGGGTCATACAGAGTCACAAGCACGTCCCCTTGCTTCATGTACGCGCCCTCACGCACTTTAAAGACACCAAGGGTTCCATCAAAGGGTGCTTTGAATTGGCTTTTTTCCAAATCGAGTTTTGTACGCAGGCGCGTTTGGGTCGCCTCAATCCAGCGCGCCTTATCGGCGTCGAGATCTTTTTTGCTGCGTAGGTTGCTTTGGGACAGGGCTTTTGCGCGCTCAAGCTGCTGGGCCGCCATATCTTCACTGGCTTTGGCCAAGTCATAGGTTGTGCTCAGCTCAGGATTCTCGAGAGTCGCGAAGACCTCGCCCTTTTTAACAGCCTGGCCTGACATGGCCACCCGGTCCAGGACCCCATCCGATTGGGCCAAAAGCGTGACCTCACGCTTGGCGTGTACCGTCCCGTAAAGACGCACCGTGCGCGCGATATCGGCGCGCGCAACTTTTGCTGTCTCCACAACCTTGGGAGGCATCTCCTGGGCAAAAACGGTGGGCACTGCCCCCATAAGTGTGCAGATCACGATGGGGAAAAGACGCGGCATCGCCACTCTCCTTCTTTTTTGAATTATTTAAATAAATATGAAAAAGCACCCTGAGCGAATTGGCGTCATGGCACGAAGAAGCAGCAGCAAGCGTGAAATGGTACCACAGTTAACCTTTGGGTCAAGCCCCTCTTGCATGCTCACAAAATATTCTTAAAAGACACGCATTTTTCAGCGACCTTTCCTTGAGAAAAGGGGCCCTGGTGGGGTATAATAAAAATGAGAGAACATATAACAAGGAGTGACATCATGCGATTTTCAGTAACAGGTCGCCATGTGGATATCAGCGATGCCTTTCGTGCCAGCGCTGAGGAAGGCCTCAAAGCCTTTTGTGACAAGTATCAAGTTGAGCCTGTGGAGAGCTGGATTGTCATCTCCAAAGACGGCTTTTCCTTTATGGTTGAAGTGAAACTCCATCTGTCACGCAATGTGGACCTTGTGGCCACAGGTCACAACACCGATGCCTACGCTGGCATTGAGGCTGCCCTTGACACCCTTGGCAAGCGCATCCGACGCCACAAAAAGCGTGTGGCAGATCACCACAAACGCCATGATTTCCACGGCGAGAAGGAAGTAGCCCCCTATTACGTTCTGAGCGGCTCTATTTTGTCTTCCGATGAAGAGGACACAACCGGTGAAGAGCTCGCCCCCGCCATCGTGGCGGAAGTGTCCGCCAATATTCCGAGCCTATCTGTGGGAGACGCGGTCATGCGCATGGACCTGAGCGAGGCCAACGCCTTTATCTTCCGCAACACACAAAACAAGCGTATTAACTTTGTCTACCGCCGCAAAGACGGCAACATCGGCTGGATGGATCCAAGCGCGTAACGCGCGCAAGCAAATAAAAAAGGGGGCATTTGCCCCCTTTTCATTAGTAAAAAAACAAACAACATAAAGAGCAGCACGAACTTTCCGCCTCTTTTTGGGCGCGTTCTCCCCTCTCCCATGCCTTTCTATAGCTGACACCGAGCGTCGTTGCTTTGAGCAGCCAGGCTTGCTTGGCGGCTCCTTGGGGACTCTTGTTCTTTTGATCCGTGTAGTGATCCGTCAAGATGCGCGCAATACCCCCTGCTCTCACGCGTCCGGCGTCGGTGTCCATGGGCAAGAGAGACCAATTAGGGCACCCCGTGGGGGTCGCCACTGCCGCCCGGGCAAGGTTTTGATCAAAGATGTCTAGGCCTTTAAGTGCCACTTCAAAGTCAAAGCGCAAACCTTCGTGTGTTTCACCCCGTTGAAGGCGAAATGTCGTGTGCACCCCCGGCCCCATCAAGGGAGAGTCTTCCTCTTCGTCGGAGTCGGCACTTTGGTAGCCGATTTTGTTCCGAAAATCTTCATAACCTTCAAGGGACGCAGCAACCTCTAAATGATTCATAGACGCATACACAGCCATAAGAGCAAACAAGCCAAACCGTTTTTTCATCCTACCCTTTTCCCCTAAAAAACCGCGCGTCCCACACAACATCACGCGGCGGCGACACCGTGATGTCTTTAAACGCCACGTGGGCGGGGTTAATCAAGAGATTTCTTTCTTCTGGGGCAATGACACTGGGAACAATGAGAACAGCTTCCTTACCTGCACGCAGCCACATATCTCCAAAGGCCCTGCTTGTCAGAAGATCAGGCGCGTCCCAACCCGGCACCTCTTCTGGCGCAAGGTGCACGCATGGGACACTATCAGGAATGTAAATGGTGATGGCTTGGTGGGTGCGAGGCACCCCTCCCAGACCGCCCGTGTGGGCAAGGACCTCTAACATGGCGCCCGCAAAGGTCATCGCCGCGTAAATGGCCGGCAATCCTTGGGAGTTCCACCTGGCACCAAAAAGCATGGCACCCGCCCCATTAAAAAGGGGATGACGGCCGTCTGCAATGCGGTAAGCGGTGAGGTGCGGTGGGCTTGAACTAAAGGGGGAGTCCATGGAAAATCTGCCACAAGAGTTCCTCAACTTGCCTGGCACCAAGTTCTGTCAGCGCCACATCTATGGGCGCACGGTCCTTGAGGAGCCCATGGGGACTCGCTAAAAAGGCCCGTGCTTTATCTGCGTCGTCCCATACATAAAGGGCCGTAGCAATGACGCGCGCCAAGCGCTCAGTCTTCTCACTTTCCTCTAAACTGAGGTGAGCCCGGCGTCGCTTATAGGTCCCCTCGGGCACAACCTTGTAAATGAGCTTGGTCATGGGACGCGACATGAAGGCACCCACACGGCGCAGGGCCGTTTTAGGCAAGCCCCGCTCCACAACCTCTTCTAAATCATGGAAAGACCGGACATTTTGGTGAAGCACCTCTGCGCCCCCCATCACGTCAGCAATACGATCTGCAGGAATCATCCTCAGCCCCTTGGCTCACTTTATACATTTATATGGTATCAAATGATACCTCTTTTGGCAAGGATAACTTCTTGTCATCTAGACGCCACCGAAATATAGCTAAAGCACTTTAATTTCATACGCAGGATGAGCGGCAAGCGACGTGTATAAATATACACGTGCGGCGAGTGACGCATAATCAAATTATAAAAGTTCGGCCATACACGAGCGACGAACGACGCCTCCCGAAATGATAAGGGGTTGGCTATACAAAAAAAACGCCGATCCGCAGTCTGCGCACCGGCGTTACGGCCTCTCAAGACCCTTTAATGTGGCATAAGGTGGGACAGGAGGGTCCCAATGGTTCCTGGCAAATCCTTACGGTGCACCACAAGATCAATCATCCCGTGATCCAGCAAGTGCTCTGCCGTTTGAAAGTCGTCGGGCAGTTTGTGGCGAATGGTTTGCTCAATGACACGTCGACCTGCAAAGCAGATGGTCGCGCCGGGCTCAGCGATGGCAACATCCCCCAACATGGCAAAGGAAGCCGTCACGCCGCCGGCTGTGGGGTCGCTCAGGAGCGTCAGGTAAGGAAGCCCCGCCTCGCGCACCATGCACACGCCCACCGTCGAGCGCGCCATTTGCATGAGGGACAAGATACCTTCCTGCATACGCGCGCCGCCAGAGGCACTACACACCAAAAGAGCTGCACGCCTCTTAACGGCCTCGCGGGCCGCGTCCACAAGGGCGTTTCCAACGGCCGCTCCCATGGAGCCGCCCATAAAATGAAAGTCAAAGGCCGCCACAACAACAGGCTTGCCGCCAATCTGGCCGAAAGCCACAAGGACAGCGTCATCCTCTTTGGTATGTGCCCGCGCGTCTTTTAAACGGTCAGAATATTTCTTGAGGTCTTTAAACTTCAAAGGATCTTGGGGGGACGGCGTGAGCGCCACACGCCGATAGTCACGCCCGTCAAAGAGAGACTCCAGGCGCTGCTTAGCGCTGATGCGCATGTGATGGCCGCAGTGGTGACAAACGCTTAGGTTTTCAACGAGATCGCGGTGAAAGAGCATCTGCTCGCATTTTGTACACTTATGCCACAGGTTATCGGGCACATCTTTTCCAACCAATGCACGCAGCTTAGGTCGCACAAAATTCGTTAACCAGCTCATGTAAAACACCCTCTCAAAGTTCTGCCATGGCTTGGCGCCATGTCAATGACCCCAAACACATAACAGAATACGGCGTTTTTGAAAAGCGCAACAATCAGTCGGAATTCAAACGGTCACGCAGTTGCTTGCCGGCTTTAAAGAAAGGAACACCTTTGGCTGCCACGTCAACGGAGGCGCCTGTCTTGGGATTGCGCCCAATGCGAGCGCGGCGCTTGCGCACGGAAAAGACCCCAAAACCGCGCAGCTCCACGCGGTTTCCCTTTGCCAATGCTTGAGAGATTTCATCGAGAATGACGCCCACAACATTTTCCGCTTGTTGATGAGAGACGTCATTATTTTTTGCGAGAAGCCTTTGAATGAGCTCAGACCTTGTCATACTTATCCCCGTTATTACTTTTTTTTGCCGTTACATACATAAGGGTGCCAAAGGTCGCCTTCAAGGTCAAGGGGGTAATATTTTTCTTTCTTTAAAGAAATCAAAGTCATTGTCCTAAATATACCGGGCACTCTCAAGGGAAACGATGCAACACTCGACTTCTCAAAGGAAGACTAAACTTACCCCCTACCCAAGGGATGAGAGAATATTCTGCAATAGTTTTGGAATACTGAGCTTAGAAATCAACACGATAAAGAGCATGACAACCAGAACGAGTAAGAAGGAAATGGCAAAATCATGCCACGTACCTCCTTGCCTGTGCACCAGGAACTTTTTCAGTAGTGCTTTAAGGCTCACATCGCCCTCCATGTGTTGCGCTTGCCTAAGAGCGCATACGCTCCACGGTCTGGATAAAGGAACTCGCCCGCAGCGCCGCCAGGATATTGCTTAAGTGATCGGAACTCTTCACCTCAATATCAAGGATCACCTCGTAAAAATCCTCCGCACGCGAATGAAAGCGCAAATTCACAATGTTAGCTTTGTGGGCGCTTAAGACAGATGTCAGAGCCGCCAACGCACCGGTTTTGTGGGCAAGGAGCACAAACAAGCGCCCAATGTGGGCCGTCTGTTCGTCTTCCAGATCCCACGAAACGTCGATCCAGCGATCAGGCTCATGGGCATAGTTCTGCAAATTGGGGCAGTCATAGGTGTGGATGGTCACCCCCCTTCCCGTCATGACAATGCCCACAATCTTGTCACCTGGAAGCGGATGACAGCAGCCCGCATAGTGGATGGCCATACCAGGGATCAGCCCTTTAATGGACATACTTTGGCCCTTGGCCTCTTTATCGCGGCGCGCCTTCTTTTCTTTGGCAGGATCTGCGTCACCTTGGGGTTGCGCCGATGCTGGTGCAATGTGTTGGAGCACACTTTGGGCAGGAATCAGGTTCTCGCCGACATGGGCGTAAAGATCTTCTAAGGTCTCCAGCTTATAGTGAGACAAAAGCCCTTCCAGCTCCTTCTCGTGAAGGTCGATGCGGGCGCTGGAAAACTCT
This sequence comes from Pseudomonadota bacterium, assembly GCA_020161545.1. Taxonomy (GTDB): domain Bacteria; phylum Pseudomonadota; class Alphaproteobacteria; order Caedimonadales; family UBA1908; genus JACESU01. Next base: position 23,411 of record JAIUNT010000018.1, read on the forward strand.
TTTTGCAAAAGCGAGCGCCCAAGGGTAACGTACTGGCCACGCTGTTGGGTACGTATGAAGCGGCGGATGTAGGCACGCGCTTTTCCTGTACGCACAATGCGCTCCCAGGACGGGGATGGCACCTGGGTCTTGGAGGTGCGGATCTCCACCTGGTCCCCGTTTTGCAAGATGGTGCGAAGGGGCGCCATGCGGCCGTTGATAATGGCACCTACGCAGTGGTTGCCGACCTCTGAGTGGATGGCGTAGGCAAAGTCAATGGGGGTTGCGCCTCGTGGCAGAGAAATCAGATCTCCCTGGGGCGTAAAGGCAAACACCTGATCTTGGAAAATCTCAAGCTTTGTGTGCTCGAGGAATTCTTCTGGGTCTTCCGCGTGCTCAATGATTTCCAACAAACCGCGCAGCCACTTATATGTCCCGCTTTCCCTGTGCTGAGCGCCGCCTTGCTTATATTGCCAGTGAGCCGCCACACCAAGCTCAGCCACATCGTGCATGTCTTTTGTACGAATCTGCACCTCAATTTTACGGTTTTCAGGTCCCATCAGGGTCGTATGGAGGGACTGGTACTGATTGATTTTGGGCGTGCTGATATAGTCCTTAAAGCGTCCCGGCATCACGTGGTAGCGCCCGTGTAAAACACCCAGGGCTTGGTAACACTCCGATACATTTTCAACCAAAACGCGAAAGGCCATAATATCCGACAGCTGGTCAATGGAGATATTTTGATCCCGCATCTTGCGCCAGATGGAGTAGGGCTTTTTAAGGCGCCCAAACACGTTGGTCTCAAGCCCCTCGCGCACAAGATCCTCACGCAGGGCCGCGATAATACGCTCCACCAGGGCCCGGCCGCCCTCCTGCTCCAAAAAACTCAGACGATTTAAGATGGACTCACGCCCATCGGGATTAAGGACCTCAAAGCACAAATCCTCCAGCTCGTCCTTGATATGGTGGATGCCCATACGCTCCGCCAAGGGTGCATAGATCTCAAGGGTTTCCCGGGCAATGCGTCGGCGCTTTTCTTCCGAGGGCACAAAGTGCAGCGTGCGCATATTGTGGAGGCGATCCGCAAGCTTCACCAGAAGCACGCGAATGTCGTTGGACATGGCCAGGATTAACTTGCGTAAGTTTTCCGCTTGTTTGGTATTGACCGACTGCAGCTCAAGCTTTGTCAGCTTGGTCACCCCGTCAACAAGGGTTGCGATTTCCTGCCCAAACAGAGAGGCAATTTCCTCAAGTGTTGCGTGGGTGTCTTCAACGGTATCATGAAGAAGGGCCGTGACAATGGTGGCCGAATCCATGCGCATATCGCTCAAGATACCGGCAACCTCAAGGGGATGGGAAAAGTAAGGGTCTCCTGAGGCGCGCTTTTGGGAGCCGTGGGCCTTCATGGCATACACATAGGCACGGTTCAAAAGATCCTCGTCGCACTTTGGATCGTACGCTTTTACCTTTTCGATTAACTCAAATTGACGAATCACCCTGATGCCACTCTGGCAAAGCGTAAGAAGCCCCGCCTTTTCTCTCTTAACTTGGGATAGTGTACCAGCATGCACCCCACAAAAGGAAGCTTTATGGCAAAATCTGCCTCAAAGAACATGGACTTGTTGCAAATGGGTGAAAGAGCCAGATGAATGCAAAAAAAACGCACCCCCAAAGGAGTGCGTTCATAACTACTTTAGCGGCCCGAGAAAACGCGACGTTTACGCATCACCCTTGTCGGCTACGTCCTCGAGTGACACATCGTCGTCTTCGTCAAGGGCAAGCTCTTCCTCTTGGAAGCCGCCGTGGGCCGCGAAAGGATTCGCGCCGGATTCGGCCATCAAAAGCGCGCTTTCAAGCTCTTGCTCTAAGAGGTTTTCCAGCTCTTCTTCCTGGGTCTCCGTCTGAGCAAATTGGCGATATGAACCAATCAGGGCCTTCTCGAGCTCGTCCACAGAAACGGTGACTTCCGCAATTTCGCGCAGCGCTAGAACAGAGTTCTTATCGTTTTCACGTGGCAAGGTCGCCGGAGAACCCGCAGAAATCTGACGCGCACGGCGTGCAGCCAGCACGACCAGCTCAAAGCGGCTTGGAACTTGACGAATACAATCTTCAACGGTCACGCGGGCCATGGCACATATCCTTAGCTAAAGGGGTCAAACGAAGAACAGCGATCCTTAACCCTGGCGGGCCTTAAACCGAGGATTTGTCTTATTAATCACATAGACGCGACCACGACGACGAATGATACGACAATCCTTGTGGCGAGCCTTCATGGACTTGAGGGAGTTTACGACTTTCATTTCTCTTCCATCACACTTTTATAATGACATCTCACGCCTTGTAACGCCTTTTTTGGCCTGCGTCAAGGCCTAACGCGCAAGGAGCGCCTCTTTTTAAAAGCGCACATGATTCAAAAAAGCCCTTTACGTGTTTTACATAACAAAGCTAGAATGAAAGGAAAATTATAAAAAGTGACGTGTGTTGTCACCCATAACAGGAGAAAAATAAATGACGCCCAAGACAAACTCCCTTCTCTCCCTCACCCTCCTTTGTGCCAGCACCCTTGCGTGTGAAGTGGCCGTTGCCAGTGTGCCCCGCGGCATAGACTGCACAAAAGCAATCTCAGAGACAGCGGGTAACACCGTCGACAAGAGCGTCCTCACCAAATACTGTCAGCGCGCTGTGACGGATAATAAGATCAATGATACCATTGGGATACTCCAGCAGTGCCGCTCTGGTGCAACTAACAATATAAAAGAATCCTTCGCCGCGTGTATGGCGGGGCTCGACGCAATTGACCCAACACACATAGATCCAAGTCACTGGGCCCCGCTTCGGGCGTCTTTAGGCTTGGCTGGATGGGGTGCGGAGAGCAAAAAAGCTGCTGAAGACTTCCTTACAAAGATCGGGGAATCCAGTGCGCCATCGGCGCCTTCACCGGCGACATCGTCTTCAAGCACCCAGCCATCTGCAGCGCCCGCACCCACGCGACCTGCTGCTGGGCCAAGCGGACCAGTACGCGGGGGGCGCGGACCAGCAGCAACGACCCCTGATCCTGTCTGGGGCGCCATTCTTGTAACAGGGGCTGACCGCCTTCCAGATATTCCTGATGATTTGCCCGCAACCGTTGACCCTGGCGACCAACTGCCGGCCGGATTCACACCCAAAAAATTCTTCAAATACTACCTTGATAACCGTGCAGTCACTCTAGAAGACAGAGCCAAAGCGGCCTCAGTTGAGGAACTTTATAATGAGTGGCATCAGGACCACCCCCGCGCAACCGCTGAAGAAAAATGGCTTAACTTCTTGCGCTACAGAGCAACATCTTTTAGTCTGGCTCGCCCATCTAAGCGCTCAGCCCCGACGACACCAGCAGCCACAGGCCAGCCCTCGGCGTCGCCCGCACCTCAGTCATCTTCGTCCTCAAGCTCCACACCCGGCTTCTCTACAGCGCCAGCACACGGCAGCAACACCTCAACATCCAGTGCAGCACCTGCCGCCCCCAAAACCATAAGGGGGGTCTTTAAGCAACTTGAAGAAACGACCGATGATCTTCAGTATCTCACTAGCATGAACAGCCCCTTATATAGATTTGACGACAAAAAGCCTCCCTATCCAAGGCCAAAAGCCCTTGCCCAGGGATCGGCCGCAGCCGGTGAAAATGAGGACAAGTGGAGAAAGGCCTATAAAAAGTGGCGCAATGACTATGACGACGAATACGCCACGCTTGAGGAGATGCCAAAGCCAGCTGATTTCTTGACCCCCCAAGCCACCCCCAGCACAGCTACACAAACCGCAGGTGACAACGACATTCGCGGCGCTCTGAGCGGCCTCTTGACAGGACGTCCCGCGCCAGGATCCTCTCCTTCCTCGACCCCGGCTCCTGGGCCGTCATCAACTTCTTCGCCTGGAGGAGCTCAGTCCTTTAATGCATGGGCCGCAACGCACGGCCTCGATCAATCTCACCAGATCGCCATGCGTCGCCCCTACGTCACTGTTCTTGGCGAAAAAAATGCACGCGGGGACGCAACACCACCGACCCTAGAAGAAGTATGGGCAGAAGCCGTTCGCGGCGGCGCAGATGCGAGCAATCCACCAGCAGGCATCGCAGCACCAGCACCCACAGGCGCGCCAGCTCCTGCCTCTTCTTCCAGCTCTAGCGCAGGAGGCCCCGGGCCTTTTGCGCCTCAAACGAATCCAGCACAAAGCACATCGGCCGCATCTGCCCCGACAACACCTCCTCCTGCGCCCGCACCCGTCGTGCCACACCCTACCGCGTCAAATGTAACGAGCGCTGAACTCGCAAAAATCAAAGAAGAAATTGCCGCTCAGGAGAAAATAACTGGCTCCAATTCTGCAACAAGACGTCAAAAATTGACTGCGGAAGCTATGCTTGCCGATCTAAGAGCCCAAGAAAAAATACTCAGCGCGCAGACAAGCACCAGCACATCTTCATCTTCATCTTCATCTTCATCTTCATCTTCACCTGCACCAGCGACACAAACGCCTCCTCCTGCGCCAGCGGCACAAACGCCTCCTCCACCGCCTCCTGCGCCAGTAATACCAACACCGGCTCCGGCGGCACAAACACCTCCTCAGGCGCCAGTAATACCAACGCCTGCGCCGGCTCCAATACCTGTCGTGCCACACCCTACCGCGTCAAACGTAACGAGCGCTGAACTCGCAAAACTCAAGGAAGAAATTGCCGCTCAGGAGAAAATTACTGGCTCCAATTCCGCAACAAGACGTGAAAAATTGACTGCGCAAGCTAGGCTTACAGATCTAAGAGCCAAGGAGAAAATACTCAGCGCTCAGACAAGCACCAGCACATCTTCATCGGTGCCAGCGACACCACCTCCTGCGCCAGTAACACCTCCTCCTGCGCCAGCAACACCGACGCCACCTCCTGCGCCAGCAACACCGACGCCACCTCCTGCGCCGACAACACCTCCCCCTGCGCCAGCAATACCAACACCACCTCCTGCGCCAGCAATACCAACACCTTCTCCTGCGCCGGCAATACCAACACCTGCGCCAGCGCCAACGACACCTCCTCCTGTGCCAGTCAATTATGGGAAAGAAACGCCTGTTTCTGGCCCCTACCAGGCTGACACGCCTATCTCCGATCCCGTGCCACAGGCCCTTGAACAGGCATTGAAACTTACGCCTGGAGAGTTGCGCGTATTTACAGAAAAAGCTGCGGAGTTGCGTCACAGCAGTAGTCGCCATCCTTTTTTGCGTCAAGTTTGGATAGATGCCTTTGGAAGTAAACCACTCCCCAATGAAATTGGGGCCCCTGTGTCTCTACCACGCCCAGGTGCAACCGCAACAACGTCCACACGACCAAGCGCCTCACCTACGCCCCTTCCAACACGCCCGGGCAGTGCTACAACACCATCCGCACCGCCTCATGGTGTTGCCACACCACCAGCAACGGGTGGCCCCATCAGTAAAGACACGCAGATTACTGAAGTCTCAGATGAGGTTGTGAATTGGCTAAAAACACTTGGCATTCAAGTCAGTATTTTTACAAAAACGAGACTCAAGAGAGGTCTTGATGAGTTAGGTGGCAGGGGCACAATTGAACAGGTTTGGGAAAAAGGAATGGACAGCCCCCTCCCTGGAGCCCCGACTTCAACCACAACAACCACGAGACCCGGACGTTTGAACACTGGGGCTTTCGGCTTACCCAGTGCATCGCCAGCCGGACCAAGCGGCGCTGGCGCCCCGGCACACACAACTCCCGCGCCCACTGGACCACTGACAGCGGACACACCTGTGCCAGCAAATATTCCGCTCACCATCAAAAAGACGCTTGGACTGAACGACGACGTCGGGAAGCTGGCTGCTTTCCAAAAGGCGGCAAGGGATTTGAGAACCCAAAATAATAATCAGGATCCTCCCCTCAAGGAAGTGTGGAAACGGGCATTTGGCACTGATATCTTGCCTGACCTCACGGCGGCGCCTAGCAGCAGCTCAAGCTCGAGCCCAAGGCCGCGTTCCTCCCCACGCCCAGGGCCCGGCGCGGATCCTGGTGCACCCGGTGGCGGGCAGCCGCCTCATCCCACACCGCCCTTAGGGGGGCCGGGAGCCGGAGCCCCACCACACACGCCACCGCCTGTGGCAACACAGTCGGCCGCGTCAAGTCAAACGAGTGCGCGGATTGCACTGCTTGAAAGAGAAATTCCCGCTCTTGAGGCAACAGCAAGCCCCAGTTCAACAGCAGCAAGGCGTGAGAAATTAACTGCAGCAGCGCAGCTTGTTGAGAAAAGAGCAGAACTAGCAAGGCTACGCGCGCAGCTGGGCCTGAGCTCATCTTCATCTGGGCCGGCGCCAACACCTCCCCCTGCGCCTCCACACGCACCACCGCTTCCGGGTCAACATCCGTCAGGTGCAGCGGGAACGACACCTCCACCTCCAGGAGGGCCTCCTCCTGCGCCAACACCTCCTCCTGCTGCGCCTCCCAAGGCTCCCCCCAACAGGGCAAACCTTTTGGCTGATATCCAGAAGCTTAGAAAGGAATAAGCTTTCCTCAAGCACCAAAGACGGGAAGACAAACCTTCCCGTCTTTGTCTGTTTCTCAAACTTTTTTAAGCTCATCACCCAAAAACAAGACAGCGCTTTACTTGCACATGTGCCTCATATCACCCACCTCACAAATAAATTGATGTTTTCAGCATAACGTGGCACACGCAAAAATTTGCTTTTTGCCCAGCCTTCGTCTATGGTGTTTGGGATTTTGAAGAAGGATTCCCCTGACCGTGACAGTTCGTTCCATGAAATCTCCCCTCGACTTGCCTCACTTTGATGACTTGGAGGAAGGCGTGCGGGTTTTGACACTTGAGGCGTCCTCCCTCATGACCCTGGCCAAAAGCCTTGACGAGCGCTTTACCCAGGCCCTGGATCTTTTGTGGCATACAAAGGGTCGCGTCATTGTATCTGGCATGGGCAAAAGCGGTCACATTGGAAAAAAGATTGCGGCAACCCTTGCCTCCACAGGCACCCCTGCCCTTTTCGTGCATCCGGCGGAAGCCAGCCACGGGGATTTGGGCATGGTCAGCCGCGGAGATACCCTTCTGGCCCTATCGGCGTCAGGCGAGACATCGGAACTTTCAGATATCCTCACCTTTGCAAGCCGGACTGAGATCCCCGTTGTGGGCATCACCTTTCGCGCGGCAAGCACCCTTGCAACCCTTAGCCAAGTGGCACTGGTTCTGCCCAAGGTTGAGGAGGCCTGCCCCCTAGGGATGGCGCCCACAACCTCCAGCACGCTCATGCTGGCCCTTGGAGACGCATTGTCCATGTGCTTACTCAAACGAAGGGGTTTCTCTTGTGAGGATTTTGGCTCCCTCCATCCCGGCGGCAAGTTGGGGCAGCGACTCCTG
>JAIUNT010000019.1 GCA_020161545.1 Pseudomonadota bacterium
ATTGGCCGAATATTATTTATCAAAACAGATAGAAGAAAAGAAATGAAATATCAAAATGACCATCATTTAAGGCTTTTTCTTCTTAAAAAAGGTATTAAAAGTAAAAAATGTGTATTTTCTTTCTCTAATAAAAAATTAGAGAGACAATCCTAAAAAGAAAAATGGAAAAGAATTTGACTTTTTTGATAGAAATTAAAAACTTTAATTTCATTTTTAATGATATAGATTATTGTATAACTATTAAAGCCATTTTGTTTTCTTTTATTTTTATTTTTATTTTTATAAAGCGAGAACTTTTAATTAAATAATTAAGTTAATTAAAATTATAAACAAAAATCATTTCATATCGATTAATTTTTCATAATACTCTCCAATACTCTTTAGAATGAAAAGTACCTGAATATTGAGTTATTGAATTTTATTTTCATGTCCTAAATTGTGATATGTTTCAATAACATATTATACCCCTAAAGCTAACACCATTAAGCAAGGAAATAATCTTTTTTATGAACATTTGCTCCTTATGATTGCTTTTTTTGATTGTTAATAGTAACTAATTTTGTTTCATATTAATCTTCTTATTGATTTTATATTGCTTCTTTGTTATTAATGTTATTGTTATCGCCCTATTATTATTTTGATTAATCTTCCTAAATAATCTATGGTTTGACCCATAGACAATCTTTCACCTTCATCAAAATACTATACTGCCCACAACGCCCTTAACAAGGAAAATACGCATCAATCCTAAACGCCACAGGCACACTACCATTAAAACTAAGCAAAGATATTGTAATAGGAATCATAAAATCATCCTCATTTTTAATAATCGCTCTTTTGTAACTTTTGCATGTCAATGGCAACTCATAAATAGCATTTTGATTGTACAATTACTAATCATGCGTCTTTAAGTGTGAATAAAATACTCTCAGTTAATATCGTTTGCTTAACATTTCTAATAAGCTCATTACCATGCCTTACTTTTCTATAGTTTTGATTGACACACCATATTATTTTTAGAACTTGTCAGGGTAGATCATTACTGTACCTTTTGCTTGTGATTGTGACTAGATGTCAAATGTTTGGTAGTTGTTTTGGCAGTAGATTTAGATTGAGGATATGTTTTGTAGGTATTTGCATTGTGAGAATTTGCCTCTTATGATTGTGCTATTGATTTTATTATTTTGAGGTGTTTGTTAATAAATGATTTCAGTGAATGAGAAGTATGATATCTTGTTAAGTTGGTCGTTTTCTATCATACTGAGGTAATCACTCAATTTAAGATTCCCTTTATCTTATTGCTCTGTTTCTAAAATGAAAGATTAAAAATCATTAACTATATTTTTTATTACTTCTATGACTTGATTCTAATCAATAAACGTAACCTGAGTAACAAATAGTTATTCATAATTTTTAATCTAAGGCATTTCTATCTGTTGTTTCTTATAATACATTTACCTAATCAGTTAATAACTATCAACAACATATTTAGGGTACTTTTCTTTAATAGTAAACAGTTGATTTATTGTTCTTTAATTAAATTCAATACTGAGTGATAAATTACTACTACTATTTATTGACGATATATTTATATCAAAGTTATTCTTTTCTCTATGGTAGAGGAAAATCAACGACTACTACGAAAGGAATTTATGTTAGAATGGTTTTAATAACAGTGATCGTTTTCTTGGTGATATCTATATCACTCCATCACTATTGTCATCGCCTGAGATAAATATGTGTGGGAATATTATACGGTTGAAGAATTGCTCGTCGCTAGAAAATCTGCTTCTCTTAAACTATAAATACTATGATGATACTTATTAGGTCTATATATCGGTTATTATTAGTGTTAGTATCTTTTGCAGTCTTTCTGTTGAGATGATTGTTTTTGTTAGTCTCTTGTTTTTCTTGCATTAGATGACCAATGTACCTAGAGTGAATTGTTGCTCATATTATTGTTATTGTTATTTTTGTTAGAGTTTATTTGATTTTTATTTTGACTAATAAATATGTTTCGGCCTTAGAAAGTACAACATCACACTCCAACCATTTATTACTTGGCTAAATTGCCCACCTGCTTACATTTACTATTAATACTATTAGGGTATTTTTTGTTATGCATGTTGTGTGACACAAGAGGGTTATACAGATTATTCTATGACAGGCTAATACTTTTGTTATTATTATTGAACGATATTTTATTTTTTTTATTATTGTTATTGCCTTACATAAATTATCTCATGTTGTTGCTATTATTGTCTCTTTGTTTTTAATACTTAATAAATCCCTTCCAATTGACTCAATATCTTCTGCTACAAAGTTGTTCTCTACACACTTTATTACTATTATTATTGTTAGTGTTAATAAAACACTGGCAGTAATTGTTTATTATTAATATTGTATTAACTTAAGTTATTTGCAAATACTTTAGTAAATTAACTCTTCTGACCAAGGTATTTCTTTGAGCATTTGTACCCGATCTAATTTACGTATTGGAACAGTTCGTAGTAAAATTAGTTTTTTAATAATACTGATGAAGATGATGATTGTTTCTTTTTATTGTCATCTTGGTTATTTTCTGACAGTATGAATTTGAGCGTTTTCTGACAATTAACTAAGTTACTAATCAATACAACAGAGTCTTAAATAATTTTATTACCATATATTGATGATTTATTCTTCTACTTCATAGTTTTCAACTATCTCAAATGTTAGCCCATCACTTATATGACTTTCAAATGGCACTCTAATGATTTGAAGTATTTCCCCATTTTTAGATGCAAGTATCCCAAGTTATTCAATCCAATAGACAGTAACAACTTATCAGTGTATTTATTAACCCCAATATACATCCATATGTTTTTGTAGATATTCCTCGCCTAGTCAATGTTGTTCTGTTTCATTCTCGAATATGCCAAAAGATTGATAAAATGTAATGACAAATTGTTTGTTATGTAGGATTGTTATTTTATTGATTTTATATTGATGATTTTGTGATAGTTGGCGAGAAAGGTTAATGCTCGTTTGTGCTTTTTTTATATATTGTTGTAAAATGAAATGCTGCATTGTGATAATAATTTTAGTAATGTATTATGGCTGAAAGATATTATTTTGGTTGTTTGTTATTATTGTTGATCTTACAAAAAGTTGTTGAAGAGATTTGTTGCTATTTGCTATAATAATGGTGACTATATTGATTAATGATTTATTTGTTCTTGCTGTATCTACTCGGGCATTGTGTTTATTTCTTTTCTAACTTTTTTTATCTAACATCTTTAATTATATTCTTAACTTAACTTAATAATTAAAAAGGAAATATGAATATGGACACTTCTATTCTTAAAAAAGGTTCTACTCTCTGGCTTTGCACCATTTTGCTGGCAACAACTGCTTCTGCCAGTGCAGATTTGACTCCTGAAGAGGCGTGCAAAACCTATCTAGCCGCGCAAACACAGGTCACTACCAAAGGCGGTGACACCTACGACCTTTCTAAAGAAGATGCCCACGGTGCCTTTGAAAGCTCTTCAGCCTCCATTCAACATGGCGCGTCATCCCACCTTCTCGGCTCCTTGCAAACCGATAAAACGGCAGGCACCGGTGTGAGGCGGGTTGGAAAGAAACTGGGTGAACTGTTAAAGGCAGGGACACCCCTCGAGAGCATTCGACCTGAAAGTGTTCTTGGACCAAATGATAAAATTGATTTTTTCAAAGGGGCGCTTAACTACATCATCAACACGTTCTTGTGGGACAAAAATCTTGGTGTAACGACAGAAGTCACAGCGCCTGAAACTGCCAGCGCTTTGTGCCTACGCACCCGCTTTATCAACTTCAAGAAAACACTTGGCTAATGAAAAGAATCAGCGAGCTTACTTGCGCAGTGCGTGAGTAAGCTCGTCGTACGCCCGCCTTGCCTCCTCTATTTCTTCTTCATTAAAAATAAGCACGCCGTGCGCGCACAAAAGCTCGGCCGTGCCCCCCATGCCAGGAACGCGACGCTTTGTAAAAGTCCCGTCATAAATATCTTGGTTACCGCACGAGGGGCTGCGCGCCTTTAAAATCGCAAGGCGCGCGTCCACGGATCTGGCGAGCATCAGAGCCTTTTGGGCACCGTCAGCAAAAGCCTCGGTCACATCAAAACCTTCCTTTGTCAGCACGCGGCCATCTCGTTGACGCTCAGCCGCCGGACGCGGGGTCGCGAGGCCGCCTGCGACCTCAGGGCAAATGGTCACAAGTCTGCCTTGGGTATGAAGCTCCTTAATCCACGGATGATCCAAAAAGTTGTCTTGTCCATCATAGCGCACCTTATGCCCCAAAAGACACGCACTCACCAAAATGTGCATGGGCTAGCCCTCCTTGCTATATCTTATCCAACACGACCTTGACATAGAGCCCTAAAGCACGCACCTTCCATTTAGCCAACATATACAGGGAGTGAGGGACATGGCCATCTATACGGTACACGGCGTAAGCGCCCTTTATTTATACACAAAAGATTAATGCCCCTGCACACGCGCTCATTAACTGTGCAAGTAACTGCATTCGCGCCTGTATCACACTGGCCCATAAACATACTTATCCCTCACGCGCCCTTGAGGCAAGCCTTGTTGCCATGACACCTGACTTTGTGCGTCAATGCGTGAGCGCGCCAGCCCACGAGACCTTCCTCTATACGGGTGAGGCGCGCTGCGACAAAGTTCTGGGCATCTTATCCGTCTCGCGGGACGACCGCATTGTTTTATGCCACGTTGATCCAAAATCCTTTCGCAAAGGGATCGGCACAGCGTTATGGCGGACTTACCTGAAGGCATGCACCCCAACACTCACTCACGTCGACGCACCTCTTCCATCCGTAAACTGGTTCCTCGGGAAGGGGTTCACCTTGGATGCGGCCACGTTTCTCCTCCATTAAGATCTTTTGGTTCTTCCCTTACGCTGGCAAAAAACATCCTGAAATAAGGCGCATTTTTTATCTTTTCTTTGCGATTTCTTAACCCTTTGTCCCTAGCGTCATGAGTGGCCCGCCCACATATGCGCAGGAGCATGCTTTGCTCAATCGTTTTAAAATCGGTCATAGACTCGTTGGCTTGCTTGTCGTGATTTTTATGCTGACCGTGGTGACGGTCGGTGTCAGTTTAGTGAGTTTGCATACGACCATCATGGACGCCAAGCTAGAAAAAATCCACGATATGGTGCACTTTGCCAACAGCTCAGTCCAGGATTATTATAACCGCTTCGCGCAAGGAAAAATCACTGAAAAAGAGGCGCAATCTCGTGCACTCAACATGATTGAGCATATCCGTTACGGGGATGGTGACGGCGACTATGTGTGGATTAATGACATAAATGGCACATTCTTGGTGCATCCCACTAAAAAAGGAGTCAATGCCATCAACAGCACTGATCCCACAGGCTTCAAATTTATGAAAGCCTTTGTTGAAGCGGCCAAAAAAGGCGGGGACTTTGTCCACTACAAATGGGCCAAAGAGGCAGGGAAAGCACCTTCTGATAAAGCCAGCTACGTCATGCCCTTTAAACCCTGGGGATGGGTTCTGGGGACAGGCGTTTACCTCGATGACGTCAACGCCATCTTTATGAAAAGCCTCTTACACATTGGCATTGTACAGTTTGTCATTTTCGCCATCGGGTGCACGATTGCCTTTTTTGTGACGAGAAGTATTGTCCGCCCTGTCTCTGACATTTCGAAAACCATGACAAAAATGGCCGAAGGAGACTTACGCATCTTTATCCCCGCCGTTGACCACAAAGACGAAGTTGGTGAGATGGCCAATTCACTTAAGTTTTTCAAAGAGTCCATGGTAAAAACCCGCGAGCTTCAAGAGCAGGCGGCAGAGGCGGAAAAGCATGCGCAACTTGAGCGTTCAAAAGACATGGCGCGCCTTGCCCATGACTTTGAAAAATCCGTCGAATCTATCGTCACAAATGTGGCCCACGACGCTGAAAAAATGATGGAAACGGCTGAGCATTTATCAACCTCTATAACCAAGGCCCAAGGTCAAGCCAACGAAGTTGCAGGGCACGCGGACGCTGCAAGCCGCAATGTCAAAACCGTTGCTGGGTCTGCCGATGAGCTCACCCTTGCCATTGAAGAGATCAGCGGGCGCGTCGTAGGCATCTTGCGGGAAACACAGCAAGCTAGCTCGCAGGCGCTGCGCACCCAAGACAATATTACGATTTTGTCCCAAAACGCGGGCAAAATTGATTCCATTGTGGAGCTCGTGCAACAAATTGCGGGACAAACGAATCTTTTGGCCCTGAACGCAACCATTGAGGCCGCGCGTGCGGGTGAGGCGGGCAAAGGCTTTGCCGTTGTGGCCTCTGAGGTCAAGAGCCTGGCCCATCAAACGGCCGAGGCAACCCAAGAAATATCCTCTCAAATTGCCCTCATCCAAAGCTCCACGGGAGGTGCTAGGGATGAGATAGAGGAGATGACCAAAACCATCTCCCAAATTAACGAACTCATGACCTCCGTTGCCGCAAGCGTTGAGGAGCAACGCGCCGCAACACAGGAGATCGCACGAAGCGTGGACGAGGCCGCAAAAGGTACCCAAGCTGTATCTGCCAACACCAACGAGATCTTGGAGGAAACCAACCATACGGATCTTATGGCCAGGGAAAGTGTCTCCGCGTCCGCGCAGCTTTGTCAGCAAACATCAAGCCTGCGCGATGTGGTCCATGCTTTTGTGGAACGCGTCCATAATACGTAAACGCGAAGCACCTCACCCCCCAAGTAGCCCTGGAACATAAGGTGTGCCACATCCCCTTGGAAACCTTTCCCTAGTGTGCTACCCCTTGAATACAGGGTATTTATCGATAAGAGGCTCCCATGGGACACGTCCTGATATCAACCACCTTCTTCCTTGGCTTTTCCATTTTTCAAGCGGCTCAAGCAGGCGGGCGGGTCATTGACGACGAAAGCATTCTTCGCCCCTCACACCGCGTCATGATGGATGATCACGAAGAATGGACAATAAGCGAGCTGGGCCCTTACATTCTTGACCCCACGGATCCCATCGAACTCTATGAGCTTGAAGTTCTCAACCGCCTTGAAGAGGCCCTCTTTTGCCCCCTCTCCTGGTACGCGCCCTTTTACAAAAACCTCGACCGCGACGGGCAAGATGACTTTTCCCTGGCCCCACCCGAGTTGCCGCTTAACACCAAACTCTTAAATGTTCCCGTCGTCTCCGCTTGCACCCTCCATGGCGGGCGCCTGCCCCTTCATATGCGTTTGGTGCATATCCCCCAAACCGTTGTAAGTGACACGGCTCTTCGGGACGCGCCAGCACCAGTCTCCCTTGGCTTTTTCCGCTCGCCCCTGTCCCTTGGTGACACGACTTCCTGGTTTGGTGCGCAAAAGCCTCCCCGTCTTTTCTTCCAGGAGTGTGAACTCAGGGCCCCCCACCTTGACGCCCTCGCCTCCCTTGGACAGCACCCCACACATCTGCGCCTGCGTCACAATTATATCAAACAAAAAGATGAGCGAGGCCCTTGGTCCACATCCCTTTTTTCTTTGATAAGCCAAAATCCGCGCCTGTCCCACCTTGCCCTGGATCACGTTTCCTTGAATGCGTCCTTCTTGAAAAAATTTGCCAGCTTCTTTGTGGAAACGAGCACCCTCACCCACCTGCGTTTGCGCACGGCATCCCCCCTGGAGAATACATTTTTAAAACAGATTGAAGCCGGACTTGGTGAAACAAAAGTCATGCACATCAGCAGCTGTAGGCAGACTCTTGTTGTGCGCCCCAGTGATCAGGGCTTTGCCATGCGCAAACTTGGTGCCTTTGTCAGGCTTTATATGCGTTACGCCAGCGCCCTACGTTAGTAGGGGAGGAGCAATGAGGCGCGCAGGCCCCCTTTGGGGCTGTCCTCTAGGGTAATGTCCCCACCGTGGGAGCGCGCAATGTCGCGCGCAATGGCAAGCCCCAGCCCTGTACCCCCTGTGGCCGGGTTGCGGGATCCTTCTAAGCGCACAAAGGGCTTAAAAACATCTTCACGTTTGTTACTTGGAATACCTGGGCCGTTATCATCAACAATGATGATGACCCCTTCCTCTTTCAGCTTCACACTCACCCACGTGTGGGGCGCATAGCGTACGCCGTTCTCTATAAGGTTACGCAAGGATCGGTAAAGTGCGTGGGGGCGCCCCATGAGATACCAGTCCTCATCTGATAAGGTAAGGGTCAGTGTCTCTTGGCGGTTTGTACCGCATGCACGCGTAAGAAGGGCGTTCCCCTCAATGGGAGAGGCCCTTTCAGTCCCCTCTCCCCTGGCAAAAGACAGATAGCTCTCCAGGGTTGCCGTCATCTCCTCCAAGTCGCTCCTGAGCGCTTGCACATCTTCATTCTCCCCCATCACAGCCAGCTGCAGGCCCATGCGTGTGAGGGGCGTGCGCAAATCATGGGAGACCCCCGCCAGCATCTGGGTACGTTGCTCGCGCTGTCTTGTGATGCGCTCGCGCATGGCGTGGAAGGCTTTGGCCACGCGCCTGACCTCCAGGGCCCCTTTAGGCTCAAAAGGTCCTGTCTCTCGCCCTTTGCCGAAATTCTCCACGGCCAGGGCGAGCTGCCTTAAGGGACGCACCTGGTTGCGCATAAAAAGGGTGGCAACTAACAGCAAAAGAAGCGGCGCGCCCAGGGCCCACCACAAAAGAATGGAGGTGGTTTTCAAGGAAAGTTGCTTCGTCTCAAAGGAGAATATAAATGTCTGATTCAAATGGTAAACCCAAACCCGGGAGACTTCCTCGCCCACGTGTACGTAAAACGCCTCTGGCAAATGCATGTGTAAGGCGCGCGCCAGATACCGTCCGCCCCAGCTGTCATCTTCTCCCACCACAGGCACCTGAGGGGGACGCACCTCCATATGGAGACTCAAATTATGGGCCAGAAGAGATTGAATTTGGGGAGCTGCGTCCCAGAGCTTTGTGGCCAGCGCAACTTGGGTTGCGATGTTGCCGGCCAAAAGCTCACTGACCTTCGACAGGTGGCGATCCACAAACACGTAGGTCATAACGCCTTGCAGAATGAGAACGGGCAGAATAAGGATGGTGAGGGCCCTGGCCAGGAAGGTTTTGGGCAAAAAACGCTTAAAGGCGGCCACGCGCTTTAACCTTCGTCGCTGGGGCTCAGCACATAGCCCTTGTGGCGCACAGTGCGCAGATAGCGGGGCTGCTTGGGGTCTTCCTCTATTTTACGGCGAAGACGTGTGACTTGCACGTCAACGGTGCGCGGGCTTAAGGGAACACCTGCCCGCTCAGCAAGCTCATCCCTGGAGAGCTCCTGACCACTTACCTGAGCCAAAATCTCCAAAAGACGCTGCTCCGCGGACGTCAGATAAATGACCTCATCCCCCTTTGTCAGAGTGCGCGAGGTCAAATCAAAACGAAAGGGCCCCATGGCGACCCAAGCGCGCGCGGGTGCCCGTTGGTCATGGCGCGCCACGATGCGCTCGAGACGCAAAAGAAGTTCCTTGGGCTCAAAGGGTTTGGTAAGGTAATCATCTGCGCCCTTTTCAAGACCCGCCAGGCGGTCTTCGGGCGCGTCAAGGGCCGTGAGCACAAGGATGGGCACGTTTTTGCGCGGATGGTCGAGGGAGGCGCGTAGCCTCGTCATCATCTCAAGACCCGTTTCCCCAGGCATCATGATATCCAGCACCATCACGTCAATGGATTCGCGTGCCAAAAGGTCCCACGCCTCCTTTGCGTCACTGGCCGTTGAAACCAAATAACCATGGTCAGCCAAGTACCGCTCAAGCAGACCCCTCAAGCGCGTATCGTCATCTACAACAAGGACTTGAACCAACGAGGCTGCCATTGTTTCCCATGCATAAACCCTTACGCCCGCAAGATTACACCTTGCAACGCAGCAAGGATAGTGCTTTTTCTAAAGAGCCGAGCTATTTTAAAGGAAACCATGTAAGGAGATTTGGACTGTGTCACAAAACAAGTGGGATGTGATTATTGTGGGTGGTGGACCCGGAGGTTACGTGGCTGCCATTCGCGCGGCACAACAAGGCCTCTCCACGGCCCTTGTGGAGGAAAAGGATTTGGGCGGCGTATGCCTCAACTGGGGATGCATTCCCACCAAAGCGCTCCTCAAAAGCGCGGAAGTCTTCCATAAGATGCAACACGCCGAGAGCTTTGGCCTGACATGCGAGAACCCCACCTTTGACATGGCCAAGGTTGTCTCCCGCTCGCGCGATGTGGCAGCCCAGCTTTCCAAAGGCGTGCAGCATCTTTTGAAGAAAAATAAGGTCACGGTTTTAAGCGCGCGCGCGCGCCTTGCCCCCAAAGAAGGTGGCCTTTTCACCCTGGCTCTTTCGGGTGAGAACGTACCCGCCAAGGTCCACGCCAAGAACGTGATTCTGGCCACAGGCGCCAAAGCGCGCGAGCTTCCCTTCCTTAAGGCTGACGGCGAGCGCGTGTGGACAGCCCGCCACGCCATGACCCCAAAGGCGCTGCCAAAGACACTCCTCGTCATTGGTTCCGGTGCCATTGGTATGGAGTTTGCAAGTTTTTATAGCCTTCTTGGCACCAAAGTTACTGTGCTTGAGGCCATGGAGCGCATTCTGCCCAATGAGGACGCGGAAATCAGCGCAGTGGCGGAAAAAACATTTGCGTCCCAAGGCATGACCATCCACACAAAGGTCCAGATCACCAAGGCAGACGTGGGCAAAGACAGTGTGAGCCTGGCTTGCACTCTTTCAGACGGCAAAAACCAAACCCTTACGGCGGACCATGTCATTCTGGCCGTGGGCATTGAAGGCAACGTGACGGACCTGGACCTTGAGACCACCAAAGCCGTTGTGGAGAAAACCCATATTCAGGTTGATGCGCGCTGTGAAACGGCCGAAAAAGGCTTATATGCCATTGGTGACGTAGCCGGCGCCCCATGGCTTGCCCACAAGGCCAGCCACGAAGGCGTGATGGTCGCTGATCTTCTGGCCGGCAAAGGATTCCACGGTGTTGGCGCAATCCCCGGATGTACCTATACCCTGCCCCAGGTTGCAAGTCTTGGCATGAGCGAAGACGCGGCTAAAAAAGCGGGCCGCGAGATTAAAGTCGGCCGCTTCCCCTTTATGGGCAACGGCAAGGCTTTGGCCATGGGCGAGTCCCAGGGCCTTATTAAGACCATTTATGACGCCAAGACCGGCGAGCTTCTTGGGGCCCACATGATTGGGGCTGAGGTGACGGAACTTATTCAAGGGTACGCCGTTGCCATGACCTGCGAAGCCACAGAAGCTGAGCTCATGCACACGGTCTTCCCGCACCCCACCTTGTCGGAAATGCTGCACGAGTCGACGCTCGCCGCTTACGGGCAAGCGATTCATATCTAAATAAAGAAGTAAGAGGACGTTCCTATGTCTGAGCACACTCCCTTGAAAAAGCCCGATTGGATTCGGGTAAAGGCACCGGTCTCCCATGCGTACCAGGCCACTCGTGACCTGATCCGTGAACACAAACTCAACACCGTGTGTGAAGAGGCCGCCTGCCCCAATATCGGCGAGTGCTGGGCAAAAAAGCACGCAACCGTCATGATTTTGGGCAGTGTGTGCACCCGCGCGTGCCGCTTTTGCAACGTAGCGACGGGGCGTCCTGATTTGCTGGACCCCCACGAGCCGGAGCGCGTGGCTGAGGCCATGGCAAAGCTGTCTTTATCCCATGTGGTTGTGACCTCCGTTGACCGGGACGACTTGCCCGATGGCGGCGCTGAGCACTTTGCCCGCACCATTCGCGCCATCCGCGCAGCCTCCCCCACCACCACCATTGAGGTGTTAACGCCGGACTTCTTACGCAAAGAAGGCGCGCTGGAGATTGTTGTGGAGGCAGCGCCAGATGTTTACAACCATAACGTTGAAACGGTGCCACGCCTTTATAAGCAGGTGCGCCCGGCCGCCCGGTATTTCCACAGTGTGCACCTGTTAAAGCGCGTTAAGGAGCTCTCTCCCCAGACCTTCACAAAATCTGGTCTGATGGTGGGGCTTGGCGAAGGCAAAGAAGAAATCTACCAAGTGATGGAGGATTTGCGCGCCGCAGACGTGGACTTCATCACCATTGGTCAGTATCTGCAGCCCACCCCCAAGCACCACGTGGTGGAGCGTTTTGTGGAACCCCAAGAATTCGAGGACTATGCCCGCATGGCCAGGGGTAAAGGCTTTTTGATGGTCTCGGCCAGCCCCATGACGCGCTCGTCCTACCATGCAGGTGACGATTTTGAAAAGCTCAAGGCGGCCCGTGCGGCGCTCCTTGCGTCCTAAGGCGCACCCATGACCCAGCCCCCCTTCTTTTTTAAGGAAGAGGTTTTGCCCTTTAGCGCAGCGCATTTATTTGATGTGGTGGCCGATGTGGCCCAGTATCCGGCGTTTTTGCCTTGGTGCTTTGGCGCTCGTGTCACGCCGCTCACACCCTCAACATGTCACGCGGATCTCGTGGTGGGCCTTGGCCCATTGCGCGAGACTTATACGTCCCTTGTGACGCTCACGCCCCACACCCAGGTCACAGCCACCCAGGTGAATGGGCCTTTTCGCCACCTAGAAACGGTGTGGTCCTTTGAGGCTCTGGCAGACGAGGAAACGCGCGTAACCTTCTGCCTTTACCTAGAGCTTAAATCAGGCCTGACCCAGCGCCTGCTTGGCTCCATGATGGGCGAGGCGTCTGCCAAAATGATGGACGCCTTTCGCGCCCGGGCAGCCGCCCTTAAGTCCACACGCTCCAAAGAATCATAAGACCCAGAAGGATCAGCACTGCCCCGGCCGTTCGATCAAGCCAAACCCCTGTCTTCTTAAAGAGATTTTGCACAAGGGGGTAGGAAAAGCACAGGGCCACGAAACAAAACCAGGTGAGGGAAATAAGCGCCGCTTCCGCCACAAACATGGCTTGAATAAAAGGAGGGGTGTTCCCTGTCATCACACTGGAAAAGATGGTGAGAAACAACCCAATCACGATCGGGTTAAGAGCGTCACTTAAAAAACCCATGCGCCACGCTTGAAAGCGCGTCAGATCCTGCACAGCTGCATCCTTTTGTACATTGAATGAGTCCTCCACATGGGAAGGGTTTTGAATGGAACGCCAGCCAAGATACATAAGGTAAAGAGCCCCCAGCACGCGCACACCGTTAAAAATCAAAGGCGATTGATGCACCAGAATCCCAACACCAAGAAGGGTATAGCTGCCATGAAACACCATACCTGACGCGGACCCAAGGGCTGTGAAAAGACCGCTGCGCTTAGAGTGGGCTAAGCTATTGCGAAGCACCAAAACGAAGTCTGGTCCTGGCGTAATGGTCGCCATAATCTGAATCGATGCAATGGTGAGAAAAGCCTCCATATAGGGAGCAAATTCGGCAAGCATGTGGCTTGTTCCTTGTTTATAAATCTTGGTGCGAGATTACCTGTTTTCGCCTCCCAAGAAAAGGGCGCTGTGCGCGTCAAATGGGCGCTTAGCCTATGCGTCATGTTCCTCAAGTAGAAAATGGTAAACCCTTGGATTGGCCTTTTGCAGAGATTTCATCACACGCGCCACATCAATATAAAAGGGTTGCAGCTGGTCAAAGGCCTTAAGTGGAGGCCCCACAGTTTTTGTTGCAATCCCCACAAGGCGCAGGATAGCCAGCAAATGCTTATCAAAGGACCCAATCAGATAGGACACGCCTTGGCTTTGACAAATTCTGTAAGCGTCTGCAATAAAATAGAGAAGCTTTGGTGGCGATTTTTCTGAAATCTCCTTGTGAAATTTATGCAAATACCCCTCCACACGCTCGGCGCCTTCTCGGTCCATAAGAAAACGGGAGACCTCCAGGCAGTTGGGTGCACCCACCTTCTCCACAAAGGCCGCGAGCTCGGGCGAACAAAGGGTACTGGGAAAAGCATGGGGGTTTTCAAGAAAGGGTCGCGGCGCAACAAAGCGAATCCCACCGATCAAATCACCCGTGGGCTTGAAGTGTGTCAGATAATGGGTTGCTTCCTCATCGAACACATCTTTCACGCCTTTGGTATCCATATCCCTTTGTAGGGCATCACCAAAAAGAATATAGACGTCTCTGGCAAAAGCTCCTGCGCGCAATCTGTAAAAGGCTTCCTTTTCCTGGGGCGTTTTGGCCAGAGTTGTTTCAAATAAAGCCCCGCGGCGCTCAAAGTGAGCTCCCCAGAACGCGTCCAGTTGTTTTCTGCGGCGCTCACTCTCCATGGGCGCCACCTCTAAGTGCTGGAATTTCCCCGTCACTGATAAAGTGGTAAACACGCAGGTCAAATTTTCTGAATTCCTCCAGTGCGTCCTCTAAAATAATATATCCGCCTTGTCTTTTACCGTGATACTCAAAGGGCTCTCCAAATTTTGTCATGCTGATACCAAAGAAGATTTTCGATCTTCTAAAAAGAGATTCCTCCAACGTCCCCACAAATCCCGTTAAAGACATCTCTTTGCAAACGGAAAAGACTGTTCGGACCATATGGCGAAAAACATCTGGGTAGTTATCTTGGTCTTTGCTTTCTCCCTGGTGGGCGCGCACAAGCTTCATACGCTCTCGTACCAGTAAAAAGCGCGAAATTTCGCAAAAGCGAGACAAATCATAGGGAAATCCTTCCCGGAAATAGGATCCTTCCGCCTCCACGGAGGGCAGACCATTCCATGGCAAGTCCTTGCGTGGCAAAATGACCCGCGTGCCCCCCACAATCATGTGGAGGGGCTCATACATCACCAAAAAGTGCAAAGAATGATGGTCATGCTCGTCTTGTTCCAAGAGATTAAGCCTTTGGCTTTCTTCGTATTCTGGATGCTCCTCACAAAAGACCTGGTGGCGCATGCGCAGAAAGATTTTCAACAGCTCAGGCGTATCCGCAAGGATCACTTTAAACTGGTCCATGCGCCGCTCAAAGTGCGCATCTAGATACTGCGCATCTTGTCCTAAAATACGACGATCGACATCTTGAGGAGAGGTTTGGCTTTCTTGCACGACATCATTTTCCCATATGTTGAAAAGAGCGACGTGAAACCCTTCACTCACCTTACGAGCAAGCGCAAGGTACCGGCTTCGCTCCCATTTTCCATGACATAGGTTCAGTCTAGCAAAAATCCTTTAAAGAGTTACTAACGGCACCCGTTGTGCAATCACTTATCCATGCAGAGCCTCTTAACCCTTTTAAAAAGTGTCATTTTACACGGGAAGATATTTTTCCATTCTTTTATTCTTATGATGCTCTAGAAAGAAGTGATAGATGCGAGCATCAATCTCTTTCACCTCCTTGAGCGCATCTTCGATGCGGATAAAGCCGCCTTGCCTCTTGCCGTGGAACTCGATGGGGGTGCCTTGCTTTTTCAAGGTAACGCCAAAGAACTGTTTTGAACGCCTGAATAGGGGTTCCTCTAAGCTTGCAAGGAACCCATCCAAGTTATGGTCGATGCACGTAGAGATCACGGCGCGCACAAGATGGCGAAAAACATCAGGATGATCGGGCGATGCCACACCTTGCAGCTGATGGTCACGCACAATTTTCATGCGATCCTTCACAAGATTAAACCGTGAAAGCTCGCAAAACCCCGACAAATCATGGGGGAAATTGTTAAGAAATTGCGAATCCTGCGCCAACAAAGATGGCAAACCAAATCCAAGGCGACTGTGGTCAGGCAAGATCACACGTGCTCCCCCAATGAACATATGAAGGGGCTCATAGAGCACCAAGAGGTGTACTGCGTGCGCGTCATGTTCATCGCGCTCAAAATGATCAATGTATTTTGTGAGATAGAACTCGGGATGCTCTTCACAAAAAACCTGGTGACGGATATGGGCAAAGATCTTGCGCAGCTCCCACGTCTTTGCCTCAATCACGCGAAAGGGATCCCTACGCCTCTCAAAGTGATTCGAGAGGTAGGAAAGGTTGGTATAGGAGGACCTTCTGTCCTGATCAACATGTGTGGCCATGGCGACCTCACTTTCTCATCTATTGCTCTTTAGACTTTATGGCGCGTAGAGCGCGCATAGACTTTTCTGTCCCTTGGCGTGCCTATGCGTCCCATAAAGACCAAATGCTCAGGATCTTGATCCAAAAATGATGTGACAAATCCCTTGATGGCTTTTTCCTGATGATAGACTTTTTCGTTTTCTTCCACCGAACATGTGCCATCGGATTTGGCAATGGCCGTTTGAAGATAAGCAGGCTGCAAAGCAATCCCCATGGAGGCTGCTTTAAGCCAAAATCTTTGTATCATCTGTCCATCCTCGATGGTACGCGCCGCCTCACTGGCTGCCTCATTTTTTCCATCACGCACAATGGCAAAATGACCCGCACAGTTTTTGTGGGGAAGGTAAGAATACTCGTATAAAACCGGCAACGACAGATTCAACTTTGAAAACATAGCCATAAGTGCGGGTCGCTTCATGAAGAACTTCACAAAGGGCCTTGTGAGCAGCGAAAATCCTAAGGACTCGATGGGCATCTTATCCAGACTGAAGAGGTTATCGAAACTGATATGCTGGGCCATATTTTCGGCAGAAGATGGCTCGCTTAGGATCATCCCCAACGCCTTCATCTCGTGGCGGGCAAAGTTAAGGCGACTTTCCTCTTCCTCCCGGTAAACAAGGCGGTACCCTTGACCAAGGGTTTGACCCGTCAATGTGTCGATTTGATCCTGGCGCAGGGGAGTTGTTTTGTAGGGCCTGCGATCGGTATAGCGCGCGCGGATGTAGGGCGCACTTTCTTCAACAACCATGACTTTCTTCTTTTTGAAGGAGACCTCAAAGGTCAAAGGTTCTTTGGTTTCTTTCCACTTAGCGTCATACCCATAAAGGGTTGCCGCCTGGCGCAGGGTCTCAAAGTAAACACCAAAGGACAAAGCACTCAGGTCCTCTTTGAGGTATTTTTGAAAATAGACCTCCATTTTATGGACCTCGACGTGAACCACGTCCTGGGAGACGATTTTCACCGTAAAGGGTTGCATATTGTCACCACTTGGCGCCCAGCGCGCTAAGTCAAGGACTTCACGCAGCTCTGGCAGAAGCGGCTCATCATCCTTGTAAGCATTGTGATACGGATAAGGGTATTGGCTCTTCTCCAAAATGTCTTTGGCCGCCAGCCGAATCTTGAGCTTTTGCAAAGGCCCCTTATTTCCAAAAAGAAGACACGTCTTCACAAACTTTTGAGAATGGGCGTCATAATGAATCCCATAAGGCGCCACAAGGCGGTTGCCGCGCTCAAGGATGTGCTTCACAGCCTCAGTGACAACACAGCCTGTGCAAAGGTGACACCCCATCATGTTGGAGGAGACTTTTCTGTCGGCAAAGTGGATGCGTGAGGCGTCAAACAGGGATGATCGGTGGAGGGCTCTGGGCGCCAGCCCCACGATGAACACAAGAGACTCATACTCTTTAGGGTATGATGCAAAGTCAAAAAATTCTTCAAAATCTGGGCACCCTGGTGCAAATGTTAAGACAGCACACCCCATGGCCGCCGGTGCGGCGGTGATGCCGATAATCCCACGCCTTTGGATTTCTTTAAAAATAATGCGCCTGACCCCTGTTTCGAAGAAGTCGATGCCGTCCAGATATATGTCGCAGTCTGCCAAAAACGCTTCCACATTGTGCTGTCCAATACCTTCGGGGAAAGAGCGAATATCCACATTTGGGTTGATGGCGCGTGCCTGCTCGATCATGACCTCCAGCTTAGGCCTGCCAACGGTCAACATGGACGATCCGACCTGGCGATTAAAGTTTCCAAGCTCAAAGGTATCAAACTCGGAAAGATTAAATTTCTCAATACCCATGCGCACGCAGGCCAGAAGATAGATGCCTCCCACGCCTCCCATACCCGCAATGGCCACACGGGTTTGTTTCAGCTTCAGCTGCTCATACTGAGTAATCCAACCAAGATTGCGACTAAACGCCTCGTTGTAATCAAATACAGCCATGTCAATCATCCTAAAAAAATCATTCTTCATTGTACATTTGAAAAATTAATATTCCCCTAACCCTCGGGTCTGCCGCACACACTTGATGCGGCCTCCATCCTTGTGTACAAAGAAATGGTATAAAAATAAGGAATAAGAGGTTCCCTTGCTAACATACCCCCATATTGATCCCGTTCTTTTGCAGATCGGGCCTTTAAGTATTCGCTGGTATGGTCTGGCCTATCTGGCGGGCATCCTCTTGGGGTGGCAATGTTGCCGCTATCTTGCCAAACGCGGCTTTATTGACATCGCGCCGCACCACATGGATGACTTCATTCCCTGGGCGACCTTGGGGATTATTGTGGGCGGGCGCTTGGGTGAAGTCTTCTTTTATAATACAAGCTATTACCTGTCACACCCCCTGGAAATCCTTTACATCTGGCAGCCTGGCATGTCCTTCCATGGCGGCTTTCTGGGTGTTGTTCTGGCAGGCATCCTCTTTGTGCGCGCGCGGCGCCTGCCGTGGCGCACCTTTGGCGATCTCCTGAGTGTGGGCACACCCATCGGTCTTTTCTTTGGGCGCATCGCAAACTTTATTAACGGAGAGCTTTTCGGTCGCATGACGGATTCCCCTTTGGGCATGGTCTTTCCCAATGGCGGCCCTTTCCCGCGCCACCCCAGCCAGCTTTATGAGGCGGGGCTAGAGGGCGTGCTTCTCTTCACAGTTTTGATCATCTTGGCCCACACGTCCCTGCCCAAGCGGGCGCCTGGCGCACTCATGGGCGTCTTTTTCTTAGGATATGGCGTGGCGCGCTCCTTTGCGGAGCTGTTCCGGGAGCCTGAGGCGGCCTCCGGCTTTATCGTTGGCGAGCTCACCATGGGACAGCTTTTGTCATTCCCCCTCATTCTGGTGGGAGGCCTCTTCATATGGTTCAATCTACGCCAGCCTAAGACCCCATGAGCACGCCCTTACGCAAACTGCAAACGCGCCTTTCACAAGAACGCGCCATGTCTGTTGCCGATTTCATGGACTTTGCCCTGACAGACCCAGACGCGGGTTATTACACCACCACCCAACCCCTTGGGACACGGGGAGACTTCACCACAAGCCCTGAGATTAGCCCCCTTTTTGGTGAGATTGTGGCAGCGCGCATTATTCACGCGTGGCAGGAGCTTGGATGCCCCTCCCCTTTTATCTTGATGGAGCTTGGTCCTGGGCGCGGTACGCTCATGGCAGATGTTTTGCGCGTTGGGAGGCGCGTTGCTGGGTTTAGCGAGGCCGCAAGGGTGCGCCTTGTGGAAAAAAGTCCCGTGCTGCGCGCGGCGCAGAACGAGGCCCTTGAGCCTTTCACAACCCCCGCGTGGTTTGAGACTATTGAGGACGCCCTCTTGGACGCGAATCTCCCCCTCTTTCTTCTGGCCAATGAGTTCTTTGACGCCCTGCCCATCCGCCAATTTGAGATGACCTCTAACGACTGGCGTGAGCGCGGTGTTGCCCTTGATGACGAGGGTCGCCTTGCGTGGTGCCACCTGCCACCGACAAACATTCCCATGCTGCCCCACGCAGACCACGGCACCATCAAGGAGTTCTCGCCGGGGGTACACACCCATCTTCATCTGATTTTTGGCCACCTGGCGCGCTTTGGTGGCTGCGCGTTTATCTGTGACTACGGCTACGTTCAAGGGTGGGGAGACACCCTGCAAGGGGTAAAAAACCACGCTTACTGCGACGTTTTGCGGCACGCAGGGTCTTGCGACATATCAGCCCATGTGGACTTTGGTGCCATGGAGCTGATTGCCCGCACATACCCAACCCTCACCCACGCGTTCACAACCCAAGGCGCCTTTCTAAAGGAAAACCACATTGATGTGCGCGTCCAGCAACTTCTTACCCGCGCTCAAGATAAGGAAGCCCTCCTTGCCGGTCGCAACCGCCTTGTGGACGAGGACGCCATGGGTAAGCTCTTTAAAGTGTTTTTTGTGCAATCACCTCTGATGGAGCCCACCCCATGATCACCACACTGACCCACGAGAATCTGGCGCGCCTACCCCACGTGGGGCACGCCTTCTTTACACGCAAAGGTGGCGTTGGCACGGACTTTCACGAGGGACTTTCCGTTAAGCCCAGGGAAGGACGAGAGGACGCCTCCGCCCAGAACATGCGCCTTGCCGCGCGCCATGTGGGGCTGGAAGAGGCGCGCCTTGTCCTGCCCTTTCAGGTCCACAGCGCCCTTGTGAAACGCATTGACGGGCCCTTTGATTTGCTGCCCTCCCCCGCACGCCCCCACGTGGATGGTCTTTGGACAATGACTCAGGGATTAGGGCTGGGCGTCAATACAGCCGACTGCGTGCCTCTGCTCATCGCCCACCGCGAGCGCCCCCTTGTTGCAAGCCTGCACGCGGGCTGGAAAGGTGCCCTTGCCGGCATTGTTGAGACCATGGTAGAGGCCCTTACCGCCCAAGGCGCGAAACCTCAAGATCTTGTAGCCGCCATTGGCCCTGCCATTGCCCAGGAAAGCTATGAGGTGGGGAGCGAGGTTTACGACGCGTTTACAAGCAAATACCCCCATACCAAGGGCTTCTTTAGACCAAGCCCTACAAGCGCGCAGCATCGTTTTTTTGACTTGCCTGGCTTCGTTGCCTGGCGCTTGGACGCCGCCGGCGTCACCGATGTTGCCCCTTCTCTTTGGAATACCTACCAGCACGAGGACACCTTCTTTAGCTGTCGGCGGTCCTTCCACAAAGGCGAGGCGGATTTCGGGTGCCAGATCAGTGCTATTTGGATACGCTAGGTACGGGCACGTCTTGCCTTTCCACACGAATGCATCCAAAACAATCCAGCAACCTCAAAAAACCACTGTAGAGAAGGCACCCTGTGACGCAGTCATCTCCTTCGCCTGCGCCGCTCGCATGTGCCCCTTGAGACGCGAGTGGCGCTGTGGGAATGGTGGGGGTTGAGCCAAGGGGCGTGCGCTCATCTATCTCATCAAGGTGCGTCCATGATTGCGCCACAGCGCAAAAAACCATTGCCAAAACCCAAGCAGTCTTCATAGGAGACCCCTCTTAATTGAACACCTTAGCCCAGTGTATAGAAAACAAATTAAGTTTACAAATACTTAATTAATTGAGATCTTTTTGTCAAAAAGCACTTTTCTTATCTTTGTTTTGCCTGATATGCTCAAAGTGTTCCCAGAAAAATAAGGAGGTATCAATGCTGAAAAAAATAGCCGGATTCTTGTTTATCTTAATTGCTTCGTCAGTGGTGGAAAGGGCGCCCGTCTTTTCCTCAGACCAAGAGGATGAGCTGTCACAGTCCAGAGGTATGCCCCTTACCTCCAATGCAAGCTACCTTGAGGAGGCAATGGAGCTCATCAAAGGAAAGACTTTTACCCTGGACGCCGTTACCCTTTTTGCAGCACGTGATCTCATCGGCGCTGGCATCAGGGGTCTCACCGCCAGCGATCACTCCCACTGTGGCCTGCGCTTGAGGGATCAGGACGGCACTCTTTACTCTTTTGAATCCACGGGCAGCGCCCATGACATTTTGTTTGAGCATGCCAGTCCACAAGTACAAATTCATCTTTGGGACCGCGTGGTTGAGGATTACGATGGAGGCGTAAAATTCCGTCTTTTTACCTTTCAAGAGGGAAATGAGCCCGACACGGAGCTGCTCACAGACCTTGTGACACGACTTCTGGGAACCCCTTACGAAAGTCGCCCCAAGGAACTCATCGATGCCATTCGGGGCAAAAACACATCCGATAACGTTAAGTCCATTTTTTGCAGCGAGCTTATTGCCTATGTTTTACAACAGCTGGGATACATTTCTGACAAACGCTTTGCAAACAACTACGTGCCTCGTAATTTTTGTGACAAACAGGACCTCACCCTCAAAAAAGAGGCCACACTAGGCGACGAGGTAACGGCCAAGGCTAAAAAGCCTGGTCTGGCTTGTTGCGTCCTCTTTTAGGTGAAGTGCCTTCCGGGTGTGTCCACCTGGAGGGCATCTCTATCTCATATGCTTATCGTGCCCCCCAAAGGTGATGCACCCCATGCGTGTAAGAAGACCACTCAAGATACACCAATCTATGCAGGTGTTCACAACACAACTCTCCTCCTCCACGGGACGCTGGTCCACAGAGGGACGCAACGGCTCAAAGGGCGCATGCACGTGAAGTACTTGCTTTTTTTCATAATAGTCTGTGTATTCATAGTGGTCTGTAAGGTCATAGGACCCATGGGACAAAGGGCACAAGCCAAAAGAAAGAATAATTGTTTTTTTGAGTGAGCCCAAACACACAACCCGGCTTCTTGATTCTTGCCCCCAATCATAGGGACAAAAGATGATGAAAGTCTTACAGGGGAGCGACGCGAGCACCTGAACATGTTCAAATGCTCGCCCGTCACGCCCTTAGGAAATCACGCAGCGCTTCTCTTTCTTTGCCTTTCCTGCAGCCCCTTGAGGATCCGAAGCCTTTTGTCCTTCTTCGGCTTGCCCCGCTACGGCAGCACCTTCTTGTTTTTGAGCATCTTCAATCACAGGGGCAGGCGCCGCTGGTTTCTTCTCTTGCTCACCTTCCTCAGCGGCGGGAGAAGCGTACGCGCCCTGAAGTCCTGCCATGAGCGCTGTTACCAAACAGATTTTCCATAGTTTTGTCATTTGTTTGCCTCCATAAAAAATAATAACATCATGAGCTTAGACAATTTAAGAGGGCCGTGGCAAGTCCCTTTCGTTCGCAACTCACCCACGTCCACGCGTTAAAAGGCGCGCCGCAAGGGTAATGGCAGGCGCAAGATGGGACCTCGGCTTCATTTCAAAAGCACGCCCTGAGCGGTGAAATGACATTGCCCAGTCATGGGGCTGCGCGCGCTCCTCCAGCAAATTTCGCATCCCATAGGCAAAGCCGGGATTCATGGGTTTGCTCGTGCGCACACGCAGGTGAGAAAGACGTGATAGACGAGGAATGAATTTGAGCGAACGTGAACTTTCAAGATCAACGTCATTGAGGGACAAAGACGAAAGATCATTCTCTTCGAGCCAAGTCCCCAAAAGGTCCGCGCCACCACTGGCAAAAGCGGCCCCGCGCAGCACCAGCGACTTGACACCGGTGCCACCAAGGGCGTCGAGGACTGTATCAAGGGTTCCAATGTGAGCGATCGGGGCATCTATAACGATGCGCGATGGAAAGTCGTTTTGCCCGAGTGAAATCTTCTCCTGCAGACGAAAACGCAGATCCCTTGCCGCAACAGAATCGAAGGATGTCCCCACAAAACCAATACTTTGGCAAGGCTGTTGCACGATGTTAGCGAGCATCCCAGCTGAAAACCCAACATGTGTCGTTTGCGATAGTGACACATCGTTATATTCCCCAAAACTCTTGAGGCCATGTTCGGCCAAAAGGTTTGCATGGGCTTTTGGCAAGAGAACGGTCATTGCGTAAAGATCTCCCGAATCGAAGATTTTTGAGCGTGCAGCTAGGGTCGCTTCTTTTTGGTAAAAACCATAGGAGGGGCGGTGCGCTCCAAACTCTGCCTCCACAATGCGTCTTGCACAGACCTCCAACACTTCCCTTGGGTCCGTTGGATCGAGCAGGGGTTCCGCATTGGGCGCCTGTGCGACCACTTGTAACCAATCGACATAGCACGCAGATTTGACCTCAAATTCTGTGCACATATGTTGCACGCGCTGGGCATTGCTCCACAGTGTAGGCCCTTCCCCGTCAAGGGACGAGAACCCCATCCTCTCGAGGAACGACCCTTGCGCATTTTGAACGCTTAAAAGCGCCGCAAAAATGAAACTAGCTGCTTGTTTTTTCATGGTGAAGACTCCCTTATTTTTCATCAACTGAGCACCAGCATTAGCACAGTTGGCTTTCTGCGATAAGGAACATATTGCAAATCTTGAGCAAGTAAAAACTGCCCTTTACGCCGATCTAAAGTTCGTCACATGAAAAAAAATACCTTCATCTAAGACGCTGAATAGAATGAAATAAAAAAATAATAGATTGCTTTTTTGGGAAATATTTAATAGGTGCAGAAATAGAAAATTAAGGCTTTTTTTACGATTCCCGATTATGTTTTTACACCGGAGAGCGCACTCACTGACGCTCTTTATAAAATAAAGACCTTGGTGGTCGAGCACAAAAAAACAGGAGAGAAACTATGTCTGAGCCCTATTATTACCAAAGATCCTATAGCCCTTACGCATATTCTCACTATGCGCCGTACAATTACGGCCAAAACTACCAACAATCAGCGCCATGCAACTATGGTTATGGTTATAACTACGCACAACCTTATAACTACAACTATGGTTACGGTAACAGCTACGCGCAGCCTTATAACTACTACCAAGGGTACGGCAACAGCTACGCGCAGCCTTATAACTACTACCAAGGGTACGGCAACAGCTACGCGCAACCTTATAACTACAACTATGGTTATGGTTACAACTACGCACAACCTTATAACTACAACTACGGTTATGGTTACAACTACGCACAACCTTATAACTACAACTATGGTTATGGTTATAACTACGCACAACCTTATAACTACAACTACGGTTATGGTTATAACTACGCACAACCTTATAACTACAACTACGGTTATGGTTATAACTACGCACAACCTTATAACTACAACTACGGTTATGGTTACAACTACGCGCAACCTTATAACTACAACTACGGTTATGGTTATAACTACGCGCAACCTTATAACTACAACTACGGTTATGGTTACAACTACGCGCAACCTTATAACTACAACTACGGTTATGGTTACAACTACGCGCAACCTTATAACTACTACCAAGGATACGGCTATAACGCCTACAGGCCCTACTACGCTGGCAGCTATGCAGGTGCTTATCCTTATGAGTACAACGGTGCGCAATCCGCGTCGGCGGCTGCGTAACCACCACAGCTAAAACCCTTTCCTTTCTGGGAGTGGCACGTGATGCTCCCAGAAAGGATGGGGGTTTTTGCATTTGTACAAAACACGAGAACGAATAAGGAGCATCTTTTATGAGTCGACACCATTCGAACAATCGACATCCAACTGGTTTTTGGTACGGAACCTCACCATGCTATAACGAGGACAACCAGGCGCAGTATCCCCAAGGATATCCTTATGCCAGTGGTGGCCAAGAACAGGGAAATCAACAAGGGTTTAGAGGCGCTCCTTACCTCATCGACCAAAACGCACCGCACGCGCCGCACGGTGAGCAGGCTAGTCAGTTCCAACAAAATGATCCCCGCGCCCACCATCAGTCACATGGCCAAACGTACTATCCCCCCATCGAGTACAAAGTTTTGGATCACGACAAGGAATATGTAATTGAAACTCAAGCGTATTTTTACGCCGAGAGCAAGAAAATCCCCATGATCATATCCGTTGTGGGAGGCGAGGTACGCTTAGCAGCTGCCATCGGAAGCGCAGGTCAACAAAAGGCGCCCGAGTACCGCATCGCCATTCCTTACGGCGTTAACTTTTCTAAGATTTCAGCCGTTGTGGAAGAAAACATCTTGCGCATCCACTTGGCAAAGTACGTAGAGGTTATTAAGCCCACCGTACAAGGTGCAAAACAGAACTAGACAGCCAAAAAGAAAAGCCTGTTCGCGCGCCCCGCAAGCAGGCTTTTCTTATAAGACAAACATAAGCCTATGCGCACGACTTATGGGCACAATAAAGCGTCGTCAAAGCGGCATAGGAGCCAACGCATGCCCAAGCAAAAAGCGCTATGAGCAAACCCATGGACCCGCAAAATACAAAATCATAGGGAAGAAGGCCTCTGTAAAGAGGATCCCCTTGCCAAACATTCGTCCACTCCTGAAGAAGTATCGCGGGATCCGTGCCAAGCTTAAAGCTGAGCATCGTCGTGCCACCCACAACCATTGCCAAGAGCACGATATAAACCAACAACGCTGCCACCGCCAGCACAATCATTGCGCAATTGGAAGACATCACCGCGGTGAAAAAAGATTTTCTCAAGACGCGCCAGGCCGGCTTCCAGGATAGCTCTCGGCTCGCCACCAGATGCACGATCACAAGCTGTAGATAGACAGCGAAAACAAAATAAATAGCCGTCCCTACATAACCGCTCCACCAGGATCCATACGCCTTGATAAGTTCGCTTACCATGAACATGGGCAGGATGAGACCGCCCAGAAGAAGCGCACGCAAAAATATGGGTGCGCCTAAGGTCTCGAAATAGGGCGTATTGGCGCGCCCCTCCAAGACCCGCCGCACACTATAAAAGCCAATAAAGGGAAACGCGGCCACCACGCATGCCAGAAGAACTGTCACTGAAATTTTTGCCCCCGCAACATCAAAGGAAAGGTGCACGCTGCCGTCCTCCCCCCGCGGTCCATAGACCATCCACAGCCCCATGAGCACCGCCCAGCCACCACCGTAAAACAGAACCGTTTTTAAAAGGGCACCGAACGTGTGCCTGTCTCTTGGAATCGCCATCAGGAGACCTGTCTTAAAGGCCTGCATGCCGGAGACAGGTTGGACGGACTGTGTGGCCACCTTTCTCACTTCTTCGTACATACTGTTACAGCTCCTTTTAGTCTGTGTGGACACGCTCGGTTGTCACCGCGCGTTTATAAAGAAACGTCAGCGCCCCATAAAAGCCAACGCTGGACCAAGAAACAACCGCATTATACACGCCCATGAACAGTACATACATCCACACGTAGGGGAGGACACGTGGGTGTACAGGGAGTTCTTCTCTAATCAGAATAAAGTCTTGCGCAAGGCGCATAGGATCTGTCCCCATCTTGATGGCAAGAGCTCCCCCCGCCAGTCCTAGACAAAAGGACAAAAGGACATCGCACAAAAAGTCTATAACCACAAACGTGACCAAAAGACCGAAAATTGGCAGCACACTCCTCCAGAAGGTGCGCGTGAAAATGCGCCAAGCTCTTCCCAAATCAATGCGTCCGAAGGCAACCAAGTGAACAATGACCATACATATGTAGGGCGTCAAAACAAGCGCGCCACATATCCACAGTACGCTTACGTACCACGCACATTCTGCAAAAAAACCATCATTCACAAATAAAGCTAAATTTATCAACAGTAAGATCACAAGGGCACGTGCGGCAACACCCTCCATAAGGGAACAAAAATAGGGGGTATCTTTTCTCTCTTCCAGGGCGCTGCGCACCGCGTAAAGGTCGACAAAGGGAATAACTGAGACCACGTACACCGCAAGCGTCGAGATAGACACGTGCACGCCCCACACAGAAATTGAAAGGGGGATCATGCCATTGTCTAAACGTGGACCGTAAAGGAACCACAGACCCATGAGTAGGGCCCATCCACCGCCGCAAAAGAGAAGCGTTTTTAACAGAGCCCCAAAAGTGTGCCTGTCTCTGGGAATCGCCATCAGGAGACCTGTCTTAAAGGCCTGCTTGCTTGATACGGTACTCACCTGTGTTATGTGTGGCATTTCACGATCGCTTTCATGTTTTTTTGTTCTGGACCAAACGGAACGATTTATTCAGCCATCACGGCTACGAAACGTCTTTTATATTCATTTTTCGAAAGTCCTCAATCCTCATTTCTTGCATTTCAGAATCAAGGAAATCCTGAGACTTCTTATGAGCATCTCGTGTGGCATCACTCAGACTTGAATAAGCAAACCTGCTCATTCCTATCATCATTTTCTCTCCATCCATGTGATCAATTTTCGCAAAAACATAGGGATGTTTTGAAAGCTCAGGATCATTGGACTTGAAAGTAAAATATTTCCCCACAGACGGATCTTTTTAAAGGCGTGGATCTCAGCTTCACTTTTGTGAGCAGAATACATGCAAAGAGCCACGATTCCTGCGACAATGAGGGCGCCCAGAAATGACCACCACGGGGCTTTCCCCTCTCTACGAGCCTCTTGTGCTTCTGGAAAATGCTCACTGTAATAGGACGTGCCGCATGACTCACACGCAACGTGGTCGTGCTTTTCAAAAGGGAATACAGGAATCCAAAAAATATCAAATACGCGAACAAATCGGGTAAATACCAGATTTTGTGCGTGACAGGCAGGGCACACCCCTTCTATCGTCTGATGCCCGCACTTGTGCGAACGCCAACCCCAAATAACCATCATAAAAACCCAGAAATAAAACCTGTCTGCTTGTAGCAAAATTAATCTGAGTGTCAATCAAAAATAGACACCACGACAAAATAAATGAATTTATTGAGATCTGCCCACGGGCATGAACAGTTTGTATGTAGCCGAACCATATCATTTAATAGCGGACAAGTATTTTAAGGCAAGGCGATCTTTAAGGCGCGCCCAGCTTATAAGTCATAAGTGAGCACGCCCTGATGAAGACGCCAAACGCTTTGCGCCTTTAAAAGGATGGGCGCCATAAAGGGGCGCCAAGACGCGCATTCTCAAATTATAAGGTTTGAACATCATGTTCTAAAATGCGGCGCCACAGGTGGGCCAGGGTCGCATACATCCCCATGACAATCCATGAAAGTGCTGCGAAGAATAGGGACATGACCATGACGAAAGCAAGAACAGGTTTTGCATTTTCTGAGCCACCTTCGCGCAGCATCACCTCAAAGGGCGTGGTGAATTCTGGGTTGAGGGCGCTCACACTCAGCGTCGCAACGCCCAGTACAATGCCAATCCCAATGGCACCCGCAATAATCAGCATATAGGTAACAAAGGGCGCAAAAAGGATCTTCAGCACATGTCCCCGCGACAAACGCCACACTTTTTTCACGGCGATCTTGTTGTGCATAGCCACGTGGGGAAACAGGGGCATGAGCCTTCCCAGTAAATATATAAATGCCGGAATGGTGACGAGGGCTGTAAAACCAGAAAACTTAACGGCCAAAATCACGCCCAGTACAATGGCGGCAATAAAGCATAGCATGTAGATGATCCCCAGGAGCACACTGCGCCAGAAAACGGACGTGCGCGATTGGAGGAGGAATGGATGGTGCGTCCCCCCCAGTCCCACGCACTGCATGGTATAAACAATACCCCCCACCATGGCGCAAATGAGGAGCGCGTAGGACGCCAAGAGCATAAGAAGGTAACTTTCTGTATCCCCCAAAGGATTCACCGCGCTGTGGTCTGGCATTTCAAAGAAAGTCTGCACGACGGGAAAGGCTTTCACATACCCAACCATAGCAAGTGTGGTAAGAGCCAGGAACTCAAGCATGACAAGGGTCTTTGCTTTGTCCATCTTAAAGGGAAAGAGAAAACCGACCTTGACAGCCTCACCAAACATAACGGGCGTGATGGGCGTTTGTGCCTGAGGGGGTGTTTGCATGTCCTGGCTCATTTATTGCTCCTTGGGGGTATCGTGGGTTGTTGCAGTGATGGGTGCAGCCGGTTGTACCACAATTGATCCCATGAGGGAAACGTGCAAGGGGATCCCTTCTGCCTGCGTAATATCTTTATAAATGCGCGCAAGACTGGCAGGCACACACATAAATGCCCAGGTCCCAAGAGCTACAAGGGTGCCCATACCTAAAACTTCACCAGCCGTAGAAAAGCCAACCGATGTGAGAGATACAGAGGACTCGTTCGCAATGACGCCAACTAACACCCATAGGGAAAAGGAAAGGGCGCACAAGACCATGAAACCAAATCCGCTGACAAAATGTACGCAGAAAATCTCAAGAACATAGCCTTTCGCTAGGCGCCATCCTTGCGCCACGGTTGTTTCCTCACGGGTTGCTGCCTCGGGAAATATCATATAGAGGCGCGCAAAGATATAATAGCTTGCAATGAAGAGAATGACGCCTACACCCACAACAAACAAAGCAATACTCAGGGCTAAGTATGCCACCTGCGCCACCGTATACAGCACAAAATATAAGGCCGTCCGCCTGAAGTAAGGTGTGGACACAAGACGCAGGTAAGGCGCTAGCTCTTGACCAAACATCACGCGCTGCATGGTGTATACACTTGTCAACACAAAGGTCCCAAGAGCGCTAAGCGCCGCCACCAGCCCCACAACAGAATTGAGTGCAACAACGCTCTTGAGAGACGGGGAAACAAACAACATGACTACCCCTGTGAAAAATGTCATGAAAAGCATATGCCACCCAAAGGCGGCCCACCTGCCCTTGTATATGAGAATCGGAAAGAGAAATCCTTCCTTCAACGCCGGCCAAATGGGTACGGATTTAACGAGCACCGGGGCGGGTCTGTTTGTCATTTCTTTCGACATAGTCGGGTCCTCTTCGATGGGGGCAAAAAAGATATAACTTCACCAGCTAGTTTAACTAAGGCGTCTGGCTCTAATCAAGGCATATAAATAACTCAGGCTTGCAAATGAACTCAAGAGAATCCAGGTAATAAGCCCAAGGGTCAAACCACTCCAAATCCCCTCAAATATGTGGGCATTGGAAACAACCAACGTCGTGAAGGGGTCACACTGCCCCTCAAAAATACGCTTACGAGCACATGCACAAATAAAAACCATGAGCCAACTGCCAGTGCCAGTGTGAGCCGCGCAATCATATAAGCGCCTGGGCACATAAGGATAAGTGCAAGTTCCTTGCTGTTTTCTATGAACAAAACCCAAAAAGCGACAACACCAATAATCAAAGGTAAAAGACACCCAGCTTTGCAAAAAGGGACGTGCACCACAGGCGTGTGTGTGCAGCCGCTTCTAAAATCAAACCTTCTTGCGCGCACTTGAAAAACCTTTTTACGAAAATCCAGCGAATAACTCATGATATGACAAAATCATTTTATACGTGCTAGGCCACATGTTA
>JAIUNT010000020.1 GCA_020161545.1 Pseudomonadota bacterium
GATTACAGATGGTTGCGAGGGGCTTGCTGTTCTCGAAATTTTGGAGGCTGGCTCACGCTCATTGGCAAAGGGGCAGCCGGTTGAACTAAATTGTGACGTTCAAGAGTACTTTCTACATGAATCATCATACGTGGATGCTGGTGTACGTATCGGTAAAGGAACAAAGATTTGGCACTTTAGCCATATTTTAGGAAATGTAGATATTGGTCAAAATGTTGTGATTTCCCAAAACGTGATGATCGGCCCTGATGTCAAAATTGGCGACAACTGCAAAATCCAAAACAATGTAAGTCTTTACAAGGGCACTGAACTGGGCCGTGGTGTTTTTTGTGGACCCTCTTGCGTGTTCACAAATGTGAATACACCGCGCGCGGAAATTGAAAGGAAAGATGCCTTCTTGCCAACTTATGTTGAAGATGGTGTGACAATAGGCGCTAATGCAACGATTGTGTGCGGAAATACACTAGGTGCCCATAGTTTTATCGCTGCAGGTGCCGTTGTTACAAAAAGCACAAAGCCCCATGCAATGGTTGCAGGAGTCCCTGCGCGGCAAATCGGATGGGTCAGTCATGCTGGCGAGAAATTAGGAACAGACCTTGTTTGTCCCCGGGAAGGGCGACGCTATAAATTGGTAAATGACACGCTACAGGAGATTCTATAATGACGTTAGCCCCCCTTTCAAATGACGTTGTGTCAAAAAAGAAGATAGAGTTTATTGACCTTAAAGCCCAGTATGAGAGCATCAAAGGTAAAGTTGATGCGGCCATATTGCACGTTCTAGAGCACGGTCATTATATTATGGGGCCTGAGGTGCAGATTTTAGAGTCTCAGCTCTCGGCTTTTTGTGGAGCAACGCATTCCCTGGGATGCGCAAATGGAACTGATGCGCTAGGACTTGCGATGCGTGCACTTGATATTCAAGCTGGCGACGTCGTTTTTGTGCCATCTTTCACATTTGCAGCAACAGCAGAATCTGTCTGTTGGTTTGAGGCCACACCCGTCTTCGTTGATGTCGAAGAGGGGACGTACAACATGTGCGCAAATAGCCTAAAAGCGGCCATTGATTATGCACATAGTGCGGGACTCAGGGCAAAAGGCATTATATCCGTTGATATTTTTGGGCAGCCAGCAAATTATGATGCCATTGAGGCTTTGGCAAAGGAAAACGACCTTTGGCTCATCTGTGACTCCGCTCAGAGCTTTGGCGCAACCTATAAAGGTCGACCTGTTGGCAGCATCGGTGATATTACAACGACGAGCTTTTTCCCTGCAAAACCTCTTGGATGCTATGGTGATGGTGGCGCTGTCTTCACGAACAATGCACAGTTGTGTGAGGTCATGGGGTCTCTTCGCGTTCATGGAAAAGGCGCCGACAAGTATGATAATGTTCGCATTGGTGTAAATAGTCGATTAGATACGCTGCAAGCGGCTGTTTTGATTGAAAAACTTTCAATCTTTTCAAAAGAGTTAAAAGCTAGGCAACGTGTGGCTGACCGCTATTCAAGTGCACTGCGCGATGTTGTGCGCGTGCCCGTGTTAGCAGATGAGGTGACATCATCGTGGGCTCAGTACACCATTCGCGTGAAAGATGCGACGCAGCGCCAGGATCTTATGGACCACCTTAAAGAAAGAGGTGTGCCAAGTGTTGTATATTATATTAAGCCACTTCATATGCAAAAAATATATGCTCAGTACCCCACTCCTGGTGGATCTCTTCCTGTGACCGAGGCCCTTGCAGATTCTGTGCTGAGTTTACCAATGCATCCATACATGGATGAGGCGCAGCAGGATGAAATCATCGCGGCTGTGAGAAGTTTTTTCTAGTATAGAGAATCAATGAGCGCGTCTCTACGCGTGAAGAGCGTATATTTTTAAAAGACGATGCCCCTGATGTCATTGCGAATGACTCAAGGGCATCATCTTCCTGCTGTAACGTTTCATCAAGCAAATTCATTTGTGTTTCAGTGTGTTCGCCTCCTTCACCGAGGCAAATGCTCTTGAAGGTATGCGCAAGATCATTTGAGCCGCCTTGCAAGGTCATTTTAAAGCGGATAAAAAATGAATTTTGAACAGGCTATTTCGCTCGGTGCCTGGACCAGAGCGTTTCGACATTCACGCTTTGACGAAGGTACGTTAGGTGATGTATATGCGGAAACATCGATGGGAAGGCGCTTTTTTGAAGCCTCAAGAGTGATTGACTAATGCGCTAAACGCACGTCTAAAGAAGCGCGCTTTCTCTCTACACAGCGCATATGGAAAGATCTG
This sequence comes from Pseudomonadota bacterium, assembly GCA_020161545.1. Lineage (GTDB taxonomy): Bacteria > Pseudomonadota > Alphaproteobacteria > Caedimonadales > UBA1908 > JACESU01. The sequence continues at coordinate 2,266 of JAIUNT010000020.1, forward strand.
AGTATGACACGTTTTTTGCCGGCGCTTTTTTGCGCACTTATCCTTGCGTTTCCCACTTTCTGCGCCGAAAGAGAGCGTAGCGCTTGGGCTTTTCCTGAAAATTATGGAGCGCTTCTCCATGACGCGAGAAAAGGAAATGAAGGCGCCCAGGACCAAATAGCCGAAATCATATACAAAGGTATTATGCGCTATCCCTCCCAACGCAGCGCGAGAGACGCGCACTTTTTTGCTTGGTTAGAAAATGTGGGAGAGCATGACTCCTTTGCAAGAAGGGTCGCACGTCTTATGTTCATGAAAGGAAAGTCCCCCGATTTTCAGCGAACATTCGATGAAATTAAAGCAAAGGCCCACCAAGGGGATCCCTTTGCGCAACGTACGATGGGAAGTCTTTATTTCTATACAGAGCTTGTTGAGGATGATCCAAAAGCGGGTGTCGCCTGGTACGATAAGGCTGCAAAACAAGGCCATGCCCGTGCGCAACTCAGCCTTGCCCTCAGGTATATGGGAGGCAGCCACATGGAAGAAGATACTTCACAGGCTATGAAGTGGCTAAACATGGCGTCAGACGCGGGGCTTCCAGAGGCACAGAGCGCTTTAAGCACCTGTTACAGTGAGGGGCGCAATGTGCCCAAAGACATGCAAAAAGCGCTCCATTTATTGAAAGCTGCCGCAAATGGTGGAGATACACTATCACAGATTGCCCTTGCAGGGCTTTATTTAGGGATAGTAAGCGACGGTTGGTCAGAGCCTCTAGATAATAAGGAAGGGGAATATTGGCTGGATAAGGCGCAAAGGGCCGGTGATACGAATGCGATGTTTATGTACGGTACGCTTTTGATTGCGGAAGAGCACCTTCATCGAGATATTGTCGCAGGAATGCTTATGTTGAAGCAAGCTGCCTCATTAGGGAATGAGGGAGCCATTATGGCCTTAGCAGAGTTTGCCAAGGATTAAGAGGTATTTCCTTATTCTAATACCATGGAGCAGGTAAGAAGATGAATTTTGAACAGGCGATTTCAACGTGCATGATGAAGTTCGCGACATTCTCAGGTCGCGCCTCTAAAAACGAGTTTCTATATTTTTGCTTCTTCAATATTCTTATTGAAATATATGCGGTAATTGCGGAGCGCCTTATTTTTGGAGATACTTTTTCTAAATATAGTATTGTTCAGGTCTGTGTTGGCATTGTCTTTCTCACGCCAATGCTCGCGGTGGGGTGTCGGCGTCTCCACGACACAGGCAGGAGTGGTTGGTGGCTTTTACTCATTCCGACCATGTTTGGCATGATCCCCTTGCTATTTTGGTGGCTGCAAGAGACAAAACCAGCCGGAGATCGCTATAACGAAACGCAATAACTGTTTGCATTTCTTCACGCGCACGAAAAGCGCCCCCTAGTATAGGCACGGCTTTGCGGGCAGTATTAAAAAAAGGCCGCGCAGGGCGCGCGGACTTTTTTTTGCTGTGTTAGGGTCGGGCCTTGCTTAATTGAGGCGCCTTGCGATGCAACTTGTGCCAATGGCATCGTCTGTGAAGGTAACCTGATAGTCTTTATCAACGCGCAGGTTCCTGCAGGACCCGGTGGACGTGAAAGGGTTTGTCTCGCCTTCAATGGCGTAGTGGGTGGCCCCCAGCACTTCTCCAGGGTTTGTTTTGAGGTGACAACTTCCTTTACCACGCATCTTGCAGCAGCGCTCAGTCAATGCTTGCTGAGCTGGGTCTCCTTCCACAAAAAGCCTCACTGTCAGTGATGTGTCGTTTTCATTTACCACCTTAAGTGTTCCGGCCTGTGATGGCATGGATAGCCCCAAGCACCATACGGCGGCTATAAGAAATTTTGCTTTCATGTGTTTGCTCCTTTTTTGCTCTTTATGAATGGCGCGAACGTCCATGAGCGTTGTCACCAAAGAATGAGAGGGCCACGCAAAATAGTGGGATCCTCCACAAGTCTCGTAAGAGACCTTTTAAGGTTGGCATCCTTATGCTTGAATGGATAGTTGAAGGGATTTGTTCATTTTAAACACTTTGCACAACAGCAATAGAGGTGCGTGCAATGCATTAGCAACGAAGGGATGCGGGTCAAGGCTGCGAGGCTCGGGCGCGTCGGCCTCCACAAACAGGCAAGCCTGCTACGCCAACGTCGGGGCGTAACAGGCTTGCCTTGCGAGCTTGCATACTTCGGCCTAAGCCGGTTCACTCTTGCAGAGAGCCCTTAGAGGGAAGCTCCACTCTCCACTCTGTGACTCTACCTAGAGGCCTTTTTGGTTCCAGAGCCACTCGCGCGAGCTCTCGCGCTTCCTTGATCGTTATCCTGACGGCCCTCACGGTCGCCAGAGCGCTTCTTGGCCGTGTCCTGGTCGCTGTCCTCACGGCCGCCGAGCCCCCGTGACCCCTGTTTGCCTTGCTGACGCCCATCCTGGGACCGCGCATCAATCCTGCCAACCTCTCTGGCAACCTCTATGACCGATTCATACTCCTGATCAGAGAAATTATTGAGCACATCCATCACGTCGTCGGGTGCGTCGTTTTGACTGGCATAATCGACCAGCTCGTCCTTACTAGCGGGGAAATGGCTTCCTTTAAGGTAACGCTCGACTGCGGCAGGGCTTGCTTTGTGTGGATCACCAGTGCCGCCCATTGAGCTCTTTTGACCACCTTGTGTTGTACCTGTCATGATATTCTCCTATCTGTTTTGTGCCGGGCGCCGCGCGTATGGCCACGGGATGACAAATGCGGCTGTTATTCTGCGGCGCTTAAGCGAGGGGTAAATGATTTTTTAACCGTGGGCGCCCATACTTCATGGAGCGCTTCACTGAACTAGATTTTTTTTCAAAAGGGGCCGTTGGTGCCCCTTAGCGTTCGGCGTACCACAAACAGCGGACCAATAATTTTCTTCACAATTATCACCTCCTTTCAATGCGTTATTCGCAAGTAAAGTGTCGCAAATTCGAAAGGTTATAGGTAGTTGAACCAGGTGCGGTGTTTTAAAGCTGTTCGGCTTTTTACAGCAAAAAAAAGAGGGCCGCGTAAAACGCGGCCCCTGAGTTTGGGAGGCAACCATGAACGTAAAGGTATTAGTCCATGGGTGTTGCGATGCAGCTCGTGCCAACGGTGTCGTTCGTGAATACAATCTTGTATTTTTGCTCGACGCGCAAATTCTTACACGTGCCGCCCATGGTTACAGGATTGGTATCCCCTATGATATCGTAAAGACTTTTACCGTTTAAGTCTGCCGGTGAAACCGTAAACTCAAAGAAATGCTCTTGGGGAATTGTCACGCGCTTTTCTGCCAATTCCTCCGTAAGAGGATCGCCGCTGGCGCGCACCTTCACCGCCAGTGCTTTCTTATTCTCGTTCACAATGTGCAGACGCTCTGCCTTCGCGGCGAGGGGCGCAAGTGTTGCAAGTGCTGCAGCAAAACAGATGATTTTTTTCATAATGATTCTCCTTAACTTATTGACCAATAACTTTTTTGGCAGCTTCTAGCATATCGTCGAAACTCTCGTATGTGCGGTGCGCAAGGCGCTTTATAAAGGCAACAACCGTGTCAGATGCTTCAACAGACTGGGCTTTTTCCAGCAACTCATCTTTGGTGGCTGGGAACTCTATGGCATGCAAATAGCCCTTTGTCTCTTCCCAACGTTCCATAAGAGTTTCCTCTCCTTCTTGAAAGGATTCCTTGATTTGATTTAAACTAATAGACATTTCATACTCCTACAAAACATTACTGCGACCGTTTTGGCCTACTTCTTCGCTGAATGCTCTGGTCAATGGTTACTTCATCTGTTTCTCCTTTTTTCTTGAACGCCACAAGGTTAAGGTCGGCGTTTATGTGACCCTGCAATTACCATAACTGTGTGATGGTTTGTCCTTTAAGGCCGTGGGTGATGTGACGGAAGGCTGCCTCTACATCGGTCAAGGACCCGTAGAGGCGCCCATCAATCCAGTTGAGAAAGAGGGCCAACCGAGAAGGCGCGTGGTTCCGCTGCGCCTCTTGGATGATATCCTCCCTCAGGGCTGGATATGCAACGCCCTCAATAAAGGGGACAAGGTCGTCAAAATCCAAAGGAGAGGGTTGGGCTGTAGTGTGTCCATATTTATCGTACGTGCTGTAAGTACTCATCTCTTTCTCCTTTAGTTTTTGTCCGCCACATGTTCATGATTGCCAAAAACACGCAGAGGTGCCAGTTGAAGAAGATCGGCTGGTTTAAACTTTTGGTAAACGCGTAGGTCTGATGACGAAAAAAGCCCATTTGCTGACGTTTAAACGACGGTACGCGTGGGTGTTTAAACTCCGAGGCGAAATCTGTCGAGGTTTTCAATTAAACCTTCTGGGGAAGACGCCTTAAGATGCGCACAGATTGAAAAGCGAGCAACAAAGGTGAACAAATGTTAGTAGGCTTTGAAAATGAAAGAAAGTACGTCGCGGACGACGACACTATTATGGCGCATCTGGTGAATATTCAAAACATGAACCCCACATGGGGCAGCACACGTATCTGGTCGTATATGCGCTATTCAATGGATCTGAATGTCACAAGAGGAAGCGTTGCACGCATGGTTGCTCTGCTTAAACAAAGGCAACAAGCCCAAACAAAGGAATCCACCTATAAGGCGCGTCAGCGCGCAAAGCATCCCCAGCCCCCACTTTGGCAAATGGATATGTTTACATACAAGGCCGATGGATGGGCCGATCTTAAAATCATCTACGTGATGGAGGCCGCCACTGGACTTGTAAAAGGTTTTACCTTCACGGCGTCCTGCCGTGCCTGGCACTGGCTTTTGGCTTTGAATCAGGCCCTCGAAAACCACGAGCCAGGTGAAAAAACGGTGTGTCTTGTGACAGATAAGAAGTCCCAGCCTGCGTCCGTCACCTTTATGAGGGCGTGTTGGGATTTGGGCATTGAGCATCATATCACGGACGATGTTCTGCCTGGGGAGACGTTCTCTCTATTCCTGCGTCGTTGGATTGAGGAAAAATTGCCGGGGTACTGGGTTCAAAAAACGTTTTGTGAGGCCTTGGACCAGTGCGTGCGTGATTTTAACAAGCGCCGTGTCATGGAGATGCGCACAGCCCAGGAGAGTTCTACCCGTGGGATGCTTGATGGAAAAAGCGCTAAGATTGGTCCAAAGTGTTGACGTGATGAAAAGGGCCCTATACAAGGGTGAAAAAAGAAGAAAGTTTTTATTTTGCATAGAATTGTAAAATTCCTTAGCCGCTTTTCCATTGAGAAGAAGCTCAAATTTCTGGGCTATAGCTCTATGATCTTGTACGCGGGTATTTTGTGCCTCGATTTGTATCTGGATAGAACAACACTTTATAACGCAAGACATAAGAATCTGATCTCCCTCTCGGCCCAAGCCGTTACAATCTTGGATTTTTATCATCAGCGCGTTTTGGACGGCGAAATTGGCCTTGAGGAGGCGCAGTCCAAGGCCAAAAGAATCCTTGATAGTATCTATCACTGCCCCGCCAATGGGTATTTTATTCTTGATCTCACGCCAAAGGGAGGGCGCCAGTTTGAGCTTATCGGACGCACCAACAACGCGCTCAAAAAAGAAGATATTCCCAAGGTTGCCGCCCTTTTAAAGGAGTCCCAAAAAAAGGACAGACCTGTGCAAGGATATATAGACCGCGAGGGAAAATATGAGCGTAAAATTTTCTATGCAAGCTATTTCGCCCCGTGGGGTTGGCTCGTTGGGACGGGGGATTGGGTTTCTGATTTAGAGGAGCATTTTGAAGCCCTAGCGTTTAAAAAACTCACGTTCTTGTTTCCGCTAATATATGCGGTCATTTTTTTGCTTTTCGGTATCACCCAGTCGATTATCATCCCCCTTGATAATATTACGAGATCCCTTAAGCGCCTGGCCGGACGTAAGAAAATCCCAGGCGTTGAAGCAAGCAATACGGAGGTCAACAATATCACCCTGTTGATTGAGAACATTGACCAGCTTCAAAAAGAATTGGATTTGCGCTTTAAGCAGATTGTGTCACTTAATAAGCGCCTTACGAAGCAAAACGCTGAACTCTTAGACTTTGCCTTTGTGATGTCCCACGATCTTCAAACGCCGCTGCGCAAGATTCAGCTTCTCGTGTCAAGGTTTCAGTATCAACATGATGATGTGGAGGGGCCCCGCAGGGATATGCTTGAGCAAGTCAAAGAGCTTGTTGTTTTTGCCAAGACGCTGATCGAGGATATCCTGACATTTTCCCAGCTCTCCTCCCACGCGCTCAAGCTTAAAGCGACTCCCTTGCAGGAGTGCGTGAACGAAGCGCTTAAGATGAATGATATCTATTTTGAGAATGTTGCCCACACCATCAAGATTTCACATTTACCCACTTTGAAAATTGACCGGATCCTCATGATCCAGGTCTTTAGCAACCTCATTTCTAACGCTGTCAAATATAGGCATCCAGATAGGCCCCTTCTGTTGACTATCGAAACAAAGTTGGAAAAGGAAACGTCGGTGGTGGTCATCAGTGATAACGGGCACGGCCTTGCGGGCACCTCGGCCAAACACATCTTTAAACCTTTCCGCAGGGGGCATCACCATGTGCCTGGGAAGGGTCTTGGCCTTGCGATCTGTAAAAAAATTGTGGAAAAGCACAATGGCAGCATTTGGGCAGAGCCCAATAAAAACGGCCAGGGTCTTTCCATCAAATTCACAATCAAAGAAAAATAGGAGGGTCCCATGAACATCAACGAGCAAATTGGCAAAAGGCTGAAGCATTTTCGCAAGAAGAGAAACATGACCCTTGAGGAAGCTTCTAAACAGATGGACGTGTCCCATCAAACGCTCTTCAAGTATGAGCAGGGTGATACTAAGATCAGCTCGGAAACCCTGTATAAGCTGTCCAAAATCTATAGTGTCCCCATCGAGCATTTCTTTGACCAAGTGGATGAGGAAACGGTTCGAATCCAACACATTACGGCGCAAGACCTTAAAAGGCCCTTGAGCATCATGTTGGTCGAGGACGATGTCACGGACGCTGAGATCCTGGTGGGATGCATCAAGGATGTGAATGATAAGGTGGATGTCCATGTTTTGAACGCGCCAGACCTGGCCGAGAAGTACTTGAGAAATCCGCCAGGGCGCTTGCCTGACTTGATCCTTCTCGACATAAATCTGCCGAACCAGAACGGTTTTCAGTTCCTGCGTTACCTTAAAAGCAGCAAGAACTTTTTCCATATTCCCGTCATCATTTGGACAGGCAGCTTAAACTACGCAGATCTCAAAAAAGCGTACGCCAGTGGCGCATGCGCCTATATGTGCAAGTCCTATGAGATGAGAGAGCTTGTGGAGTCTACGCGAAAGATGATTGATTTCTGGCAAGACGTGGTCGTGCTGAAGGACGAGTAGGGGGAGGGGGCGCCCAGCCCCCTCTTGAAGGCGTTTACAAGGCGGGTCGGATCGCTTCCTGCTTGAAAAATATAAGACCCACTGTAAAGAAGAAGTATCCCAGTAAGAAGACTGTGGGCACCATAATCTCTGTGAGCGTCAGGACAGACTTTCCTTCTTTAGGCTTGCTTCCGTTGAGTTTTGTGAAAATTTTGTGGGGCATGGAGGTTTCCATTTCCGCAAGGAGTGCGGTACCTGTTTCTTCCACGCGTTTGACCCGACCTAAATAAGAAAGCCATGTTAGACTCAGGACATACCCAAGGCTAATCACGACCCACATAAATGCTGGTTTGTGTGAAAGGTCGATGTTGCTTGCATCCTTAATATAGGCAAGGCTTGAAATAAGAACCACATTGACGGTTGTCCAAAAGTTGTTGGCTTGCTCGCGCATGTCGTTGTTCTTGCTGACCGTCTCAGCCAGCAAACGATACTGATCAAATGGTGGCGTGCGTGATTGTGGGGTTTCGTGGGAAAAGGCTTCCGCTTTGAAGACTTGTGACATGTGACTCTCCTGTGTTGTGCGAGTAGGGTTCAGCTTTATTCAGTCTCTATGACAGAATTGAGCCATTCTTTGTGGCGCCTTTCATCCTTGAAGGCTTCTTGGAGGATGAACCGCGCCTCTGCCCACATATTTTCGTGATTGCAGATTCTTTCATAGGCCGTATTGGTGTCTATCTCATTGCTGCGCATGGCTCGTAAGATCGTGCGGTCGCCCACAAGGTTACCAAGAACCACTTTGCCCTTCGTCATCCAGTGTTTTGCGCCACTCGTTTGCGTGGGGGCGTCGATATTGTTCTTTCTCAAAAGATCTGAGAGATCCTTAATATGCCGTTCATGATCGTCCCTAAAGGACATCAGATTTTCCTTATATTCTTCGTTTTCTAACCTTGCGATGGCTGCGTCATAAGCTTCCAGCGCGTCGTATTCCAACTCCACCAGATCAACAAGGTCTGCTCCAAAATCATCTTTCATCCCAACAAAGGTCACCATTTTTTTCTCCTTTTATGAGCGGTTTTTCGTGTGCTCACTTAAAGGGTGTAACACTTTGAAACTCTGTGAAAGTTGAGGCTTGTATGTCTTTTTAAACTGACGTAAAAGGGAGTGCTTTTTAAAATTGCCCAAGGCGGCAAATTTACGCCATACTACAGAGGCACTCATTTTGAATGGCTTGGAGGTGGGGATGAAAAGAGCACACATTTTTTTATCAACTGTGGCGGTTATGGCTTTTGTAAACGCTTCTTATGCTAACGATGATGAGCTCCACGGCCCCCTCTTCACGTCACAGACGATGGCCAGACAAGGCGGCGATATAAATGCCTTTGACCTCCCAGGGTACGGAGACACGCTCAAAGGTATAGGAAAAAAGGGCCCTGCGCAGGTGGCACAAGAAAAGCAGGCGCTTCTGGAGTCTCTTCTTCGTGAGGACACTTCTGAGCGTTACAGGCAGCAGATCATTGGCACTGGGGTATTGGTTTCTTGTGAGAAACTGGATTTTTTTGCGCAAGCGGGCTTTGAGGGGGCGCATCTTCTTCCTGTATTGAAGGCGCTTGTGGAAATGAAGCATGTGTCGCTCACCAGGGAGCACATGTTTTGCGTAAAAGCGCTTGTGAAAGGTGTCGCACAGCCTCCACTTGTTAACTTGATCGCACTGCGCAGTATCGGCCAGCCCTATAAAAAGGTGCGCCTTGTGGCCCAGGCGTTATTTGAGCCCCGATACCGCGTGTGGGCACTGGAGGGCACCCACGTGCTGACGGACGGCAATGTCGATGCTCTCAAGGGCTTCTTACATGGTGGGTTGGGTAGTGCCCCCCTAAGGGGTTACGACTTTATCCTAGCGGCTCTGATGGAGGAGGAGGCTTTGTCATTGGTGGCCGACGTTCTCAAAGACGTAAAATGGTTTCCAGAGGACAAGATATTGGAGGCCTGTGTGGGAAAAAGCGCTGACGTCTTGAGAAAGGCAGCCCAGCTTGCCGGTGGGGAGCGATTGCCTTGCCTGCGCAAATATCTCCCTGAAGATGAGTGGCTGTTTGCAAACCTTGGTAAGGACGAGCACGTTGACACAAAGGTGATTTTGCCTGCTTTGAGTGCGCGCTTTGGCAGCGATGAGACAGCTATGCTCGCGCGCATTGAGAACGCATTGGCAAATCAGACATCTGCTGAACAGGCCTCCAGATTTCTTTTGGGTCATGACATGTCAAATCGTTGCGCAAACTATCAAACACTTGGGTTGGGGGCAGAACATCCTCTTGTTGAGTCAGCCAAGCGCATTAAACTGTCGTCATGTCTTTCGCCGATGATTCCCAGATTAACGCAGTAGCACCCTTTAAGCGAGGTGAGGCGCCCAGCCATCAAGTCGATCATGGTTCCTTCTGACCGACAGGGCGCAGGGCGCGCACTTTCTCGGTGAAAGAGGCCGGGTACTTATGCGCCAAAAGTTCTGCAGCTTCATCCTTTGACACCCACGCATAGGCCGTGTGCTCCTCGCTCAAGTCAATGTCTGCGTGGTGTTGGGGCGCTTCACATGTGTAAATAGTCAACACAAGTCCTGCCGTCCGTCCGTCACCTAAAGGAATCTCGATGGGTGAGACAACTGTATCCAAGGGCGCGCAAGACGCGAGGGACGAGAGGCCTGTTTCTTCTGCCACTTCGCGCAGGAGTGTTTCTTCAATGGTATCACCGTCCAAAACCCTTCCTCCGGGAATGTCCCAGTAGTCATGGCCTTTGGGACCCTTAAAGTGTGCTTGGTTGACTTTCAGGACCAAGAATTGGCCGCGCCCGTTGTTCAGGAGCGCTTTCACACCCAAGTGGTATATTTTTTCTGCCATGGCGCCCTGATCCTCTTTGAGCTTTTGTGTGCATTTTTCTATGTGTTTATACCCAAAACCAGCGCCGCGCAATCAATTGCAAAGGGACAAGCGTTATCTCTTGCGGTGTGATTCAAAAAAATGAATAGTCAAGGTGTACATGAAAGGGAAGCGTCCATGGCAAGCTTAAGATCTTTGATTATTTTTGTGGCAATCTTCGCCCTGATTTTAGGGGTGACCCATTTTTATCTCTATGCACGCATTGCGTATTATCTTCAGCCTGATCCTTCCCAAAGTGCAGCACTGGCCTGGGGCTTTGTGGGTGTGACCCTTTTGGTCGTGGTTGCACTCCCCTTAAGTCATCTTTTGCCAAGGCGCCCTGCGTCTCTCATTTCTTGGATGACCTATCCTTGGATGGGGCTCAGTCTTTTGCTTTTGACGGGTTTTTTGGCGGCGGATCTTATGTGGCTTACCCTGAATATCGTGGGGGCAGTGACGGGTTCTGCACCGTCCTCCGGCCTACAAAATGATTTTGGCCTTGCGGCACTGAGTTTGGTGGGGGCGCTCAGCCTTTACGCCCTATGGAACGGGATGCGACCCGCTTATGTGCGCTCCTTTGACGTGACTTTAAAGAAGCTCCCCCCATCTCTGGACGGCCTGCGTCTTGTCCAAATCACCGATTTACATGTGGGGCCCATGCTTGGGGGGGCATGGCTGCGCCGTGTGGTGGATCAGGTGAACGCTTTGGAGGCAGATATTATTGCTGTGACGGGTGATTTGGTTGACGGCGCGGTATCGGAGCTTTCCGCCCATGTGGCGCCCCTGGGCGATTTAAAAGCCACGCACGGTGCCTACTTTGTCACAGGCAACCACGAATATTACTCCGGGGTTGACGCGTGGTGCGACCACATCCAAAGCTTGGACGTGCGGGTGCTGCGCAATAAGCGGGTCACCTTGAGTGTGGATGGCCACGCCCTGGACATTGCAGGTGTTGATGATTGGTCAAGTGCCCATTTCCCAGGCAAGGGGCATGACTTGGGTGCGGCCCTTGAGGGACGTGATAACGAAAAGCCCCTTATCCTATTGGCCCACCAACCCCTGGCCATGCATGAGGCCATGGAGAAAGGTGTTGATCTACAGCTCTCAGGGCACACCCACGGCGGTCAGATTTGGCCCTTTAGTTATCTCGTGCGCCTCCAGCAGCCCGTGGTGGAAGGGTTCTTCACGTATCTGGACGGTGATTTTCAGCTTTATGTAAGCCCCGGCACAGGCTACTGGGGCCCGCCCATGCGCCTTGGCACGCGCGCCGAAATTACCCACATCACCCTGCGTGCGGCAACTTAACCCTGCGTTTCTTAAGAAAACGTTAATATTTTCTTAATAAGCCCGAGGGTATAAAGGGGTTGAACGTTCGTGTGAATTTTCAGGGGAATATGATGAAAGCAATCAATACCATACTCTGTTTGGCTTGGGTGCTGTGCTGGGGCGTGCCCGTGTCAGCGGGAGACGTCTTGGACAAAGTCAAAAAGCAAGGTTATGTGGAGTGCGGGGTCAGCCAAGGCGTTCCTGGTTTTTCTGCGCCCGATGGGAGCGGTCAATGGCGTGGTCTTGATGTGGATGCGTGCCGTGCGGTAGCTGCGGCGGTCCTGGGAGACGCAAATAAAACAAAGTTCCGGCCCCTTTCGGCCAAGGAGAGATTTACAGCACTTCAGTCCGGTGAAATTGACCTTTTGGCGCGTAACACCACCTGGACGGCTGACCGCGCCCTTTCCATGGGGCTTCGCTTCACGGCGGTGCTTTACTATGACGGTCAAGGCTTCATGGTGCGAAAGTCTCAAGGTATACGCTCGGTCAAAGACCTGAACGGCGCTACCCTTTGTGTGAACGCAGGCACAACAACCGAGCTCAACGTGGCGGATTTCTTTCGCACAAACAAAATGACTTATAAAATCCTAACCTTTGCAGACATCAAGGAAACCATGGCGGCCTATGACGCAGGACGCTGCGATGTGTTATCGGCGGATAGATCCGCTTTGGCTGGTCAGCGCTTCATCCTTAAAAATCCCTTTGATCATGTGCTGTTGCCCGACACCATCTCCAAGGAGCCCTTGTCTCCAGCCGTGCGCCAGGGGGACGATCAGTGGTTTGAGATCGTGCAATGGGCGTTTAACGTGATGCTGCTGGGTGAAGAACTAGGTGTGAGTAGCAAAAACATTGATGAACTCAAACAAACTTCGACCAATCCAGAGATCAAAAGGCTTCTGGGAGAGGCTGATTTTGCCGCGCAGTTGACCATCGAAAATGGATGGGCATACCGTATTTTGAAACAGGTGGGCAACTACGCAGAGAGCTTTGAGCGCAATGTGGGGACAGGATCACCCATCAATCTGCCAAGGGGAATGAACGCTGGATGGAAGCAAGGCGGGCTCATGTACGCGCCGCCATTCCGGTAACAGATCACGATGCAACACGCCAGGGGAGGCCACTTCGCACGCATAAAGTCAATTGCTGTACAGGTGGCTTTTCTTGGTCTTGTGGCGTATGGCCTCGTGCACATTTTTGATAATGTCGCCGACAATTTGAGGCGCCACCATATTCTGTCCGGATTTCAATTCCTCAAAGAGAGTGCTGGGTTTGCCATTATCAGCACACCCATCGCATATTCGGAGTCTTCCACCTATTTTCGGGCCTTTCTGGTGGGGCTGTGCAATACATTTATTGTGTCGTGTATCAGCCTTGTCCTTTGTACCATTGTCGGGTTCTTAGTTGGCATCGCGCGGCTTTCTCGTAACTGGCTTGTGGCCACACTGGCGACAACCTACGTTGAAGTTGTGCGCAATATACCTCTCCTCCTGCAGATTTTCTTTTGGTATTTTGGGGTGTTAAGGAACTTGCCGCCTGTGAGACAGAGTTTTGCCATTGGGGATACGCTTTTTTTAAACAACAGGGGTCTGTTTGTTCCAAGTCCCCTTATGGACGCCGGGCACTGGCTTGTTGTCTTTGGGGGGGTGGCCATCCTTCTTTTTCTCATGACCGCTCGCAAGATCACTGCAACCAAACGCATGGGTGTGGGGGCAGCTGTTATGGCGTTTCTCACCGTCTATAGTATCTTCTTTGTGCAGTGGGAGCGACCTCTCTTGCAGGGATTTAATTTTCAAGGGGGGATCGATATTATCCCCGAATGTGTGGCCCTTGTTGTTGCTTTAAGTCTTTACACGGCGTCCTTCGTGGCGGAGGTTGTCAGATCTGGCCTCATGAGCGTCCCCCAAGGACAAAGGGAGGCGGCGCGCGCCCTTGGCCTTTCTCCCTGGCAAATCCAGCGCTACATTGTCATTCCCCAGGGGATGAAGGTCATGGTGCCGCAACTGTCCGTGCAGTACTTGAATGTGTTCAAAAACTCATCCCTTGGGACAGCTATTGCCTATCCTGATCTTATGAACGTGTTTGCGGGCACGGTTTTGAATCAGACGGGGCAAGCCATTGAAGTCGTTGCCATGACCATTGCCGTTTATCTCACCATTAGCCTGATGATCTCAGCCTTCATGGGGTGGTACAATAGGAGGATCGTGTAATGCGGCAGGCAGGACGCTCCACACAGATCTTTTTTTTGGTGCGCAGGAACCTCTTTTCAACGCCCTTGAATAGCGTGCTCACACTCCTTTGTCTGTGGATCTTAGTACAGACAGTGCCCCCATTTTTTGAGTGGGCCTTTGAGAAGGCAACATTTGTGGGGAGCTCCCGTGAAAGCTGCCGTGCTGGCGGGGCGTGTTGGGTCTTTATCAAAGAGAACTTCACCTATGCCATGGTGGGGTTTTATCCGCGCGCACAGATGTGGCGCATTTGGGCGTGTGTCCTGCTCCTTTTATTATTTGTAAGCCCGTTCTTCTTCAAAGACTTCAAGCACAGGGGGAAACTGTTTCTCATCATTTTAACGCTTTATCCCATCATGGCGGGGATCTTGCTGCGTGGGGGACTTTTTGGGCTTTTGCCCGTTGATACCCGGCAATGGGGCGGCCTTCTCCTGACCCTTGTAGTGGCCGTTATGGGCATTGTGCTCGCGACACCCTTGGCGGTTCTCCTGGCCTTGGGGCGTCGATCACCCATGGTGAGCGTGAGGGGGTTTTGCCACGTGTTTGTGGAGTTCTGGCGCGGTATTCCACTGCTCTTGGTGCTCTTTGTAGCCTCCGTCATGCTGCCGTTCTTTTTGTCCAGTGACGCACCCATTGATAAACTGATTCGCGTCATTATTGGGGTGGTGCTTTTTGAAGCCGCTTACCTTGCAGAAGTCATAGGGGGAGGTCTTCAAGGCATTCCCAAGGAGCAATACGAGGCTGCCAAAACCTTGGGTTTAGGATACTGGCAAGCACACCTATACATTATTTTGCCCCAGGCCTTTGGCATCGTCATCCCAGGGCTTATGAACATTTGGATTGCCCTTTTTAAGGATACGACCCTTGTTTTGGTTGTCGGGCTCTTTGATCTTTTAGGGGCGGTGCACAGCGCCAGTAACAATCCCCTTTGGATCGGATCCACCATGGAAGGCTATGTGTTTATAGGATTCATCTATTGGCTCTTTTGCTTTTGTGCGTCACGGTATGCGCAAAGGTTTGAGCTGCAGCCGGGCCGCCACTGAGGGAGAGAAGAATAAATGCAACAGACCTCACACCCAATTGTATCAGCACAAAATCTAAGCAAGAGATTTGGCGCGGCGCAGGTTTTGGCGCATATCAACCTAGACATCGGTCAGGGTGAAAAAATCGTCCTATGCGGTCCATCGGGATCTGGCAAATCAACGCTGGTGCGCGCGATGGTAGGGCTGGAGCCATTTCAGGAAGGGCGCGTTTATATTGCGGGTACTTTGCTGGAGCCGGGGTCCTTTATAGAAGGGGTTGTGCCAACAAATGTCGGCATTGTGTTTCAGCAATTCAATTTGTACCCTCACATGACGGTGATGGATAATCTTTGCTTGTCCCCTGTTCTGGTTCAAAAGAAGGCGCGCAAAGAAGCCCAAGATTTGGCACGCCACTTCCTCGCCCGTGTCCATATGCCTGGGTTTGAGGATAAGTACCCAGCACAGCTGTCGGGTGGGCAGCAACAGCGTGTGGCCATTGCGCGCTCTTTGTGCATGCAGCCTCAGGTTATGATCCTGGATGAGCCAACGTCCGCCTTGGACCCGGAAATGATCCATGAAGTTTTATCGGTCATGCTTGCCATGGCGGGGGAAGGGATGACCATGGTGTGTGTGACCCACGAGATGACCTTCGCGCGGGCCTTTGCAGATAAAATGATTTTTATGGATCAGGGAGAAATACGCGCGTGCGCGCCTCCCGGAGAGTTTTTTACGCACCCAGCAAGTGACAGAATTGGCCATTTTTTGACAGCGCTTGAGCGGGATTTTCGGTGATCGCCCACAGCGTGATGCGTGAGCAACGCTGACGTGACGCCGCTGGACGCCTGACTGTTATTCAATTATTCAATCCTCCTTTGAGAGGATCGGTTGATGCTGTCCCTCCATGCGCGTTTTTCTTCTAATTGCGTATGTGGTGAATATGAGGCCGAGCACAAAAACTGCGGGTGGCACAAGGCCTCGCACGGCGTCAACATAGCCGGGAATAACCACAACGCATACCCAAATTGCGTCGGCCCAACCTGCAACACACATGTTAAGCCAAAAGCCCATCTTATCGTTTTTCCAGTTACGCCACAGCGCGACCACAATCACAAACAACGAGATGGTCAGCATATACGCGGCCAGTTGGTAAAGTCTTCCTTGGGTAATGCCCGATTGTGCTAGGCCAAGTTTGGCGATGTCCCATGCCACCTTCACATGAAACACGCCCCAAGCTATATAGCAAAGCGCGCCAAGTCGGGCGCACAGGCTGGCGTGAGGTGTTCTTTCTTTTGTCATGTGCCTTTCCCCTGCAAAATGTACATGTGTATTTTTAAACGTTATGATTTCTTTATAATAACACATAAAGCTCACGCAGCGGCATTCTTGGGGTATACGTTTTCCCCGATAACGTCAGACTTTCACCATGCCTGACGTTATTCCTTCCAAGACAGCAAGTTGCCTAATTTACTAAATTTTTTGGCAAATATTAGATGGTGCCAATTTTTGACCATTTTGTTGACTTAGGGTACTCATACTTGGTATATAGACCAAAATACGAACAGGCCTTGGGAATTCATAATGGAGCCGGTAGTAAAAGGGAGTGCTGAGGAAATCATCTCTTATGAGAAGGACTTCAATCGCCCTCAGTTTTCAAAAACGACCTCGAACGTGACATGGCTCCATCATGTGCGCGCGCAACTGCGAGGGTTAACGGTGCTTTTTCAGTACGTTATACCTTTCCGTTTCAAAACGCTTTTGGGCGTTGTCATTGCTGCTTTTGTCATTTGCATGGGGGCAAGCCTTGTGATGCATGCGCAAAGTGCACATAAGGCGCGGGTAGCAGAAGAGGGGCGTGTGGAGCGCTTGTGGCGCACTAGCCTTCAACAGCTTGGTCACCATGTTGCATTTATGGCCAAGGGCATTGAGGCCCATGACGCCCATCCAAATCTCTTTTCCTTAAGTCAATCATCGCCCTTTCTGCCGCGGGAATTTCCTTTTTCTGAGCACATCGCACCGAAGGATGGGGAGCTGGCTGATCAAAAAGACGCCTTGAGGATAACGGCTCCTCTGCATCACAAAGATGCATCATTTGTTATAGATGTGCCCCTTGAGAATTTGGCCCACTTTTTGGGTGTGGGCGAGCTTTATCCACGAAAAGGTGGGCCCTTGCACGGGCCTACCCAAGACTTTGACTATTCAAGAACAGGTGCGACTTTTTGGTATGCGTTTTTGAGAAAATGCCTCCCCCAGAGTGCGGTTTTCTTTTCGTGCATCTTAGGCTTATTTTCCTTGTTTTCCATTGCTTATGGGAGTGCTTTGTTGCGTGCAAGGCGGTTTAAGCAAGATCAGCTTGAGTCGGTGACTCAGGAACTTTCCCATGTGCGGGAAGAATGTGCACGCCTGACACAAGAGCTGGGTGACGGGCAAGCCCAAAAAAATATGCAAAGACGCAAGGCTGCCTTTGAAAAGGGACTGTCCAGTTTTATTGAGGAGCGTAAGGCACAGCACATTGATAAGCTGCTTGCCCTTGCCACACTGTTGAGCAGCGACCAGCATGGGACGGGCGTGCTTGACCACGGGGAGCTCCTTGAGGCGCTTATGCACACAGCAAAACAGCTCCAGGCTGGTGAGGTCGAGCCAAACCAGTTTGCCTCCATCAATATGGGGTCACTGCTGGCCCAAATCAAAGAGGTCCTTGAGCCGGATTTATTGCGGGCCGAGGCGTCACTTTCTTTGGATGTATCTCTTTGTGACTTCTCGATTTCCGGAGATGAAAAAGCAATGCAGATCTTCATGCTCTGTTTTTTCAAGGATGTTCTTGGGAGCTGTTTCAAGGGTGCCAGTGTCCACGTGACGCGCGCGTCTGCAAAAGATGCGTCCTTATCTGTTGAGGTGCAGGGTGAGCATGTCAGCGGCCATGTGGCCTTTTTAGAGAAAGGCATTGTGATTGGCGCTTCACGCTTGTCCCAAAGAAGTATCGATACGCTCAGAGAAAAGCTTGGTATTTCATGGGAGAGGCGCGACGTGCAACATATCCTGACATTTCATGACGGGGGCGCAGGCCAGCAAGAAGCGGCTTCCCACCAAGGAAATGTTGTGCCTCTTTTTGCGTAGCACTTTGGGCGCGCAAAAGTCCTAGAGGGGGAGTTGACGGCTGAGGAACCAGTCTGCAAACCGTTCGTCGAACTGACCTTTGTTGTTATCTGACAGATACTTATAAATGTGGTGAATGGACTCGATAAAAACGGTATTTGTCGCAATGAGCGCGTTCTTTTCATAAAAATCTAGAAAATACAAAACGGTGCTTTTAAAAAGCACAACGTTTTCAAATCCCATTTCCTCGAGGGCGCTTTGGTGCTCTCGGTCATCCTCGATGATTTGGCTTAGGCTGCATCCCAATGCCCTGGAGATGGCAAGCACCGTTTCAGCACTAGGCTTTTTTGTGTGACCACTCAGGATATTCCTGACGGCATTTGTTTTTAATCCCGCTTTTTTCTCAAGGCCCATAACAGAAAGTCGACTTTCGTCGAGTAAGCGCTTGATATTAGAGGCTAAATTTGCAGACATGTTATTCCTAAAAAATTATCCAAAAACCGTTGACTGTACCAATTTTTATGATATCTTACAGAAATGATCGATACATGTCCATACGGTACATTTTTATAATATCAGATAATAAAAAAGATTGCGAGCATGGCCACGTTGCGTGCCGCAAGTCAGTACCGTTTGACATTTGAGTTTCCTAAGCATGCTCCGTTTGCTTAGTGAAGTCACGTAAGTTGCATGGTTTCTCCCTTCGCTTACGTGAGCCTCCCTGTAAACTCGGCTCCCCTTCATGGGGAGCCACATTTTAGGGGAAGACAAAACGGAATTTGAAGCATTTCTTATAACGGGAAGGTGAGACATGTTCACCCTTATATTGCCGCAAAATAGACCTCACCATCAAACGCACCTGGCGCGTATGTTCGCAGATCGGGCCAAGGTTGATCCTCGTTTTGACGCGGCCAGCGATGGGCCCGAGAGCGTTTATATCGTTTATGAAGATAAAAAGAGGAACCTCTTTGGCAGTTGCCGCGTGAATCCTTTGCGTCAGAGTTTGCTCAGGCGTGTGGATCTTGTGGATGAGCGTGCGTGCGATACGCTCAAACTCATGGAGGTCAGCTGTATCGTTTTCGATGGGGAAGGTGTTCTGGACGCGGATCCCAACAAGGCTCTCCATGTTCGGTGGTTTTACGAAGGCCTGGCGATCATGCTTGAGACCCTTTCTGTCTCCTTGTCGCTCAAAGGTTTTTTCTGTGTCAGCTCGCCCGAAGTCCATGAAAGGTGTGCCCAATTAGGGGCGTGGCACTTTGTGTCTCCCATTGTGGTGCCAAGTCCTGAGGATCAAATTCCCCTCCATGCGGGCTTTCTGGTCTTTGACCAGACCAACACGTTGGCCGCGACGCAGCCAGTCTTTTAAGAAGATTGTCATAGGTTTGCGTTTCCTATGTAAGGCACAAATAGATGCAAGGTAAAAGCCAGTATCGCGGCCCGAGTTTTATATAATAAAAACACTTCTTGGCAGAATACAATTCTGGGCGAAAAGCCATGCGTCACTACTTTGCTGGCAAAGTATAGATGACATTCAATAAAGGAGTATATGTTGTTTTCCAAAAATAAGATCTTTTCCCTCACCCTTGTGGCCTTCATGGGGGCGTTTTTACCGGACCTTGCTTACGCTTGCAGGAACAACAAGCCTAATAAAGAGTTATTTGCGCCCGTGGCGGACATCTTTTCCCCAGAAAAGGACGTTGATTACCCCCGTCTCCAGGCCCATCTTCACCATAAGTTCCAAAATCCAGACCTTTTAAGGGACGCCCTTTATCCCATGTTGCCCAAGCGGCTTCAAGGAAAGGAAAACGATTTTGATCTATTGGAGTGGCAAGGGGACGCGGTTTTGGAGCTTGTCATGACCGACAGGCTCATGGAGATCTTCCCGGGCCATCACCGGGGGCACTTGGACCAACTGTGCTCCTATTTGGTGAAGAACAAAACCCTGACGGAAATTTACCTGTGGAATCTGGATCTGGAGCGTTATTTGCCCTTACCCGATGGGCCCTATGAAATTTGTAACGTTGTGGAGGCCCTCGTGGGCGCCATTTACAAGGATGATCGGCGTAACGGACTTGACAACGCCAGGCGCTTTGTCATGCGCCTTCTGGACGATGAAACAACACAGGCTGAAATACCAAAATTTATTGCGGAGCAACAGATGCTTCCCAACGCTCCGAAAAAGCCTCTTACATTTACGCCCAGTGTGTCCCCTGAGCAAGAGGAGGCCGTGAAGGCTGTGTGCACACCCGCGCGCATTCTCAAGGAAAGCCCTAAGTCTCTCTTGAACGAAGCGCTTTTAAAGATTTTTGATGAGCGGCCGGAGTACGTGACGCATTTTGACATGGACGAGAAAGGTCAGGTGGTCTTTGTGTCCCATGTCGTGGCCGCCCAGGTGGGGAAAAAGAACGAGGGGCGTGGACGTACCCAACAGCAGGCTGAAGAGAACACAGCCCTCCAGGCGCTGATCAGTCTTTCCCGTGGGCCTCTTAGTCCCAGTGAGCCGCTTCCAGAGTCAGATCTAAATTTCAGGTATCAACTTTCTGAGATGATAAAGTTTCTCGGTGTAAAGGAACGTTCTGACATGTGTCAGGGCAGCATGTCGCCCTTTAAATTCAAGATTATCCTCGACGGCCAGCTTGTCGGCGAAGGTGAGGGGAGCACCAAGGCAAAGGCCGAAGAAGCGGCGGCGCAAAAGGCTTGCGCCTTTATTATCGCTGCTGAAAAAACAAAGCGTGATACCCGCGAGGCCCTCAGGCTTGGGCAGCTCAAAACCATACGTGCGACCGCTGGTGCGAAACCCAAGGGCTTGGTTGCTGCCGCACCTGCGCGCGTCGCAGCCAGTGCGTCTTCTGTGGCTGTTCCTGCGCCTGTCGCCCTCAAGCCGGCTGTTGCAATGAGCGCGTCTTCAGGGGCCAAGCAACAACCGAGTGTGGCCAACACACAAGGAAGTGGCGGCGCAATGTATATAAAGGGACCAAACAAGACAAAGGCAGGGGCGTTTACCAAAGCCACTGTGTCAAAGGTTGATGTGCCCAAGTCAGCGCCCACGCACAAGCAAAACGAAAACACCAAACCCCACTAGGAACGGGTTTGCGTCATGGAAAACCTCTCCCCTTTGGGGGGAGGTTTTTTTGCGTCCAAAGTTGGAAGAGATAAATATCGTCTTCCAAGAAAGACGTGCCACACAGCTGTGAAAAATTTGGGGGATCCTGGTGGGCGCTACAGGGCTCGAACCTGTGACCCGCTGATTAAGAGTCAGCTGCTCTACCAACTGAGCTAAGCGCCCTTTCACAAGGAAAGATGCATCCTTTTAACAGAGAAAAAAAGCCCTGTCGAGAGAAAAAGTGCGTACAAGGGCGGTATTTAAATGGAAGGGGTGAAGAGGGACAGAGTGCGCACCAAAAGGTAACAAAGTCCACGTTCACTTAAGGAAAATGAAATATCCCCTTAACGAAAGCTCAAAATTGATTTAAGATATGTGATAAGGCTGTGTAAATATGCCAATTCCTAAGGGGGAGGTTATAATGCGTGTTCTGGTGATTGAAGATGATCAAGCCACCTCGAAAATTCTGCAGATGAGTCTGCAATCCGAGGGGTTTGTGTGTGATACGACGGCAGTGGGTGAGGATGGACTTGAGATCGCGCGCCACTACGATTATGACCTCATTATTTTGGATTTGATCCTGCCTGATATGGACGGGTATGAGATTTTGCGGCGCCTGCGCGCGGTGCAGGTATCCACGCCAGTCCTTATTTTATCAGGGCTTAACGACATTGATGACAAGATCAAGGGGTTGGGTTTCGGGGCCGATGACTACCTCACAAAGCCCTTCAACAGAGAAGAGCTGGTGGCGCGTGTGCGTGCCATCATCCGTCGCTCCAAGGGGCACCCCAATTCGGTGATTCAGGTGGGCAACTTACGCATTGATGTGAACGCCAAGACCGTGGAAGCAGGCGGTAAGCCCGTGCGCTTGACGGCCCGCGAGTACGCTATTCTTGAGCTTTTAGCACTGCGCAAAGGGGCAACACTTTCGAAAGAAGTGTTTCTCAATCACCTGTACGGCGGTATGGAGGAGCCTGAGTTTAAAATTATCGATGTCTTTGTGTGTAAGCTACGCAAGAAACTCTCTGATTCTTTGAACGGGGAAAATTATATTGAAACGGTGTGGGGTCGTGGGTATGTCCTGCGAGAGCCTGCCCCGGAAGAAGTCCACGGGTTTGCCGCACATCCTGATCACCGGGATCCCCCTAAAACCAGGGCCCTTGTTTCCTAAAGTGTGCCTTTAACATCTTGAAAAAACACCCAGAAAAAAGTCTGGGTGTTTTTTTGTGTGCCTTGCGTGGGGGCTGTGTTGTTGCCATACTGCGTGGGGGCTTTTGTCAAAGAATACGAAGAGTTGGATGATGGGGAAAGGTCTATGGGCGTGGGTGATGGCGTGGGTGTTTATAATGGCGGGTGAGGCTCAGGCTCTTTTGGGGGTGCAGGGGAAGCCCCATGATCTTAAGCAATACGCGGAAAAAGACGCAGGCGTCTTGGCAAGGGACGCGGCCCTGGCTTTTGTGGCCTGCGTCAAAAAGGACCCCCAGGGCCTTTATATTGTGTCGGCTCACCCAGCCCTTAAAGATGTCTACAGCCAGATCGTCTTTCTTTTTCAAGAAGATCCTTCCCTTGACTTATCACGCGCACGTTTTGTGCTGGACGTGCAGGAGGAGGGCCTTGAGGCCTCGCACCCCTTGTCCAGCGCGTTCTTCATGGAGGTTTATCTCTTGGGTCCTTTGCGCGCCCATGATCCGCGCCGCGCTCCCAAGGACCTCTTGAGCATGGAGGCAAGGGCCCTGGAAGGACAAAAGATTCATGGTGCGCTGGTGGGTATTGGGGGGGCATCTCCCACAAAAGACAAAGATGGGCACGTCACCCTTAAAGGGGGGCGCCTTGGTCTTTTGGAGACGGATCAGGGGACAGATTTTTTTGTGAACGCGCGTCCACCAAGCGCCGCTTATCGTTCGGAGGTGTCCCACCGGTATAAGGCGCTCGCGCGCCTCATGGCGCAAGGGGAGGTCACAGGCAGCTTTGATTGCAATGTGCCAGAACGTGTGCGCGGCCTTGGTTGGCAAGCTTTTGCCAGCGCTGACCATATTTTTGTCGTCGCAACAGGGGAGGATAAGGCGCCGGTTTTGGCAAGGCTCCTTGGGCGTGCGCTCCAGGGTGACTTTGGGTGTGCGCCCCTTGCCCATCACACCCGAGTGACATGGTTTGTGGATCAGGGGGCTGCGTGGGAGCTGGGGCTGGAGGACGCCGGGCACTTGGATAAAACGGCCCTTCAACAACAAAGAGCCCAGGAGGCACTGCCCGCCGCGCTTCCTCAGGACCAGCGGATATTAATCCTCTCCCCCCATCCCGACGATGATGTGATCAGTATGGGCGTGACCCTCAAACGTCTTTTGGAGCGCGGCAATGACGTGCGGGTCGTGTACGCCGTCACCGGGACAAATGCCGTGAGTGAAGCGCTTGCCTCCTATGTTGCCATGGCGGGGCGCCTTAAGGCAGCGGGCGCCTTCCCTTCCCAGGAAGCCCTTTCCTTAGAAGCAAAGGCGCGGGTGCGTGAGGAGGAGGCGCGGGAGGCGGTGGGCGTTTTGGGAGTGCGTCGCGATCAGCTTCACTTTCTGCGCGCCCAGTACTATGATCGGCGTGGAGTGCCGGGCCTGAGTCCCTTGAGCTCCCAGGATCTGGCGTCCATGGAGGAAGTTCTTCTCGCACACAAACCTGATGTTATTTATTTTGCAGCTGAAAATGACCCTAACGGCGCCCATGGTCTTTCAACGCAGCTTCTGTCCCATGCGCTTGCGCGCCTGGTGGACGCGGGGCTCATGCAGGTGCCGCTCCTTTACGGATACCGAGGCGCCTATAGTGAGTGGCCCCTTGAAAGCGGGGAGCGTCTTGTGATTGTGCCCTTTGACGCTCGCGCCCAGGATACAAAGACGCGCGCTATCAAAGCGCACGTATCGCAGCTTGATCCCCTTTATCCCTCCTTTGACCCAAGGCCCTTTTATGCGCGCGCAAAAGACCGCAACGCCAGTACGCTGCAAAGCCTCGAGACGTTGTGCGCTCGTCCCTTCACAGACGCAGCGTCCCATGGGCCTTGTGTGGGGGCAGAGGCTTTTAAGCTCTTTCCCTATGAGGCGTTTATCATTCAGTACGCAGATCCCTCCCTTGTGCGCCAGCGGGCGCCTTCAAAGAGAGGCGCGTAGAGATCTTCCTCAAGGGAAATCCTTGTTGCGGCCACGTCTTCAGGGGTTGGGGGGTGGTCTTGAAATGTGACAAAGGGCGCGCCTGTGATGAGAGCTATTGGGGTTTGCTCGTTGGCTTCACCCATCACAAGAACGGCCGTTGTTGCCAGGGCGTCGAGCAGATTGATTTGTGTGACGCGTAGGGGTCTGCCCATGAGATCCTCTTGTCCCACATAGGAGTGAAGGGGCGCAAAGCCGCACCACCCCAGCGCCACACCCGTGACTCCGCGCCGCAAGGGCGTTGTGCGGCTGTCTGTCATGATCAGGCCCAGCTTTGAGATGCTGTGGGCTTCGCGCAAGGAATGCCACAGGTGCACAAGGGTTTCTTGTGCGTGGCGGGGATAAAGAATGTAAAAAGCACCCGCATTAGAGGCGTCAATGCCCGCGTTTGGGAGAAGCATGTGGTCTTTGAGGGTCAGATAAATATCAGGATACAAAGAAGGCGCCTCAAGGCAGGCGTCGGCTTCCTGAGCGACGAGTGAGGCAAAATCTGTCTCGCTCTGGGACAGGACCGCACCCTGGCACAAGCTCACAATTTTGGAGGTGATGGCGATGACGGTGCCCTCCTCAAGGGGGGGCAGGGCACCCATGACCAGATCTAGAAGAGAATCGTTGAGGTGCACAAGGGGAGTTTTAAGAGGACGTACATGCATGCGTGACTTTTTTCCAATCATGTAAAATGTTTTTTACCAATTTTTCTTAAGACCTTTCAATCCCGTCCTTATCTGACGTAGAATACAAAGTAACAGGAGGTTTTGTGTGAGCGCTCAAGAAAAAGACCGTCCGTACCACGTACTTATCGTGGACGACGAAGAAGATATTGATATTCTAACAAAACAGAGGTTTCGTAAAGAGATCCAAGCGGGCCTTTTTGCCTTCTATTTTGCACGGAATGGACAAGACGCGTTGGACGAAATTGCCAGGCGTGGGGTGATTGATGTCATCATGACCGATGTTAATATGCCCCAAATGGACGGCTTTGAGCTCCTCGCCAAGGTGCGTACGCGCTATCCAAACATTAAAACCGTGATGATTTCGGCTTACAGCGATCAGCAAAGCATGCAAGCGGCGCTGAACGGTGGGGCATGCGCCTTTATCTCTAAGCCCCTTGATTTTGGTGTGTTGCAACAGACTCTGCGGGATTTGTGTCCCTAAAACAAAAGTGCATTTAACTGCATGATCTCTAGAAAGGAACGCACATGTCTTCAACGCGTAAAGAAGGTCTGCCACTGTTGGTGCTGGCGGCTTTGGGCGTTGTCTACGGGGATATTGGCACGAGCCCCCTATACGCCTTTAAAAGCGCGTTTTTACTGTCGGGCCTTGGGGTGAGCGCGCCCACTGTGATGGGGCTTGTCAGCCTTTTTTTTTGGGCCCTCTTTTTGGTTGTGTCCATAAAATATGTTCTTTTCGTTTTGCGCGTTGATCAAAACGGGGAGGGGGGGATTCTCGTTTTATCCACCTACTGCGGCCATCTCAAGACAAGGCTATCCAAAACAATTCCCATCATTTTGGGTTTGGCTGGATCGGCGCTTCTTTTTGGAGATGGTGTGATTACGCCAGCCATTTCTGTTTTGAGCGCCCTTGAGGGGCTCACGTTCATTATGCCCATTGATTCCGGGTATGTGACCCTTGCGTCCCTTGCGCTCCTTCTGCTTCTGTTTGTGATTCAAAAACACGGAAGTGGACGCCTGGGCGTTTATTTTGGTCCCATTATGCTCCTTTGGTTTGGGGCGCTTGCCATCATGGGGATTGCATCAGTGCTCCAAACACCCTCCATTCTTTTGGCCCTTTCTCCGACCTACGCCCTGCACTTCCTCTTCCATGGCGGGTGGGGGGCCTTCCTGGCTGTGGGGGGTGTCATTATGGTGATCACGGGCGCCGAGGCCCTTTACGCGGATCTGGGACATTTTGGGACTCGTCCGATCCGAGCGTCCTGGCACGCGGTGGTCTTTCCGGCTCTTGCGCTTAACTATTTGGGGCAGGGGGCGCTTCTTTTACGTACCCCTGATGCCCTCAGTAACCCCTTTTATAGTCTTGCGCCCGAATGGGGTCTCATTCCCCTCGTGATTCTCTCCTCCATTGCAACCTTAATTGCGTCCCAAGCCATTATATCGGGTGTTTTTTCCCTGATATGGCAGGGTCTTATGTTGAATGACCTGCCACGCATGCAGGTGGTGCATACATCTTTCAATCAACGTGGACAGGTCTATGTGCCTGTTGTGAACGTGATCCTTTGTATACTTACCATGAGCGCTGTTGTGATCTTTGAGACATCGGAGGGTCTTGCATCGGCTTATGGTTTGAGTGTGGCCGGGGCAATGCTGGCCACCAGTATCTTGCTCGCCATCGTTGCCAAATACGACTGGAAATGGCCCCTTTGGAAGCTGATCAGCATCCTGTGTCCGCTCGTTTTACTGGACATCGTATTCTTTTCTTTGACACTTTCAAAATTTGTGCACGGCGCGTGGTTTGCCTTTGCCATTTCTTTAGGGGCATGGATTATCATTCGGGCCTGGCGCCAGGGGACGGACGTCCTGGATAAGCACCGCGCGGCCTCAAACTGCGGCCTCATGGAGGGGCTTGAAAAGCATCTGGAGGCTTTTCCCCCGCGCCTGCCTGGGACGGCTGTTTTCATGACGCGTAGCCCAGATCAGCTACCTAAGGCCCTCGAGGTCCATCTCCAGCACAATAAGCTTCTCCATGAGCGTGTCTTTTTTGTAGCCATTACAACAACACGCATGCCGCGGGTGGTCAGCGGAGATAAGTACACAGTTCAAGAAATCCTGCCAGGTATCTTCAGTGTGTGCGCGTTCTATGGCTTTAAGGAAGTGCCGGATTTACACCGCGTGATGCATTGGCTGGAAGAGCACGGTGTGCTGGGGGACAGTAAGGACGTGTCCTTTTTCCTCAGTCGCGGTGTGCCCGTTTTGTCAAATAAAGCAAGCTCGCACACCCTGCTTAACAAGCTCTATGTCTTTTTGTCCCGTAACGCCCTGAGTGCCCACGAATTTTATAAGATTCCCGTCAACCAACTTGTGGAGCTTGGTGTGCGCTATCGTCTCTAGGTAGGCAATTTTTTCCCCTTGGGACTTTTTTGTTCCGGCAATAAGTGTATGTTCTGCAGGGTTTTTGACGATATGGTTTGCGCAGGAAAATCCTAACTATCTGAAATACAACAATACTCCTTGCTTTTGTTTAGTTGGCACGCTGCTTGCATATACATGTATGGAGCCATCCGTGATGGTCCACAGGCGGGTGCCAGGAAGGTGCCTTAAAAAACCGCAGGAAGCGAAAGGAAAAGAATATGTCAGGTAGTGGTATTACAGGTTTAACAAACCTCTCAGCACTCGGTGCGCAACAAAACATCCAAAAGCACACAACAAACGCATCAGATCAAATTGCAAAGCTTGGATCTGGTTCACGTCTCAATAAGGCGTCCGATGACCCGTCCTCTGCGGCGATCGTGAAGACTATGTCATCGACATTGTCTGTTTTGAACCAGGTGAAGGTGAACTCATCCAACGCAGCGAGCCTGATTCAGGTGGCCTCCGGTGCCATGTCAGATCAGCTGAACTTGCTCACAAACCTTCAAACCCTGGCCGCGCAATCCGCCGACGCCAGCTTGAGCCCCACAAGCCGATCCCTTGTGAACCAGAGCTATCAACAACTTCTGTCCCAG
>JAIUNT010000021.1 GCA_020161545.1 Pseudomonadota bacterium
CAACCGCACGTCTGTGGTCTCGAGTATAGTAATCGAGGCAGATGAAGAGTTTCCAATGGATGGCATCACGAGGGACGTGTCCTTTCCACGACTCACAAATGCGGAATTTTATTTGCCAATGACACTCCATCAATTAGAGCGCTTTGCCACTCTCATGGATGTGTCTCCTGTTTTGAAAACGTTCGAGCTCAACACATATTATGTCGATGAGATGTATGAAGACAATGAAAGGAATAAAAAAGTAGGATACGCCTTCTTTGATGAAATGATGAAGAATAATACGTTGGCCAGTGTGAGTGTGAGTATCGAGCATGGTGAGGAGCGTGTTATTTTTGATAAAGGCGATCCCATGCTGGTTAATCACTTTAGGCAGACGCTTCGCAATCACCCTTCACTGGTGAAGCTGGCCATTCATGCCCCGGACTTTAAGGTAAAAATGATGAGGACCTTGGGTGACGCCGACATGGGTCAGCACGCCCCGAGCGTGGCCTTGCACATGTCATCTACGGAGGACGTTGACATCAATGGTTTGGCATTTGTTGCGCAAAATAGACTGTCGCGTCACTTGGTATTGAATTTTGATCAAAGGTTCGGGGGCCGTGAGATGCAGCGTGTGAACGATGTGTTTGCGGCATTTCCCTTTGAGCGTGTGACCCTGCACGCGACACATGGCAAGAAGGTGGATATACCAGCATTAAACAGATTTATGGATTTTTTAAAAACCAGTAAGACAGATGTTGAGCTTGATCTAGCGCTTCCCAAAGACATGCTGCCTACAGCAATGAGGATCGTTGCAAACCATGTGCCTTGCGTTTCAAAAGTGGGTTATGAATACAGCAAAGACCTTGAAACGGCAGATTTCAATATGTATGCGAGCCATATCATTGGCAGAAGATCCCTTGTTCAGACGCTTCTTTCGGCACTGGACGATAGCGCTCATGGGCGAATTTCTTCTCAGCGCCGTCTCGGGATGAACTAAGCCTAGTCATCGCCGCCTCCCCAAGGGTGCACCTCACGCACTTCTTGGGAGTGGTGGGAAGGTGCTGGGGCGGTGATTTGGTCCTCAAGTATGCCCATACTTTGCCTTGCCCTGCGCCGGTTTGCCACAAACCCAGGGCAAGAAAACTGCCCGTGGTGACTCAGAAGCGTATCGCGACTGAGCCATGTCAAAAGGTGACGATGGAGTGCTGACGCATTCACGCTTAAGGGCCTATCCACAAAGGATAAAGAAGGGGCGCTATTGATTTGTTCCGTGTTTGATGGCGTTTGTCCAAAAGCCGTCCCCTGACTGTAGAGGACAACAGCAACGGGGTTACGGGTCTCTGTGGGCACAGCACCGTTAGGGTTTGAGATGGAAAAACGCGTGTCTTTTTGGGCGCACAAGACCTCAAGCTGATCCAAAGCGTCTCCTTCATCAGGGGTGCGCGCCATGTCTGGATGCACGGCGTAGTGCATAAGCCGACCCCATCCATCCTGGGCACTTTTTGAGGAAATTCCTAAGGTTTGAAAGGGCAGGTAACCTGTCGCCTCATGGGGAGAGCCACAGCTTTCTCTGGCAATGCCCGTTAAGGTGGCACTGGGGCAGGGGAGATGGTTATGGCTGAGCGCATAATTGGCCAAGGTCTTGAAGAGAAGCTCTTGATGATCAAGGGTCACGCGTTCTTTGGCTTGGGCCATGCGGTTTGTCATCAGGGACAGGCCTGAGGCCGCAACCACCCCCATCACGGCCAAGACGAGGGAGAGCTCAAGAAGGGAAAACCCAGCTTCAGGATCTTCCTCAAGCTCTTCCGGAAGCGCCTGCTCTACATCTGGAAGTAAAGAATGCACGCTTTTTCCTTGTTGGTCAGGTTATAGGCGCCTTGGGGTGTCAAGCATCGGCCATGCCCGCCAACACCTTCCGCCGCGCGGATGTGGCCCTCCTGGGGGTTGCCGGAGTCCGCCTGCTTGTCCAGCATCATGGCCTGGGCAGGGGTGAGGAGCGCCCCGTTCCCCCGGTCTCCATTTTGCGCGCCCAGCAAGAACCAGTGTTTGCCATCCCCAAAGGGACTGTACGCAATGGTGAACCCACCCCCAATTTTGGCCTTTGGCGCGCCGTTACCAAAGGTGATGGCGCCGCTTCCAGTTCCCGCTTGGCTGGCCAGGGGTAAAAGGCCTGCTGCCGACAAATGCTGCCAGTATGATGTGGCCTCATGCCCAGCGCCGCTTGCCGCAAGGCCTGGTCCCTCAATAATCCCATTGTTGTTGCCATCTTGAAGGTTTGAGGCGATGGCGTCGCTGGCGTGGTCAAAGTCACCGGGCAGGGCGCCGAACTTATCCATGAAAATACCCGTGGCCAGGCGAAACTCGTTGACTTGGGCCAGCACTGATTTAAGGCGTGCACTCTCAAGGAGCTCTTGCCCCTTGAGGACGCCGCCCACAATGAGGCCAATGATGAGAAGGGCAATGGAGAGCTCCACAAGGCTGTAGGCGCCTGTCTCCTTAAAAAAGCGTGTGAGGCGTTGCGCCATAAAGCCTCCTAATGCTGCGGCTGTGTGCTTGTGACAGGCTCTAGGACAAATGTGTCCGTCCATACCTCTTTGTCCGTATCCTTTGCGCTTTTACCGGAGATCCCGAAGGCATCTTTACTGGCTTGCTTTTTGTCGTGCATGGCGTCAAGAAGTCCCTTTGCATGCAGCGTCGTGAGGGCCTTTTTTGTGACGCGGTAGCTGTAACGGCACGCACCCACAGTAAAGTTTGAGACAATGTAGTTTGGATCTTTGGCGGTGGGAAAGGGCGCCTTGTCATGGTTTGGGGCGACTTTATAGAGTACGTCATTGAGGGAGACTGTGACCCCTGAGTCCGTATCCAGCATTTGCCCTTCTTGAAAAAAGCGAGACTGGGTAGTGATCACGGGACAGGGCACTTTATTGGTCAAGGATTTCTCAAGGGCAAGACCTTTTTCCGAAAAACCGCTGGCCAGCGTGCTTTGAAAAGGAACCGTTAGGAAAATCATAAATGTCATGACAAAAGAACGCACCAGAAGTCTCCCTTCATTATTTTTGATTATTTTGGCTTATTTACACTGCGCCGTCTATGGTTTTCTACTCTATCAGATAAGCCAGGAGCCCATTAAGCTTGAGACGCCCCTCAGGCGTTGCCATGAGGTGGGTTTGTGTTGGGGGAAGGAGCAGTCCTTCCGCAATGAGGGTTTCAAGTTTGGGTGACTTTAAAAGCGCTTCAAAGCCCTCAGGCGACGTGCTCTTGAGGGTTTCAAGGCTGACCCCTTCCAACAGACGAAGCCCCATGAGAAGGGCTTCCTCAAAGGACTGGTCTGGGGACAGAAGAACTTTTTCATCCAGACCATGGCCATGTGCGTGTACGCGTGCAAGCCAAGTCTCGGGGGCCTTTGTGACACGCATCTCCAGACGCCCCTCAGGCGCCGTGACGCGCCCATGTGCGCCGGGCCCAATCCCCATGAAGTCTTGGGAGCGCCAGTAGATGAGGTTATGGCGGCACGCATGTCCTGGCCGCGCGTAATTGGAGACCTCATAGGACGCGTATCCCGCTTTCCCGGTCAGCTCCTCAGTTGCCTCATAAAGAGCGGCCGCAAGGTCCTCGTCGGGTAGGGTAAACTCCCCCCGTTGATGCCTGGTATAAAAAGACGTGCCCTTTTCCATGGTCAGCTGATAAAGGGAAAGATGTCCGCCGGCCAGCTCCAGGGCGCGCGAGAGCTCCTCCCGCCATGCGGAAAGGGACTGCTCTGGGCGGGCATAAATGAGGTCAAAAGAAAAGCGCTCAAACAGGGTGCCCGCAAGTTTGAGGGCGGCGAGTGCCTCTTCGGCCGAATGCTTGCGTCCTAAAAAGGCGAGGGCGTCATTGTGAAGAGACTGGATGCCCATGGACAGGCGCGTTACACCTGCGTCCTTAAATCCTTGAAAACGCTCTTTGTCCACGGTGCCAGGATTGGCCTCCAGGGTGATCTCTAGGTCTGGGGTCAGTTGCCAGTGGGCTGACAAGCGATCAAGGAGGGCGGCGACGGTCTTGGGGCGCATGAGGGAAGGTGTGCCGCCACCAAAAAAGACGGTGGAAAGGGTCCGCCCCTTGGTGAGCTTGGCCATGTGGTCCATTTCAATGAGGAGGGCTTTTTCCCACGCGTCTTCATCAATGGAGGCCCGTACATGACTGTTAAAATCACAGTAAGGACATTTTGAGATACAAAACGGCCAGTGTATATAAAGCCCTAAATCCCGGGTCATGGCGCTGTGAAAACCTCGCGAAGCCCTTGGAAGGCAAGGTAGCGGTGGTTGTAGGCCAGGATCTCATCATCTTCCATCTGGGAGAACGTCTTGTCAGATCCTTTGGGCGCAAAGATGGGAAAATACCCAAAGCCGCGCCCTGGTCTTGGGGGAAACACAAGCCGCCCTTCAATGGTGCCCTTGGCGTGCTCAAAGTGTCCGTCGGGCCAAGCGATCACCAGGTGTGACGTAAAAATGGCTGTCGTGTCTTTGCCTTCTAGCATGTTCTCAAGCTTCACAAAGCACGCGTCATACCCGCCCGCGTCACGGGCAAAGCGGCCCGTATGGACGCCTGGAATGCCACCCAGGGAAGGAATCTCAAGGCCCGAGTCATCGGCCAGGGCCACAAGACCCGTGGCAGTGGCACAGGCCTTTGCCTTCAAAAGTGCGTTGTCAAAGAAGGTCGCGCCTGTTTCCTCCACATCGGGAATGGGGTGGGTATCGGGCGTTGCGTAAGGAACGCCCAGACGGTCCAGCTGGTCGGCAATGAGGGCGCGCTTGCCCACATTGGTTGTGGCCAAAAGCAAAAGAGGCTCTTGAAAGCGGCGCATGGGCTAGAGCCCCAACACGCGGCGTTGCTCAAGGATCAGGGCTTCCACGCCCTTTCGCGCCAGATCTAAAAGGGCCATGAGTTCGTCCTGGGTATAGGGGGACTCTTCGGCCGTTGCCTGGACTTCGACAATGCCGCCCTTGGCGGTCAGGACGAAATTGGCGTCGGCTTGGGCGTCACTGTCCTCCAGATAGTCCAGATCCAAAACGGGCGTACCCTTGTAAAGGCCACAGGACACGGCTGCTACTTGGTCGTGCAAGGGGAGCTTTGCCAGAACACCTGCCTCCACCATTTTGGCAAGGGCGCTGTGAAGGGCTACGTAGCTGCCGGTGATGGCGGCTGTGCGTGTGCCGCCGTCTGCTTGGATGACGTCACAGTCGACCCTTAACTGGCGCTCACCTAGGGCCTCAAGATCCACAACGGCGCGTAAGGATCTGCCAATGAGGCGTTGAATTTCATTAGTGCGTCCGGACTGTTTGCCACGTGCGGCTTCGCGGTCCATGCGGTTGTGGGTGGAGCGTGGAAGCATACCGTATTCGGCCGTCACCCATCCCTTGCCCGTTCCCTTTAAAAAGGGGGGTACGCGCTCTTCAACGGAGACGGTGCACAACACATGGGTGTCGCCCAGGCGGATAAAGGCTGAGCCTTCCGCGTGCTTGGCGTACCCAACTTCGATGGACAAAGGGCGCAGTTCAAGGGGGGGTCTTCCGGATGGGCGCATTTTTTGTGTCTCCTGACAATTGACGTGCTACCCTTTCCACTACTACATTTCTCGACGGAAGGAAATGGAACAATGCTTAAAGATCTCAACGCACGCACCATTGAAGTGTTTCGCCACCTTGTGGACGCATACTGCGCCTCGGGGGAGCCCGTGGGCTCGCGCCTTCTCTCCCAGCGCTTAGAAGCGCGCCTGTCCCCGGCCACCATTCGCTCCATCATGGCGAATTTGGAAGATCTGGGTCTTCTTTTCTCCCCCCATACGTCTGCGGGACGCCTGCCCACGGAAAAAGGGCTGCGTCTGTTTGTAGACGGCCTCTTGCAGGTGGGGGAGCTGTCCCTTGAAGAGCGCGCCCAGCTTGAACTTCAGCGTCACGAACCCATGGTTGCGCGCCTTTTGGAGGAAGCAACCCAGGTGCTCTCTGGGCTAACGGGATGCGTGGGGCTCGTTGTGTCCCCCAAGGAAGAAGCTCCCCTCAAACATGTGGAGTTTGTGCGCATCAGCCAGACCCAGGCCCTTGTGGTCCTCGTTTTCTCCTCAGGAAACGTGGAGAACCGGGTTTTAAATCTGCCGGCGGGGCTGCCTGCGTCGTGTTTGACGGAGGCCAGCAATTACCTCAATACACGCTTTGGAGGGCTCTCTCTACGCGAGGCCAAGCGTATGATTTTTGAAGAAACTCAGCATAAGAAGGATCAGCTGGACACCCTGTCCCAGGGCCTTATTGAGGCGGGTCTGGGGCAGTGGAGTGGGCCGGCAGACCACGAAACCTTTATATTCAGAGGTCAGGCGAACCTGCTTGGCACCATCCAGCACATGGAGGATCTTGAGCGCATGCGTCTTCTGTTCGAAGAACTCGAGTCGCGCAAAACGCTCATGAAGCTTCTGGACGCCTCCCTTGAAGCCGAGGGCGTTCAGATTTACATGGGGGCGGACAGCGCGCTTTTTCAGCAAGCCGGTTGCGCCCTTGTGGCGGCGCCCTACGGGAACAGGGACGCGCGCATTGTGGGGGCCATCGGGGTGATCGGTCCCCGGCACTTGAATTACGCGCGCATTGTCCCCATAGTGGACTACACCGCAAAAATGATGACACGACTGATGGAAACGTTGTGAAGAAGGAGAAAGAGAATATGTTCGAGGGCACACAAGAGAATCAAACACCTGAGGTAGAGGTCAATGAGACTCAAGCACAGGAGGCTCCCCAAGAAGCGTCACATGCGCCCACACCAGACGAGGTGATTGCAGGCCTGAAGGACCAGCTGTTGCGGCAGATGGCCGAGACCGAGAATGTGCGCAAGCGCGCCGAACGGGAGCGGGAAGAGGCGAATAAATACGCTGTGACGAAATTCGCCCGTGACCTTCTGGAGGTGGCCGATAACCTGACCCGCGCTGTTGAGAGCTATGAAGGCGACCAAGAAGCACTCAGCGCCTCTGCCCAAACCTTTTTGGAAGGCGTGAAGCTAACAAGGCAGGCGCTTTTTGCAACTTTTGAGCGCTATAAGATCCAAAAGATTGATCCCCAAGGCCAGTCCTTTGATCATAACTTCCACCAGGCCATGTTCGAGGTGCCCACAAACGATCACGCGCCTGGCACTGTTGTGCAGGTTTTGCAGCCGGGTTACGTGATCCACGATCGCCTTCTGCGCCCCGCTATGGTGGGGGTTGCCAAAGCCCTGGACGCCTAAAGGGAGGATAAAGAATGAGGACCGTCAAGCCAAGTGGCGCTTTGATTCTTGCGTGTCTTCTCAGTGCAAGTGCCTTGTGGTCGTCCGCGCACACGCCCCAAAAGTGCGACGTGCTTTTTGTGACCTATGACATGGCGGACCTGAATGCCCTGAAGGCCGTGGCAGGAGCATTTCGTCCAGAAAGACCTGCCCCTTGCTTCCTAGCCTTTGGGCAGGCACGCGCAAAAATGATGGGTGATCCTCGCCTTGTTTTGACGCAGATGGGGGCAGGGGAGGTCAGTGCCTGGCCGCGGGAGCGTCTTTTATCCCAGGAAGATCTTGACCAGGTGAACGCGCTCGGGCCTAAGGTCGTGGTCACCGGCATGGCCAGCGCCCTCCAGGCTCAGCTTTTAGGATCAGCCTCACATAAGGCCTTTGCCTTCTATGACAACTTTGATCCCATTGTCGACGCCGCTGGGAATGGCAAAGAATATATCCAAGCCTTTTTGGATCAAAGCGTACGCGCCGAAATGCCATTTACCTATCTCGTGCCAAGCGATGCGACGGGGGCAAGTTTTGACGATGACCCGCGCACAAAAGGCAAAGAAAAGGTTACCGTCGGCCAACCCGTATTGGAAGAGTGGGAAACACTTTTCAAAGATACAGACAAAGACGCGCTGCGCGGGGAACTGGGGATCGCGCCTTCACGCCGTGTGATTGTTTTTGCAGGCGGGTATGACGCCACTTACGAACCGTTCTTCACCCTTTTTGTGGATACCATGAAAGACATGGTGGACGCGCAAAATTTAGAGGTTCTCATCACCTACCATCCAAAAGGGGGCGGCGTCCTTGAAAGGCGTTTGGTGCAAGAAGCTGCCTCGCCCCATATCCGCGTGATTGAATCGGAAGATAAAGGGGGCGTTGCTACCAACAAGCTTGCAACCCTTGCCAGTGTTTTCATGTGCCACAAGTCTTCCTTGGGGCCCCAAGCGATCTCCCAAGGGCTTCCCATGCTGTACGTGGCAGACCCCAAGGACTATACAAATCTCGTGCTGGAAAAGGGTCTGGCGCGCATTGCCGGCACGAAAGCTGATCTGCGCGCACGTTTGGAAGAGCTTCTTCAGGCAGGTCAACCGCCCGTCTCCCTTGCGCCACTAGGTTTGCCCGAGAAAAAGGCAGGCACAGAAATTGTACGTCTCATTGAAGGCGGGCTTGGGTCTTAGGTACGAGGACAATGAAAAAATTTGGTTCAAGGCTCTTCGTGCTTGTGTTGGGGGTGCTTTTGGCGGCGCCCGTCACGGCACAAAGTGACGAGGATTTTGCGCACCTTATCCAAGAGATCGAGGCAGAAGCAAGCGATCTGACCGGTGCGGCCATTGTCATCATCAAAGACGATAAGGTTGTATACAAGAAGGTCTTTGGACGGCACAAGGACGGCACACCCTTTGATGCGCGCACCCTTTTTGGTCTTGCGTCTGTCTCAAAGCCCATTGTGGCCACGGCCCTTAGCGCGCTGGTGCAAAAGGACAAGGCGTCCTTTGAGGACACGGTTGTGTATCAAGGCCTTAAAATTCCCTTGATCCAGGTGCTGTCCCATACCTCAGGCTATCCCATCCGGGGGGACAAGGAAATTGAAAAGGGCCTCTCCCGAGACGCTCTTTTGGGTTTTCTCAAAAAGAGTAAACGCACCCTTAGGAAAGGCGAGAAACCTTACTTTTATAGCAATCTTGTTTATAGCCTGAGCCAGGAATATGCGGCCTCAAAGGGCTATACCCTGAAGGCGCTCCTGGGTGTTCTGGGCGTAGGCTTTGAGACACTGCCGCTCTCAAGCACAAACATTGCGCTTCCCCATTCTAGGGAAAAAAAACCGCTGCCTTTTCCTTCTTTGTACCAGCAAAATGTGGCGGCGTCCGGGGGTGTCTTCGCGTCCCTTGATACCATGATCCAGTTCCTCCACATTGCTATAGGAAAGAAACCAGAGCTTGTATCGCGCGCCAGCCTGAACACTCTCTTTTCCCCGCGCGCAAGGGCGGGGGACGTGTTTCACTGGCACAGAATCCCTTTTAAAGATCAAGATATTATCTCATCGTATGGCCTGGGGTGGCGTAGACTTCGCTTGAAATCGAGGCCCGGGGCTGATCTTATTTTTCATTCGGGCTCCATTAACGGCACCACGGCTTTTGTTGGCAT
The DNA here is from genome assembly GCA_020161545.1 of Pseudomonadota bacterium. Taxonomy (GTDB): domain Bacteria; phylum Pseudomonadota; class Alphaproteobacteria; order Caedimonadales; family UBA1908; genus JACESU01. Next base: position 9,394 of record JAIUNT010000021.1, read on the forward strand.
GACCCAGGACGGACGCATGGGCGCCGCTATCCTGGCAAACCAAAGCACGGGATTCCCCCTTAAGGCGGGCTTGAGTATCTGGAAGAACTATATGCAATAAATATATTGAAAACACGCGCGTGCACTGGTAAACAATTAATCCTCAATTGAGAAAGGAAAATATCATGAAAACTTCCCTGAAAAATATTTATGGTCTGAGCTTTGCGGCTCTTATGTGCGCGGGTCAGCTTCTGGCAAGTGACGGTTCAGAAAAAGAAATCGTCGACACGCATCACGCGTCATGCTCTTCCAGTTCAAGTACGCCAACTGTTATGATTCATAGCCTTGAGGATTCTATTTATCTTGAGGCTTTAGACTCTGCAGAAGCAGAGAAAGAAAGAAAGTTTCCCTTTGGACAGCTTGTTCTCTATGCGCGTCAGAAAGTAGAGCAGGGCACTGTTCTGCCAGGGGCGTTCGCTGTGTTCCAGCAAGAGGCCGCTTATCAAGAAGTGCGTTTGACAGGACAAGCGCCCCACAGTTGTGTTTCAACTTTGGAGGCAATCGTGTCACAGACAAGCCTGGGAGCCGACCGTGATACAGCAATTACCTATGCACTGGCGCTGGCAATACCCGAAGCCATTGACTTCAAGGGGATGCTGGTCCTCTTGCAAGGTGTTATAGGTGTTCCCTTGATGATTGGAGAGGAGCCAATGCCCTTTCGTCCTTTTGTCGTACAAGGATTTTTGAAAAATCTTCCATTAGCGTCACTTTCTCTAGATATTTACAAGCAGTACTTGTCACGCGCTGAAATACTGCGCGGTATCTCAAGCAAAATGCAAATAGGCCTTGGCGTGGATACAGGCTTGAGCTTGTTTAGGCAGTTCCAGCAACAACGTGCCTTGCCGAGCCAATCCAGCGCACCAGTTTCCTCATCTGCCACAGATGCAACATTGGGTGAGAAGGAAGCAGAGCCACAGACACTCTAAGCATAGGCTTTGCTTACATTTTTACGAGGGCGGCGTCATTTTTGACGTCGCCCTTTTTTTGTGAGTGTGATAGGGTGCATTCCATGTGAGTTGCGTGAGACCTTTGGTATGGTTCATTCTTTTCGTCACACTTTTCTTATATCCTCTCTTTTAACGTCAGCTCTTTTGGCTTCAGATATGGAAGCTGATTTTGTGCTCCATCCACCTTTTCCAAGCCGTGTGCAAGAAATACACGTTGCACCTGGTGCGTTCGTGGAGCGGGGACAATCCCTTGTGACCATCGAGGCTATGAAAATGTACATCACCATGTCTGCGCCAATGAGCGGTTATGTGGGCGATATTTTGGCCAGTGTGGGGGATATGGTTACACCCAGTATGCCCATGACACGCCTTGCCTCCATGCGTCCGGCACTGATGGGGCGTGGTGGTTTTGACATGGAAGAGCTTCACGAAGACGACCATCAAGATCTCCCCACACCCTTTGACGCGACGCCGCCCGACGCGCCGCAACAGATTGACTCTTCACAGGGCGCAAGTGGGCCTTTTGAGGGGCCCAGCTCCTTTGCTTGCGACGCGGCAGAGCTCGCTTTGATGTCCGCTACGCCAGCAACGACCTTTAGCCACAAGCTCTTAGAAGCCTTACAGGCGCCTGTTGCTGCCTTCGCACCACTTCTTGAGATCCAACCGGGGCAAGCACCAATCATAATGCCTAGTATTTCTGATGATCTGGTTATGCACCCCCTCACATGGTCTTTGGCCCTTGAGGGGCAGGGGGCGCGCATTACAGACGCTGTGCCCTTTGGCCAGGTTGTGACAAACGCGGGACAAAGCATAATATATGTTGGTGCGAAAAGTACCTGGGTCTGTGCGGGGGAAGGTGTTGCCCACGATCTCCTGCGCAGCACCCATGGGTGGGTGCCTTTTACCACAGCTCCATTTGATGTCCCAGGACCTATCATCCAGGCGCGCGCAGTTTTGTCTGTGTCGTTTAGATCCATGGGTGCGCTTTTCTCAACACCCCTGGGCTTTTTGGTGCTTCTTTTGACCCTCAGCTTACCCTACATGCCGGCGCCCCAGTGGCGCCTGCGTTTCGTGACCAAGTGACATGCTTTAGGCGCGCAAATGTAAAGAAAGTTATTTTTCTATTTGCGTGCAAGGCATCTTCCCTATAGGATGAAGCTCCATGGATCATGGGTCACTTTGGCAAAATTCTTGCCGACCACAGTATTAGGATAGACGTGTGAACGCCCCTTTAAAGACGCCTTCATGGACACTGCGTGCCCTCGCCGTATGGGCCTGTGCCGCCCTCTTTTATGGATATCAGTATGTACTTAGGGTCAGCCCAGGAGGCCTGACCGATGAGCTTGCCAGGGATTTTAGTGTGCAAGGGTGTGCGCTGGGTATCTTGGCCGCGTGGTACTATAACGCTTATGCGTGTTTACAGGTGCCAGTCGGACTTGCCCTTGATAGGCTTGGCACGCGCAAGCTTGTGAGCGTCTCAATTCTTTTATGTGCAGCCGGATGCGCGGTGTTTGCAAGTGCGCAAAGTGTGCCAGCGGCATGCGTGGCCCGTCTTTTGATGGGGATGGGAAGCGCGTGCGCATTCATCGGCAGCATTAAACTGATTACCCTTTGGTTTCCACGACAGCTTGTGGCCCGCATGGTGGGCTTTACCATGACCATTGGCACCGTTGGTGCAACCTTGGGTGTAACGGTGCTGCCCATGTACTTCAAAAGCATTGGCTGGCGCGAATCCATGGTGCTTCTGTCCTGGATTGGTGCGGCTCTTGCGCTCTTTGCATGGTTTGTCATGAAGCCTAGGCAAAACAGTCTTGAGGAGGCTGGCACACGCGTAAGTCAAGTGGAAGAGGAGGGGCAAGAAAAACCCCTTCTTGAGGGCCTGAAGCGCGTGGCGAAGACACCGCAAGTATGGTACTTGGCCTTCTTTGGATGTTTGATGTATGTGCCGGTGGCGGTCTTCACGGACCTGTGGGGTGTACCGTTCCTCACACGCCTTTACCATATGGACAGCGTGCAGACAGGTGCCTACTTAAGCGCACTTCCCTGGGGTATTGCCGTGGGGGGAATGGCTTTTTCAGCCATGTCGGACCGCATAAAGCGCAGACTTCCCCTCATGCGCCTGGGCGCCTTTGTCTCGGTGATTTGTTACGGCATTATCATTCTTGTGCCCGTTCCAGCACCTCTCATGGGGGTTCTTTTGATCGTTGCGGGTTTTTCCTTTGGCGGTCAGCTTCTTTGCTTTACAGCCGTGACCGAGAGTCTTCCCCTGTGGGCGAGCGGCGTGGCTGTGGGATTCACCAACATGGTGATCATGACCAGCGGTGTCCTCTTTCAACCCCTTGTGGGCAAGCTTCTCGATGTGTTTTGGGACGGCGTTCCGGGTGTTGACGGTGCCATGTTCTCTGTGGAAGCCTTTCGCTGGGCCTTCACACCTGTTGTTTTGGGCCTTGGCGGCGCGTTTCTCCTGACCTTTGTGATTAAGGAAACCCACCCAGAGAGACAAAAGATCTGCCCCGCCGGGGACGTGTCCCCTCAGGCCGCGTAAGAGCGCAAGACGCCACTCTCAATGGTGGCAGAGGCGCCGCAAATGAGAGGTATGTTGGGGCTGCCATGCCCAACGCCCTGTCCCCTGAAAACCGGGATCTCTACGCGGCTTGCGAATTCCTCCAGCACAAACGGCTGAAGCGCGTGGTGTGCGTCCTCAATGGGCTTATTATGGGTAAAGTCAAAAAAGACAATGGCATGTGCGCTTTGCCAGATGCCCGCCTGCAATAGGTGCTCAAGACGCTCCGCCGTGCGGTAGGGCAGCTCATCCACATCCTCAAGAAAAATGATTTTGTCTGTGGCATCCAGCTGCCAGGGCGTGCCCACACTGTACTCTACCAGGGAGAAGTTCCCACCCATGAGCGTGCCAGCCAAAGGCTCAGCATTTTGGGCAGGTGTATTGAGAGGTGTGAGATACGGCACGTCAACATGGGATAGGCGGCCAAAGAGGAGGTCTTTTACAGTGCTCATTGTCAAATCGTCACACTCGCCCTTTGACATTTGGCCAAGATTGGGGCCATGAACCGTGCGCCACCCCCAGGCTTTTGGCAGGAAAAGGTGGAAAGCCGTCACATCACTAAATCCAATGAGGAGCTTCTCTTTATGTGGCGTAAGCGATCCAAGGCCTGGTAAAAGTCTTGTGGCCCCCGACCCACCGCGCAGGCACCACACTGCTTTGCTGTCGGGAGCCGCAAGCGCGCGCGCCAAATGCGCAAGGCGCATCTCATCGGTGTTCGCGTACAGGGGATGTTCACCAAAAAGGGTTTCAGGAACGCGCGCGCTAAGGCCCCAGCTCTCAAGAAAGTTTGCGGCCAGCGCCGCGCCTGTGGGGTTTTTTTGGGAACTTGTGGCCACAATATCTACAAGATCGCCAGGCGCCAGAAAGTCCATGGCAGGCTAGCGCAACAAACGCTTGTAGAGATCACGCTTAATGAGTGCTAATTCAAGATCTTTCTGCAGGGTCTCTTTTTCATCAACGGTGCGCGCGATGAGAAGCTCGTCCCGGGCATTGCTGATTTGCTGCTCGAGGGTCTCAATATCTAGGTCTTTGAGAAAAACACATTCCTCTGCCAAAACAGTGCACCCTTCTTCATGGACGTTGGCAAAACCGCTTGAGACAAAGATGCGTCTGTCGATTTTGCCACCCTTATAGATGTCCACAAGGCCAGGGCGCAAGGTCGTGACCGTTGCGGCGTGTTTGGGCAAAATACCCATGTCTCCCTCAATGCCCGGGATCACAACCATTTCCACTTGTTCGGATAGGACAAGGGATTCCGGTGAGACCAGTTCAAAGGCGATGTGCGCGGTAGACATGGGTATTCTCCTTAATTATGCCGCTTCTTGGGCAAGGCGCTCAGCCTTCTCAAGAACCTCGTCAATGGTGCCTACCATGTAGAAGGCCATCTCAGGAATGTGGTCGTACTTGCCTTCCACAATGCCCTTAAAGCCAAGAATCGTGTCCTCTAGGCTGACAAAAACGCCTGGTGATCCTGTGAAGACTTCCGCCACATGGAAGGGCTGGGACAAGAAACGCTGAAGCTTTCTTGCTCTGGCAACGGTCAGCTTGTCTTCCTCGGATAGCTCATCCATACCAAGAATCGCAATAATATCTTGGAGGGACTTGTAGGTCTGCAGGACACGCTGGACCTCACGGGCCACGCGGTAATGCTCTTCACCCACAACATCTGCGGACAAAATACGCGAGGATGAGTCAAGGGGATCCACCGCTGGATAAATACCAAGCTCTGCGATCTGACGGCTCAGAACCGTCGTTGCGTCCAAGTGCGAAAAGGAGGTCGCTGGCGCCGGATCCGTCAAGTCGTCTGCAGGCACGTAAATAGCTTGAACACTGGTGATGGAGCCGCGGTTCGTGGAGGTAATGCGCTCTTGAAGGGCGCCCATTTCTGTGGCCAGCGTCGGTTGATAACCCACAGCAGACGGAATACGTCCCAAAAGGGCCGACACTTCCGCGCCCGCCTGGGTGAAGCGGAAGATATTGTCCACAAAGAACAACACGTCCTGGTCTTCCTCATCGCGGAAGTACTCCGCCATGGTCAGACCTGAAAGCGCCACACGTGCGCGCGCTCCTGGTGGCTCGTTCATTTGGCCATACACAAGCACAGCCTTAGAACCCTCGCCTTTAATATCGATGACGCCAGAATCAATCATTTCGTGGTAGAGATCGTTTCCTTCACGGGTACGCTCACCCACACCCGCAAACACAGAGTATCCTCCGTGGGCCTTGGCGATGTTGTTAATAAGCTCCATGATCAGAACGGTTTTACCCACGCCCGCCCCGCCAAAAAGGCCAATCTTTCCGCCCTTGGAGTAGGGGGCTAGAAGATCCACCACCTTAATACCCGTTACAAGGATCTCTGTTTCCGTGGACTGGTCCGTGAAAGGTGGGGCCTCTCGGTGGATGGGAAAGCGGGTTTTTGTTATCACAGGTCCGCGCTCATCAATGGGCTCGCCGGTGACGTTCAAAAGACGCCCCAAGGTTTCAGGTCCCACAGGCACCATGATGGGGTTTCCTGTATCTGTGACGCTTTGGCCGCGTGTCAGCCCTTCCGTTGCGTCCAGAGCAATGGTACGCACGGTGCGCTCACCTAAGTGCCTAGCAACCTCGAGTGTAAGGCGGCTGCCATGATTGTCTACCTCTAAGGCGTTGAGGATAGGAGGCAGATCCCCCGTTTCAAAGGTCACATCCACAACCGCTCCGATAACACGGGAGATTTGACCAATGTTTTTTGTTGTCATATGAGGACTCCTTCACATATTTTGCGCATTAGATGGCTTCAGCACCGGCAATAATTTCAACCAATTCTCTTGTAATATGGGCCTGTCTTGTGCGGTTAATCACAAGGTCAAGACTGTGAATCATGTCGCCAGCGTTGCGGGTTGCCCCGTCCATGGCGGTCATGCGCGCCCCTTGCTCACTGGCCGCGTTCTCTAGGAATGCGCGGTATAGCTGAACGCTTAGATTCTTAGGCAGAAGCTCCTCTAGAACCGCCTCCTGAGAGGGCTCATACTCGTAAAGGGAATCATCTGAATGCTTTACCTTTGCGTGGGCGTCCGATGATGACTCCTCCATATGGGAAAAGGGAATGAGACTGATGTGGCGTGGCTCAAACACAAGAGCTGAGATAAACTTGTTATAGAAAAGGGTACACTTATCAAAGGCGCCCTCGGCAAAGAGAGACACAACCTGCCCAGAGATGCGTGCTGCGTCATAGAAGGTGGGCGTGTCTTTTGCGTCAAAGGTCTCGAGGATAAGCTCACCAAACTCGCCCTTAAGCTGATCGCGGGCGCGCTTGCCAACACAAATGATTTTGACGCTCACGCCTTCTTTGATTTCTTGGCGCAAGAGCTTGCGTGCTTCGCGCACGATTTGGGCGTTAAAGCCGCCGCAAAGGCCACGGTTGGAGGCTGTGACAATGACCAGATGGGTCGTCCCTCCCGCCACCCCCGTTAAGAGGGAGCGCTCGCGTCCAGCCGCGTGGGCCGCGCGCAGATCTTCAATCATGGCAGACATGTGTTGGGCATAGGGGCGCGCATCTTGGGCGCGCTTTTGCGCCTTACGCAGCTTCGCCGCCGCGATCATCTTCATGGCGGCGGTGATCTTGCGCGTGGCCTGTACAGTTTTTTTACGGGCGCGTAAGTCTCTTAAGTTTGGCATGGTGCCCTCTTCCTACTTTAAGCAAACACACCCACAAACCCGGTCAAGAACTCTGCCAGCTCCTTCTCAAGGGAGTCCGTAAGGGCCTCTTTCTCGCGCAAAGACTTCAAAACTGTGGGGCGCTCTTTCTCAAGGGCCGCCACACACTCATCACCAAAGCGGCCAATTTGGGAGGTTTCGATTTTGTCGAGGTACCCACGCACGCCCGCAAAAATCAACACAACCTGTTTGGCGACTTCAACGGGTGAAAACTGGGGTTGCTTTAAAAGCTCGGTGAGGCGCTCACCTCGCGCCAGGAGGCGCTGGGTTGATGCGTCAAGGTCCGAGGCGAACTGAGCAAAAGAGGCCATTTCGCGGTACTGAGCAAGCTCAAGCTTAATCTTACCCGCCACTTGCTTCATGGCCTTGGGTTGGGCCGCACTGCCCACACGGCTGACGGACAAACCAACGTTAATGGCGGGGCGTACACCCTTATAGAAGAGGTCCGTTTCAAGGAAAATCTGACCGTCCGTGATGGAGATCACGTTCGTGGGGATGTAGGCCGCCACGTCGCCTGCCTGGGTCTCAATGATCGGCAAGGCTGTGAGGGATCCGCCGCCATGGGCATCGGACATCTTTGCCGCGCGCTCTAAAAGGCGAGAGTGAAGATAGAAAACGTCGCCTGGGTACGCCTCGCGTCCAGGAGGACGACGCAGCAACAAAGACATCTGACGATAGGCCACCGCATGCTTGGACAGATCATCGTAAATAATGAGGGCGTGCATGCCGTTGTCACGGAAATATTCTCCAATGGTGCACCCGGTATAAGGCGCCAGGAACTGCAGGGGCGCCGGGTCAGAGGCGGTGGCGCACACAACGGTTGTGTAAGCCATAGCACCGTGATCCTCGAGTGTTTTTACAAGACGCGCGACAGAGGAGCGCTTTTGCCCAACGGCCACATAGATACAGTAAAGCTTTTTAGATTCGTCAGAGGACTGATTGATCTTTTTTTGATTCAAAATGGTATCAAGGGCAATGGTGGTCTTGCCCGTTTGACGGTCGCCAATGATCAGCTCACGCTGCCCGCGACCAATGGGCACAAGGGCGTCAATGGCTTTAATACCGGTTTGCATAGGCTCGCACACGGATTGGCGTGGGATAATGCCAGGTGCTTTGACCTCGATACGTGCGCGGTCCGTCTCTTCGATGGGGCCCTTGCCGTCAATGGGATTGCCAAGGGCGTCCACAACGCGTCCCAAAAGCCCTTTGCCGCGCGGCACGTCCACGATGCGTCCCGTGCGCTTGACCATGTCGCCTTCACGGATTTGGGTGTCGCTACCGAAAATAACGGCGCCCACATTGTCTTCTTCGAGGTTCAGGGCCATGCCAGCAATGTCACCTGGGAAGGAGAGAAGCTCACCCGCCTGCACGCGGTCCAAACCATAAATACGCGCAATACCATCGCCGACCTCTAGGATCTGGCCAACTTCCGCGAACTCAGTCTGGGCATTAAAATTTGCGATTTGCTCTTTAAGAATAGAAGAGATCTCTGCCGCACGTAATTCCATCTTATTTCAACCCCTTCAGTTTCTTTTGCATCATCATCAGTTGTGTTTCCAAAGACGCATCCATCAAGTATGCGCCAACGCGCAGCACCATTCCTCCCAAGAGGTTGTGGTTGACACTGGCGCGCAGCTGTACGCGTCCAGCCAGTCTTTCAGATAAAGTCTCTTCAAGTTGTGCCACTTGGGCGCGCCCCATAAAGTGAGCGGTTTCTAGGTCGCCGCGAATCAGACCCAATCGCTTATCAATACGCCTTTCAAAGTCACGCAGAATTTCAGGAATGAGCTTGAGGCGCCGCTTCATGGCAAGCAGCTTAATAAAGGAGGTGGTCAGAGGATGGAAGTCACCATGAAGGCAAAGCGTCTCCAGGGCGGTGCACGCCTCTTCCCGGGGGATAAGGGGATTTTTGGCAAGCTCAAGCAAATCACTTGTCTCAACAAAGATATTTCCGAACTGACGCAGATCCTCCCAAATGCGCTCGGCCACCCCCTGGGTGTCGCCAAGCTCATAGAGGGCTCTGGTATAACGGCGCACAACAACGCTCACATGCCACTCCTTGCGATGGTTCTATTCTTGGAACGTCCCTGGGCGTTCTCTTACTTTGACCATAGTGATTTGTACACAATCTTGCCGGGCTTCGCAAGGGACCTTGGGGGCGGCCCTATGCTTTTTCTTTTTTCCTACATGGGTCTTGGGTGCACGCTAACAGCTTATAAGGGGGTGGTTTTTGCATCTTGGTTGCGGTTCTTAACCGTCCCTTGAGTATGGGATGGCCCCAGTGATCCTTTCAAGGTGCAACACCTTCTGCGAGGCTCTGTTTCTCATCCCCCTATGTTTGCCCCCTTTTGTCTTTGACCCAAAGATTAAAAAGGGCTAGGGTCCTGAAAAAATAAGAAAGTGTATAGGCATCCGCCTGAATGCAACCTCTTAACAAGGATTTTTTTATATGAAAAAACGACTTCTTATTTCCTGTTTGATGCTCCAGGCTGTTCTTGTCGCAGCCCCCCTTTGTGCTTCGGCCACAGATCCCTGTGCGCCTGAGTGCCGTGGCATATGCGAAGATGACGCTCGTATCAGCGCTTTGCGTGCGCGCGTTGCCAAGAATGCGGCGTCTCACTTTGGTTTGAGTCTTTTACAGGCACCCGAAAACCGTGATTTGTATATTCTTGAAAACAAGCAAGCCTGGCGCGTCCTGACCAACCAGAGGGGAGACGCAGAGGAACTCAATCATGCCCGCAAAAAACTGGGATATGCACAGATGGACGGGAATTTTTACGCTGTGCGCCCGCCTGTTGCGCCCACGGACGTGCCTGTGCCGTCTCCCTTTTTTGGCATGCTGCGTCAAAATCTTCCTGCGCACTTGGGTTTCAATTTAGTTGGCGCCTATGACGAGACGGATTTACTTGCCTGGGGCGCGGGTCAGTACCAGCGTAATTTCTCCACGTCACAAAAAGACAAAAACTTTCCAGAGCTTTACGTGTCAAATCTGGCAGAAGACAAGTTTTCAAGTGTGATCAGTCGCGTGCGTGCCATCATGAACTACCGGGATTTGATCGCCACATCCCTCAATCAGTTTATGCCCATTGACGGGGCTCACTTGACCCAGGACTTGGCCAACAAATTCGGCGCGAGTCTCGAGACTTTCGTGGAGCATGATCTGCACACCCACTTCCGTATGGCGTGGGAGGTGGGCAAGGGATCGGCGCGCCGTCCTAACGTCACGATTCTGACATGGGAGCCACAAGACCAAGAGCCCGTTCTGACCCTGGATCTCGTTGGCAAGGGTGTGTGCTTTGACACAGGCGGACATAACCTTAAGACACCGTCAGAAAGCGCTGCAACCATGTTTGCCGATAAGGGCGGAGCGCTGGCGCAGCTGATGCTGGCGACCCTTATCATGGAGGCAAATTTGCCCGTCAAGGTCCGCGTTGCAAACGGCTGGGTTGTCAACGTGCCAGGGCCAGGTGCGCAGATGCAGTCGGATATCTACAAAACCCTTGCGGGGCAAGTTGAAAACGCAGACACGGACGCGGAAGGACGCCTGGTGCTGGCCTCCATTTTGAATTATCTGCGCCAAAATAACCCAGCACAGGTGACCATCACAGCCGCGACCCTGACCTGGGCGCAGCTTGTTGCGACGGGCAAAAACGCAGGTCTTTTCCATGCGAGGAAATCAGATCCTTTCACAAAGCACCTCAAAAGGGGTATGCATACGGCAAAAGATCCCATGGTGCACCACGGGATAGATGCGCGCTTTTTGGATGAGTTAAGAAAAGCCAGCAAACGCGCGGACATGGTGACATGCACAACACTTGAAGGTGACTCTGCGCGCGCCGACGCATTCCTGCGCGTTCACGCCAGCCAGACAACCCAATTTGCCCACGCAGATATCGCCTGTGCGGATACAGGTACGCCAGGCATGACCCCAGGTGTTGAAAACCTTGATATGTTCTACGTGCTGGGCGCCTTTGAAGCGGTTAAAACCTATGTGACAGCCCATCAAGAGCAGGTCGCTTCATCGTCCTAAGATAAGTCACACAAGGTCCTGGCTATCTTTTGTCAGGACCTTGGCGACTTTCCCAGGTTCGGTGCGTGTCTGATGGTCTGGGATGTGCGCGCCGCCAGACATGAAAGGGAATAGCATCAGATGCGTGGGGTTTAGGCCAATGACGCCATTCATACTGTGTGCCCGCGAAATTATAAGGGTTGGCTATATGTCTTGAACCAGCGCGCTCCAAGGCCCTAGCTATGACATGCAAGGGCCTTGGAGACTGCCATGGTCAGGCGCGGGGATTAATGCGCCTTTGAGAGAGACGCGCCTTGATGTTCAGGGCTAAGGCCAATGGCTTTATCACGATTTTTTGCCGTGCTCATGCCCGTCACGCCTGTTAAATTTGCGCCTGTAAAGTTTGTACCCTCTAAGTCCGTGTCTGTTAGATTCGCTCCTGTCAAATCCGCTCTCTCTAAATTTGCCTTGCGCAGATTTGCACCTGTCAGATCTGCCCCAATTAACTTTGCTTGAAACATAAACGCCTTTGTCAGATTTGACTTATCGAGTTTTGCTGAGTGCAGCTCCGTGTTATGGAAACTAGCTCCGCTCAGATTTGCACCTGTCAGCGTTGCGTTCTTCAAGTTAGCTTCTTCAAGATCTGCGTTTGTCAAGTTTGCCTCGGTCAAATTCGCTCCCACGAGCTTGGCGGAATGCAAATTTGTGTGTGTCAGGATGGCTTTTGTGAGATTTGCGCCCTCCAGATTGACCAATTCAAGATTTTCTTCTTTTAAGTCAGCGCCTTCTAGGGATTCTTTTGTGAAGTCGATCCTGCCTGCCACAATTTGTTTGACCAGGTCGCCCTTGGCAGCTTGTGATGCTTGGGTAGCTGCTGGAGGGTTCGCATGGACCAAGGGCGCTGCAAGGCCAAGCCCTAGGATCGTCGCGAAATAGAAAGGCGCTTGTAATTTTTTCATTAATAATTTCCCTGTTTTGTATTTGCACACATTCAATATATCAAGCGGTTTAAAGTATCTCAAGGTAGTTGTGATATAGCTAAAGCACTTTAATTTCATGCGCAGGACGAGAGGAAAGCGACGTGTAAAGTATACACGAGCGGCAAACTTTGCCACCCCGAAATTAGAAAGGGTTGGCTATACGCATTCCACAAGCCTCACAATTATCTCTTACCTCTTTGAAGCGATTCAAACTTACGTGGCGGCCCTTCAGGCGCAGGTGTCTTCATGATGGTCTTAAGAAAAGGCCATCCAAGGTCCTGGCTATCTTTTGTCAGGACCTTGGGGACTACGATGACGTGTGCGGCAGAGCAGGGCATTCAGCACATTTCTCAACAAATTTCACAATTGCCTTGTTGAACTCTTGCGGGTGACTCCATTGGCAATCATGGGGGCCGTCGATGGTCTCCATCATCACACAGTTGGCGTAGTTTAAAGAGGCCGTATAAGCGTTGTTGATGGCGTGCTCACCCTTGGCCATGAGAATGCCCACGGGAACAGGCGAGCTCTCCACAGTTGCACGCTCGTCAAGGCCGTCGCCTCGCAGCACTGCGCTCACCATGGTGTGGCGCGCAAGGCCATGGGCACGCATGCCGGCCTTGGCAAGGAGGGGATACTGGTCAAAATCAATCACTCCTTGGGTAATGTAGGACTTTACGTCCTCAAGGGTAAAGGGCTCCACTTTCATGCTTAGCGGCGCTGAATAAGTTGGCAAATAGGCTTCTTTTAGGCACTCCCCGGACGGGGTAAAGGGAGGTGCGCAGGCAATGAGTGCACCGCGAAGAAGGCCAGGATTTTGGGCCATCATTTCAACGGCGATATGTCCACCTAAGGACCACCCCACAACAATAACGGGAGGAAGGCCCAGTTTTTCGATCACCTCGGCGCATAGCTGAGCGTAGCCTCCCAGGGTATAGGTACCGTCTGGATCTTGTGCGTTTTCGCTCTCGCCGTGCCCAGGAAGGTCAAGGGCAATCATACGGTATGTGGTGCCCAGGGCGTCCAGCTGTCGGATCATATATTCTTTGGAGGTGGAGTTGCCGTGGATCAGAAAAAGGGTGTCTCCGATCCCAGACGTTTCATAATAGGCAATGGTGCCAGCGGAGGTCTCAAGGAACTTTTTGTGAAGTTCTTCTTGCCTTATCACTCCAATCATCTTGGTGCGCGCAAGCTCCTCATACGTAGGATGAAAATCCGTTGCGTTGACCGCAGTCGTGATAAATGCGCCCATAAAAAACCCCATGCAAAATGTTTGGAAAGAGACCATCTCATTGATTCCTTGGTATCACAAGACATATCAGTGTGCCAAACATAGCACATAGTCCTCAAAAATCCCTTTGGTTTTTTGAGGAAAAATGTATTTTTTCAAGCTCTTTTTTGAAGTTTTGCCAGGATTCCTGCGAAAAAGGAAAAGCATACTATCCCCTTTTATTTGTTTGTTTTCTTTGTTAGCATCAAAGAATGGCTTCATAAGAAAAGCCGGGGGCGTGCTAGTCCACGCTTTGTAAAAATAGAAAAAATAGGGAGAAGCTTATGCGTAAAATATTAATGGCGGGTGTGATTGGGTTGGCAGCACTGAGTGCGCCGTCTGTGAAGGCGGATCTGCTGGGAGATGTGTCAAGCGTTGTGAAGTCAATTGCCTCAAAAGGGCCTGCATACGCTTGTAAAAAAGCAAATCTTTTGGGGGGCACAGTAACCTTGCGTTCTTTTGAGGGCCGTTTATGCTCTGATATCCGTGTTGCGGCCCTTACACAAGCTGTGTGTCCGGGAGTTGCGAGCGATTTTGTCGATTCTGGATGTGATGTAAAGGGTAAAGCAGTTCTTGGCGGTCAAGCGCCGCTGGATGTAGCAAAGGCACAAATTGCAAAGGCGCCTGCTCCAATCAAGACTCTGGCCTGCAAAGTGGGCGGCCTTGCGCCAAACGCAAGCGTGAAAGAGGTTTTCTCTGCTGCTTGCGGTGGTTGATCCCAGCACACGTTAAAAAAGGGGGGGCTCAAGCCCTCCCTTTTTTTATGCCCTAAAGGGCTGGCTGTGGCGTAAAAAAGTCGCAGAGTTTGTTCAGTCCCTTGTGACAAAAAGCCATGGTTTCTTCCAGATTTGGATCGTTGTCTTTGGCCCATTTGGTGAGAAGCGCGGCGTAAAAGGCCCCAAAGGCGGACGCGAAGAAAAGGGGTGGGGGCGTTAGACTGGCCAAGCGCGTCATGTGCTCCGCTTGCTCACGCAGGTTACCAAAAAACACGGTGCCCTCAAGGGGGGCGTTCTCAAAGTGCGCAAAGATGGACGCGCAGGCTTGCTTGTAAGGCGCAAGAAGATCAAGGCGCGCCATGACAACCTCAAAGAGGCGATCAACAGGCGTATCCGCATCCGTAAAGGTAAAGGGTGACCCCTCAAGCGCCCACCCCATCATCTGGGAAAACGCGTCTAGGAGATCCGCCTTATCAGAGAAAGCGCACGCGATATCTTGGAGTGAGACGGACTCACTGCGCAGATGGCTCAAGGAAAACGCGTCCCACCCCGTGTCGGCAATACGCTCAAAAGCAAGGGTCACAAGGGCGTCACGATCCATAGGCATCTTTCATTTCCTTTGCACGCATAAAGCTTGCTTGAAGCACACTTGTCAGAAGTTTATCAAGGCACGCGTCTTCGTTAAAGACCTCAAGACCCGCCCAGGTCATGCCCTGGGGGCTGGTGACCTGTTGGCGAAGGGTTTCAACGGGCAGGGGGGACTTTTCAAGAAAAGTGCCACATCCCGTAATGAGGGCACGTGTGAGATCCGCCGCAATCTCCGCGTCCACGCCTAAGGCTTGGGTCGCGCGCGTGAGGGCCTCCATAAAGCGAAAGAGGAAGGCGGGGCCGCATCCCGTTAAGGGGGTCAGGGCCTCAAGGGCGTCGTCGCTTTCTAGGGGAATAACCCGCCCGGTTGCGGCCAAGAGATGATGTAGGACGCTATTCTCCTCTCCCGAAAGGGGACGAGAGGCGCACATGAGGCTGATCCCTGCACCCACGGAGCTCGCCAGGTTTGGCATGACACGTACGGCTGCGGCTTGTGGGAGTAAAAAGCGTGCGTAAAACGCGAGAGGCAAACCCGCGGCTACGCTCACCAAAAGGGTGCCCTCGTTCATGAGACGCATGTAGGCGGGCAGGACGGTTGCGACCATGCTGGGCTTGACGGCGCACACAATGATGCGAGGCGGGGTAGTGAAGTTCGCTGGATCTTCCACAAAGCGGACGCGTGTGTCACTCAGAAAAGGGGTGACGCTCTCACGCCGAGGGGTCGCCACATAAAAGGGCCCTTGAAGGTCGGGGTTCATAAGCCAGCCCTTTAAAAGCGCTCCCCCCATGGCACCACATCCAATGAGCAGCACGTCCGTCGTCGTCATTTGAAAAATCCAAAAAAGTGATAGTCCCACCATAACATAGACTTGACGAGGGTATCTAGTTATGACTGAGCAGCGGCTTTCCCAGCCTCGCCCGTGAGGCGAATGGCGCGTGAAACGGCAAAGGGGCCAAGTGTTTCAAAAATGGCGACCATGGCCACAACAAGGGTGCTGATTTGGCTGCCGATGGTGGGAGCAAGGCTACTCAGCATGGAGGTGATACCGATGGCCATACCCGCCATGGGGGTCAGCATCAAAGTCAGCGCCTGGGTTTCGTTGGTGTCTCGTCCTGAGAGTGTGTTGACTGTGAATATACCCAAGTACTTGCCTGCACATCTCATGACCACAAGGGCAAGGGGGATGAATCCGGCTACGGCAAGGGCTTGCGGGTTTATTTCTGCGCCGGCCATGACAAACAGAATGATCAGAAAGAGTTCTCCTCCTTCGCCAACACCAATGTCTGAAAGCCGCTGATGCCGCTTTTCGAGCCATCTTGTGGCAACACCTAGGCTCAATGTTGCAAACAAGCTGGAGGATTGGGTCATTGTGGCAAGTCCTATGGTCAAGATAACGGCTCCAATGACAATGGCAAAGCGGTAACGTCCGTCATGGGCACGCAGCAAACTCGCCACACGGGTTGCAGCCCACGCAACGCCGACGCCGAGAATGATCGCCATCAGCATGGTATACAGGGGGAGTAAAACCAGGTTCTTGGAGGTTGGCATGATGCCTTGAGCAAGGGTAAAGGGCAAGACCACAGTTACCATCATAAAGGAAAAGATATTATTTGCGGCGATAAGGGTTTTTGCCTTGCGAATAACTGGCCCATCTGCGCGCATTTCCTCTGCCGTGTGGATGAGCACTGCTGGCGATGAGGAAACTACAATGGCACCCACAAGAAAGGAAATGGACATGGGATAACCAAAGACGATCATAGGGCCAGACACACATATCAGGGAAAAAAGGGATTCCAGAACAGCAGTCCACGTCAGGCGATGAAACTTTAAAAGTTCATAAGGGTGAAGCTGCGTACCAAGCTCATAGAGAATAAGGCCTAGGGCAATTTCGATCAGGATTTTCGACTCACTGAGCATTGTGGGGGTCAAAAAGCCAGTGCCGTGGGGCCCCAGGATAAACCCGACAGCCATAAAGGCCGTGACCGTTGGGATCCAGGCAAAACGGTTGGCTAACATGCCCGCAAGAACGCCAGCCAGGAGCAACACACCAAAAGTAATGAGGGTATTTGCCTCAAAAGGGTTTAGAAATGGAAAAACGCCGCCCACCCATTATCCTTTGATTGAAAGATAAGATGATACTTATTCTTCCATTAAAAGGGCCCCTTCAAGAAAAAGCAAGTTTTCCCTTGAAGGGTGGTGCGTGCAAGAGGGGAAAGTAACCCCTTCGCCTTAAGCCTCTCCCAGGGTGTCCAGGAGCGCGATTTCCACGGCTTCAGCGGCGGTTTTACTGCCAAGGATTGTGAATTGGAAAGCAGGGTAAAAACGCTCACATTCGCTCAGTGCATACTCCATAAGCTCTTCTAAGAAAACGCTTTTTAGGTGGGGTTGGCCTGTGAGAAGTTGAGCGTAGCGGTAAGCGGGCGCGGCGTTATCATCGCTCATCTCAAAATGCCCAAAGGCCAGACGCTGGTTGACGAGATCTAGAAGACGCACGGTCTCATCCAAACGGTCCTGGGTGATCTTGAAATCAAGGGCTGTGTAGATCTGCAGTACATTGAGGTCCTCTTGCCAGTAGAAGGAAATCTGGTAGTCGCACCAGCGACCCGGCGCTTCCATCACTAGCTCATCATGGGACACACGTTGGCAGGGCCACTCTTGTGCGGCGATAAAGTCCTCAATGACATCAAGGGGATTATGGTGGTAGGACGCTTTTTCTAAGGATGATCTTGAGGGCATGGGCTTTCATCTACTGCTTGAGGAACGTGCCTCACCCTAGCACGACTTGCGCTCGATTTTCAAAGAAAACAAGGGTGCTTTTTAAAATGAGCCAGCCCGGCAAGATCAGTGGAGTTTTGCGCCAAGGGGCGCATCCAAAAGAACGCTTGCCAGGCACACATGGCCATTTTCATCCGTCACACCCAGGAGCAAAAACTGGGAGACAAAACCCGCGATGTTCTTTTCGCCTAAATTGACGCAACCTAAGACTTTTTTCCCCAAAAGTGTTTCATGGGTGTAGTTGACTGTGACTTGCGCGCTGGTTTGAAGGATCCCAAGGGAGGGACCAAAGTCCACCCACACGCGGTAGGCTGGCTTTTTGGCCCGGGGGAATTCTTCGACGCGCACGACTTTTCCCAGGCGTATATCCACCTTGGCGAAGTCTTCATAGGAAAGGGGGGCTAGGGTGTCCAAAATCCGAAGGTCTCCTCGGCAGCTTTAAGGGTTGTGGTGGCGAGTTCATTTGCGCGCTGGGCGCCGTCCAATAGGATCAGCTCAAGCTCGCGCTTGTCATTCATCAACAGGGCGATCTTCTCCCCAATGGGCGTGATGGTGGCAACCAAGAGGTCACTTAACCGCGGCTTAAAGGCTGAGAAAAGCGCGCCTTCAAATTCTTGGCAGACCTCGTCCAGGGTCATATTCGCCAGCGCCGCATAAATGGTGACAAGGTTTTTGGCCTCTGCGCGTCCCTCAAGCTGGTCAAAGGACCCAGGCAGGGGATCGGCGTCCGTGCGCGCCTTGCGGATTTTTTGCGCGATAAGATCTGCGTCGTCGCTCAGGTGAATGCGTGAGAAGTCCGATGGATCAGACTTCGACATCTTCTTTGTCCCATCGCGCAGGCTCATAATGCGCGCCGCGTGGGTGTTAATGAGGGGATCGGGCAGGGTAAACAGATCGACGTCATAGGCGCTGTTTACGCTTTGCGCGATGTCGCGGGTCAGCTCAATATGCTGCTTTTGATCCTCGCCCACGGGCACCAAATGGGTTTGATAGAGAAGAATATCCGCCGCCTGAAGGCATGGGTACCCGTAAAGCCCAAGGGATGCCTTTTCCTTATCCTTGCCAGCCTTGTCCTTGAACTGGGTCATACGGTTGAGCCATCCCATGGGCGTTTTGCACCCCAACATCCAACCAAGCTGGGCGTGAGCAGGTACATGGGACTGGACAAAGAGGATACTTTTTTGGGGATCAAGGCCACAGGCAAGATAAGTTGCGGCAATCTCAAAGGTCTGATCTTTAAAAAGGGCAGGGTCCTGGAAGACGGTGATGGCGTGCATGTCAACGATGCAGTAAAGGCAGTCGTGGTCCTCTTGCAAATGTACCCAGTGCCGCAGCGCGCCAAGATAGTTGCCAAGGGTAAGCGTCCCAGTGGGCTGCACGCCCGAAAAAATACGTTTCATGTTGCGCCCTTCTTAGAGATTAGTCTTAATCAACTGTTTTCTGGTCTTTCTATAACAGAAATGAGTGGGCGTGGCCATAGGAGGGCTGAGGTAAATTGAGTCGTACGCCTTGACGCTTTAGATTGGATCGAGTTTGCAATCTCGCGTTTTGATGTTAAAAAATATTGACAAAACAGGGTGGGGTGCACATAAAGAAAACATATTGTTTTGTTCTTTGTTACTGAAAATGTATTTGAAAACCATTCTACTGTATGTTTCTTTTGTTTCGTTTTGTGGGTCTGCTTCAGCATCTGCACATTTATCTGCATCGTCTTCATCATCGAGTGCAAGTAGCAGTTGCTTTGGAGATGATATAGACGCGGGTGCACCTAAAAGTAGTGGTTTGCCAGTATCTGGTCCTTTTAAACGTCAACGTTATGAAGAAAAAGAATCAGATGGTACAGCGAAAGGGGCACGAACCTCTGAGTCGGATGCCATGTCCAGTGCTGTGTCCACGGGAGAGATCTATTTCAAGCGAGCCATGGATCTTATAGAAAAACAGCAATATGAAAGTGCGCTTGGTCAGCTTCAATTGGCAGATCGTCAAGAGCACGTTAAGGCACAAGTTTTTCTTAGTAAGATTTACTTAGAGCAATCTCTTTATGAAAAATATGATCCTAACAATGGTGATAATGCTGATCAGCTTACACAGCATTATTTAGAAAGGGCTGCGCAAAATGGCCATATGAAGTATCTGGAGCTTCTTTGGAGTACGATTATGCCAGATCGTTCTGATCGTGACGGTGAAATTAAATGGGCGACAAGAGCTGCCAGATATGGTGATGAAAACGCTCTTGCGCGTCTTGAGTCAATACTTGAAGAAGAGTCAGATACGCAAGCGAAAGGTCGTGTGGAATATAAACTTGGGAGATTGTATTTTGAGGGCAAAAAAATTGAGAAAAATCTAAACAGAGCTTTTGATCTTCTCTCGTCAGCACATATTCATAAAAGTACAAAGGCAACTCTCTTCATTAAGGAAAATCCGAGGGTAGCTGAGGAGATGAACACCTCTAAATAATTTCTTATTGATTGAGATAAGCGGGGTGAGATTTTATGATGGGTGTGGTATGTTATCTTATTGACATTGCTTGATTTTTGAGGTGTATTTTATG
>JAIUNT010000022.1 GCA_020161545.1 Pseudomonadota bacterium
CCTAGGGCCATGCGCGCCGCATTTGTACCCACAACACCGCCGCCAATGACTGTCACCCGGGCAGCCTCAACACCAGGCACGCCGCCCAACAGAACGCCAGACCCGCCGGAGGCAATTTGTAGGGAGTAAGCCCCTACCTGGACGGACATGCGTCCTGCAACTTCGCTCATGGGGCTTAGAAGCGGGAGTCTGCCCTTATCATCGGTGACGGACTCGTAAGCAATGGCGATACATTTTGACTTAATCAGACCTGCCGCTTGAACGGGATCTGGCGCCAGGTGAAGATAGGTGAACAACACTTGTCCCTCACGCAGCTTTTCGCATTCCTCAGGCTGGGGCTCTTTCACCTTCACAATCATGTCTGCTTGGGCAAAAACCTCATCGGCAGTTGGGGCAATGCGCGCACCTGCCTGTGTGTACGCAGCGTCATCAATGCCGATACCTTGACCTGCACCGCTTTGAACAATGACTTCATGGCCATTGGCCACAAGCTCACGCACACCACTTGGCACAAGACCAACACGGTACTCACGGGTTTTGATTTCTTTTGGAACACCAACGATCATAGGCCTAATCCTTATTTTCTTATTTTACGCTACGTCCGCGCGGCGAGTGAGCACGCGCAATAACGCACCGAAGATCGCACAGTCGGAGAGCGTTGGAAAGAGCAATTTTCCCTAAATTTTTGACAAAGCTAGAACGCATTGATCTTGTTTAGTTTATGGGAGAGGATGCCAGTCCTGCTGCGCGGCGCTGGGCGTCGTGACGGGCGACGGAGTCGGCGTATCCCGAGGTCATTTTTTCCTCCAGATCCACGGCGTCTTTGCGGGTCACAAAGTCGGGCTTGTCTGGCACATCGTGGAGATCTGGAAAGTCGCCGCGGGGCGCTTCCTCTGGTCCATAAAGGATGTCGCTTCCTGCGCATCCTGCGCATGATAACGCAATGAGAAGAAGAAGGGATTTTGTCATGATAGAGCCTCTTGGAGAAAATGGCCGGCCTCAAGGGCGCTATAGGTGATAATGGCGTCTGCGCCTGCGCGCTTGAACGCGGTTAAGGTTTCAAGGAGCACAGCTGGCTCGTCCAGGTATCCGGCGGCTGCCGCGGCCTTGAGCATGGCGTACTCACCGCTGACGTGATAGGCGAATGTCGGGATTTGGAAGGTGGATTTGACGCGGTAGACGATATCAAGATAAAGGGACCCAGGCTTGACCATGACGGCGTCTGCGCCCTGGGCAATATCTTGGGCAACCTCGCGCATGGCCTCGTTGCCGTTGCGTGGATCCATTTGATATGTGGCTTTGCTTCCACCTTTCAAGCACCCGCTAGAGTCCACAATGTCGCGAAAGGGTCCGTAAAGGGATGAGGCGTACTTGGCAGCGTAGGCCAGGATACCCACATGATTGTATCCAGCTCCATCGAGGGTCTTGCGAATGGCACCGATGCGTCCGTCCATCATGTCCGATGGGGCAATCATGTGGGCGCCAGCCTCGGCTTGGAGAAGGGCAACTTGGCACAAATGCTCAACGGTTGCGTCATTGAGGACGTCCCCTTCGTGATAAAACCCGTCATGGCCATGGTCAGTGAAAGGGTCAAGGGCCAGATCCACCATAATGCCCATGTTGGGCGCAAGGTGGGCAAGGGCGCGTGTGGCGTTTAAGACAAGCCCTTCGGGATTAAGACTTTGGGAGGCTTTGGCGTCTTTGAGGTGTTGCTCCACAACGGGAAAGAGCATGAGTGCCGTCACACCCGCCTCTTGGGCAAGGCTGACCGCGTCTTGGAGTTCTTCTACAAGATAGCGCCTCACTCCAGGCAGGGAAGGAACTGTCGCAGACGTCCCTTTGTCACGAATAAATAGTGGCCACACAAGATCTTTGGGGCTCACACTTGTTTCCGCCACCAAATCACGTAACCAGTCATACCGGCGGTTTCGCCGCAGACGCGTGTTGGGAAAAGAAGCACTTACCATATGCCTTTACCTCTTTGAGAGTTGCGCAACAGCTGCTACTTTAACACAACGTGGGCGGGCGCGTAAGCGTGCGTGCGTGTCAACAAGATGATCCAGGGAGCAAGAAAATGAAATTCATAGGATTTTTTGGCATTTTTTTGAGTGGAACGATAGCAGCGCACGCCAGTGACGCCGCCTCACTTTGGGAGGAATTCCTGGATGCCACCGCGCACACAGCGCACCATGAGCACCTACGTGACATATCCCCCCAAGAACTGAAAGAACTTTTCAGTGTGCATATTGACGAGGGCCACCAAAGGCGTATGGCGCTTCAAAGTCAAAAGATCCAGGCGCGCAGGAAGCAACCGCAAAAGCACGTGAAAAAGCCCGGGAAGGGTCTTGGTGCGGGCCAACGTACGATCGTTCGTTAAAGGAGTTCTCTTTTGAAAAATCTCTTTTTATTCTGCGCTCTTGTATGGACGCACTGTGCTTGGTCAACGCCAGAGGCGGAGCTGGATTTTAGCGGTGACCCACGCCTGCGCATGGCCCTTGCGCAAACGGCCAGGGTTGCAAAGTTCAAGGAACTTTTGGGTAAACCCTACCTCCTGCGTTATGAGGGAACAAATGGGTACGCTGTACCAGTGGAACACGCCCATAGGCCGCGCCTTGTGATGCTGGAGACGGAGCGGTTGTTCATTGATTTTTACCGGGGTGGATCGACGCTTTCCTTTGAGGAGGAACTGCGCATGGGCAGCATCCTTTTTGACAGGCGGCATCTCAAGGACGATGAAGCGGGATCCCATGACGTTCTTGCCAGGCAAAAGGAAGACATTCCCCTGCGAGACATGTTTAATGAGTATTTGAGATGTCATCCAGGTATTGAGCATGTTGCCCGCCGTATGCAGCTGGCACACGCAGTTCTTAAACGCTTTGAAACGGCCTTTTCGGAGCTTTCAAAACAAGATCTGTGGTTTGTAAAGATGCATCTTTACTGCTTGCCCCTGGATTCACTGAAAGGAATAAATCCCCTGAAGAGGTACGCCCAAAACCCCGATTTGTCGTTCCCCTGCATGGAAAGCTTAGAGGCAGCCAAGGCGTATCTTCAAGCTCAGGTAGAGGAAGGGTTTGCGCCATACCTTGCGGCCAAGCGTCTGGAGAAGACCTGGTCAACACCTTAGGGCTTTGGACTTGTCCGTGCCTCAAGGGTGCTGGTCAACTCAGGCGCACGAACGCAGAGTCCTTTCATAAGACCAGAGCGCACCCTTTACACAGGGTGCGCTCTGGTGCGTCATTAAAGGCCCTCGACCTCTAGGGCAAAATCGATATTGCCGCGCGTGGCGTGGCTGTAGGGACAAATTTTTTCATGGGCTTCCTGCACCAGCGCTTGCGCTTCTGCGGTGGGTAGGGTCGTCACTTTAACATGCATTTTGACGGCAATACCAAATCCGCCGCCTTCACGTGGCCCCACACTCGTTTCACAGGTTACGACGCACCCAGCGACATTCTTTTTATGCTGGCTGGCGACAAATTCCAGTGCGCCGCCAAAGCAGGCCGCATACCCAGCCGCAAATAAATGCTCAGGTGTCGTCGTATCTGGCAGGCCGGGGCCGCCCATTTCTTTGCGCACCGACAGGTTGACGCTCACGGAATGGTCAGTTGTCTCGGAGTGTCCGTTGCGTCCGCCGGTATTCATCGCAGTTGCCGTAACAAGGGGCTTGATTGTATAAGCTGGCATTACTTTCTCCTTATGCTATAGCCACCCCTTATAATTTTGGGTGGCAAGGTTCGCCGCTCGTGTATATCTATACGCGTCGCTTTCCTCACGTCCTGTCCCAAAATTAAAGTGCTTTAGCTAAATACTCTACTTTAGGACGCCTTGGACTTGGCCCGCGCCTCCAGGGCGCCCGTTAGCTCAGGAATCAAGGTGAAGAGGTCACCCACAAGACCGTAGTCCGCAATCTGGAAGATGGGGGCGTCGGCGTCCTTGTTGATGGCCACAATGACCTTGCTGTCCTTCATGCCAGCCAAGTGCTGGATCGCGCCGGAAATGCCAATGGCAATGTAGAGCTCTGGTGCAACAACTTTGCCCGTTTGTCCCACTTGATAGTCGTTGGGCACGTATCCAGCATCCACCGCCGCGCGTGAGGCCCCGATGGCGGCCCCAAGTGTGTCCGCAAGCTTCTCAATCAGCACGAAATTTTCTTTGCTTTGCAGCGCGCGTCCGCCAGAGACAACGACACGCGCAGCTGTGAGCTCAGGACGCTCAGACTTGCTGACCTCCCGGGACACAAAGCTTGTGGGGGCAGGGGCAGCACTTTGATAGGCTACTTTCTGGGTGGAAGCACTTCCCCCTTGATCTGGCGCCTTTGCAAAGGCGGTGGGGCGAATGGTTGCGACCACGGGGCTCACAAGCACTTTCACATGTTCCATGGCGTTGCCCGCATAGATGGGATGCACAAAGGTGTCGGGAGAGATCACGTCCACAACGTCCGATACTTGTGACACGTCAAGGCGCGCGGCCAAACGGGGCAAGATGTTTTTGCCAAAGGTTGTGCCAGGCGCCAGGATATGGCTGTGGGAAGGGGCATGGGCTAGGGCCACTTCAACAACGCTCTCGGCAATAGCGTGCTCGAGGCTTGGGTCGTCCACATGGATGACTTTTGTCACGCCCGCGCAAGCGGCCGCAGCCTTCGCCGCACCTTCGCAGCCATGGCCTGCCACAAGGACGGTGATATCGCCACCAATTTTTGAAGCAGCTGTGAGTGTGCACAACGTGCTGGGTGCAAGGGCGTTTTGGGTGTGTTCCGCGATTAAAAGAATGCTCATGATAGGACCCTTGCTTCTGTGTCGAGTTTTTGAACAAGTGTTGCAACATCAGGTACTTTGATGCCGGCTTTGCGTGTTGCGGGCTCTGCGACCTTAATGATCTCACGCGTGGGGGACAGACTCACGCCGTAACTCGCAACGGGCACCATATCGAGGGGCTTTTTCTTTGCCTGCATAATGTTGGGGAGTTTTGGATAACGCGGTTCATTGAGGCGCAAATCCACGCTGATGACACAGGGCTTGCGACAGGTGAGGGTTTCAAGGCCTCCATCCACCTCACGGGTCACTTTAAAGGCGTCGCCAGTCACGTCAATTTTGGAGGCGAATGTTGCCTGGGACCAGTTTAGAAAGCCTGCCAGCATCTGGGCTGTTTGGTTGGCGTCATCGTCAATGGCCTGCTTACCTAAAAGGCACAGGTCCGGTTTTTCACTCTCAACGATTTTCGCCAGAATTTTGGCAACGTGATAAGGCTCGAGGGCGTCTGGCGTTTCCACGAGGATGGCGCGGTCCGCACCTAGGGCCAGAGCTGAGCGCAGGGTTTCCTGGGCGGCTGAAGGGCCAATGCTGACGACAATAATCTCGTCTGCCACGCCGGCTTCCTTCATGCGCACCGCTTCTTCAACGGCAATCTCATCAAAGGGGTTCATGGACATCTTGAGGCCAGCCAAATCCATGCCAGATCCATCGGCCTTCACGCGCGCCTTCATGTTGTAATCGAGGACGCGCTTGATACTGACTAATACTTTCATCGGTATATCCCTGTTTTCTTTCAGCTTTGGCCATCCTAAAGGAAAAGCGCGCGCCCCTCAAGGGGGCGCACGTCACGCGCGCTTGACTTTAAGAGCAGCGGACGCGGCAATGTTTGCGGCGCTCTTTACTTTTGCCGGCCCTTTGCGCTGTTTGCCTGCTTGAGGTGCGCTTTTTGTTGTTGGCGCCTTAGCGGACTTTGGTTTGACGGCACTTGATTTGAGGGGCTCCTTTAAAGACGCACTTTTCTTCACAGGGGACGCCTTGGGCGGGGACAGGGCTTCTTCTCCCTCCAAAGGAACGTTTGCATTTTCCCCAATCATGAATACGGGCGCGGGGCCTTTGAGGGACTTGTGGGACAAGGGATCATTCTCCCATATGAATTTGCTCACAGCTGGAGCCGTGTGCTCACGCCATCGGCGTCCGTTGAAAACGCCGTAGTGACCAACGCCTTGTTGTACAAGATGGGCGCGCTTATCCTGGGGAATGTTGGGACAAATGGTGTGGGCTGCGTGGGTTTGTCCCACGCCTGAAATATCGTCCTTTTCACCTTCAACGGTCATGAGAGCTGTCTTAGTGATGGCATGGGTGTTGACGCGCTCGCCTTTCCAGATCATTTCGCCCCTGGGCAGAAGGTGTTTTTGAAAGGCGGTATAGACGCTGTCGAGGAAGTACTTTGCGGGCAGGTCTAGGACTGCGCGGTACTCATCATAAAAACGGCGATGGGCGTCTGCGTGGTCCTCGTCACCATGGATGAGATGTTCAAAAAGGCGCTGGTGCGAGCTCATGTGCGCATCAATGTTCAGGCTCATAAATCCCTGGAGCATGAGAAAACCCGGGCACACAGCGCGAAATGCGCCAGGGTAGTAATGGGGAACACGCGCAATGACAGAGTGGGAAAACCACTCGATGGGCTTTTCTTTAGCAAGGGTATTTACCTTGGTGGGCGTGATGCGCGTATCAATGGGCCCCCCCATGAGGGTCATGGAAAGAGGCTGGTACTTTGAGTCATGGGCGGCCAAAAGGGCGGTCATGGCCAGGACCGGAACGGCCGGTTGGCACACACCCAAAATGTGGTAGTTGGGGCCAATGAGTTTTGCAAAATCCATCAAATACTGGATATAGTCCTCAAGGGAAAAATTCCCCATATAGAGTGGCACGTCCCGGGCATTTTCCCAGTCGGTAATGTAAACATCGTTATGTTTGAGAAGGGCGCGGACCGTGTCACGCAGGAGAGTCGCGTAGTGGCCAGAATATGGCGCAACAATGAGAAGCTTGGGCTGCTTAAGGGGCGATGCCTTCGATGAAAGTTCCGATGTCTGTCCCGCATGTTTCTCAAAATGAATCAGCTGACAGAAGGGCTTTGCGGCCACCACGCGCTCTTGAACGGCGTACACATGGTCGTCGGCGCACACAATGGACTCAATCCCGAAGGCAGGTTTGCGGTAACGGTTTGTGGCGCGTTCAAGGATCTCAACCCCTGCGGCCATGCGCCTGCCCAGATTCGTGTGGGCGTAGGGAGAAAAGACCCCTCGATTGGCCTTGCGAAACATGTGGGAGGCAACGTTGAGGGGCTTGCCAGAAAACTCGCCAAAATCATGTGAGTAGTAAATCATGGTCATTTGGCTGTGCTGGAAAAGATCCGCAGCCGGCCTTGGCACAAGGGCGTGCTCTGGGTGCGGGTGACGTTGGTTAAAAAGGCGCATGGTTGAATCCTTCGCTCTTACAAAAATTCACGTAATTATGCGGTTGGAGGATTAAGAAAGGGTTAAGAGGACTCGCGCCATGTGTTCAGAAGGCGTTGCGTGATTAAAGGAGGCCACAAAGCGTCCACGTTGATCCATAACGTAGATAAGCGATGAGTGATCCATGATGTAGTCCGCTTTTCCGGTCTCGCTGGGCGGGATGGCGGCGTGGACATGGTAGGCGGACATGGCTTTAGCGATGGCCTCAGGTGTGCCTGTGAGGGCAATCAGTGACGGATGAAAGTGTTTGAGATAGCCGTTCAAAACTTGAACCGTGTCGCGCTTGGGATCAACGGTAATAAAAAGGGGCTGAAAGTTCTTTGCTTTGTCTCCCATGCGCTCAAGGGCGTCCGTCAGGCCATAAAGCGCCGTGGGGCAAATGTCTGGGCAATAGGTGTAGCCAAAATAGACAAGGCTATATTTGCCGCGAAAATCAAGGTGGGAGCGCGTGCGTCCCGTGTGATCTTCAAGCAAAAAGGGCCCGCCAATGGAGACAGCGCCCGTACCCTTAATGAGGGTCGCCTCGGCAACGGCTGTTTGGGTTGAGGCGTCTTTATGGGGTTGCGGGGAAAGCCCTGCACGCGATACGAGGAAACCTGCGCCCAGAACAAAAGCTCCCACAATGCTTAAGCCAATGATTTTTCGAGAGGACATGGGCGTTCCTGGTGTGCAGTGATTTTCCTTCCTAGACCCTTCCATAAGAGGCTGGACAAGTCAATGTGTTCTGCTCTCTCGTATAGAAAAACCCCCAGGCTTATCCCGTGATGGAATACTCCTAGGGGTTCTTTTGCATCAAAGAGCGCGGGAGGCTTTACTCAGCCGCGTCCCAGGCTCTTGGATCGTAGTCCTCCCATCCGCCTTCGTCAGCGTAAGGGGCGGTGTCGTATGGATGTGGGTCACGAGAACTTGATGAGTTGGAGGAAGAGCGCATGGTTGGCGTACCCAACATCACAAAGCCTTGTGGTCCCACAGCAACATCGCCTAAGTAGATGGAGGACTCATCATCACTCAGCCTCTGGGTCTGCGCGCCTTCTAGGTCATCCACGCCAAGGTCGAAGATGGTGCCTTGGGGTACGAAGGAAGTGCTACTGTGCCACTCACCGGGGTGAGAGACCTGCCGGTAGGCGGATGACGAAGACGAAGAAGATGAGGACGATGAAGAAGACGAGGACGATGTTGACCTCTCCTGGATCACAGGCACGCTTGAAGCTGCACGGGAAGAGCCATCATCGCTTTCAAGCATGGACAGGCGTATGGCTTCTTTCATCATTGCCTCTTCCGTCATGAAATCTTGGGAGTATCCTTGAGGGGGTAGGCTCGTGTATAGGGGGGCGCCAGCAGGAAATGCCAGGGGAATGACATCAAGGTGAGCGGATCTTTCTTTGTCCGATGTATATCCGTCATCATCTGTATATTCAGCATCATCGCAAACCACCTGAGTGTCATCATGATCGGCCAGGGACAGACGTAAGGCTTCTTGAATGTCGTCTGCGTCTAGCTCTGCGTCCGTTGGCTCACGGAACGCAGCCGCAGACGTGTTGACGTCATGGGCGGCGGTCATGGACAGACGTAAGGCTGCTTGAAGCTCGTCCGCGTCTAGATCTACGTTCGTTAAGTCGCCAGGCGCTGCGGCGCGCGCGTCCAGGTCATTGACATCTGAGGCAAAAGTATAAAAGCTGTGGGTCGCGCATAAAAGAAGCGCAAGTGTTTTTAAGGGTGACATTTTTTCTCTCTTTTTTTATAAACGACCTTTTTATATGTCATACTGTCAAAAATGTCAAATTGTTTTGTCCAGGCAAAGCCTTTACCTGGTGCGCAGTGATGGGGGAAGGGGCCGTTTATGTTTTGGGCGGCCCCTTGGGTGATAGGCTCGCTTGCAGAAGAGCGATGTCTTTACGCAAGGCTTTGACCTCCTGGCGCAGGCTGCGGGTGGATTCTTCTTCGCCCTCATTTTCGCGCTCGGCTTTGGCAACAGCCGCCACAACGGATCCGATAAACAAGTTTACGATCAAATAGCCGACCACAATCATAAAGACGATGAAGAAGAGGCCTACCTGGGGTGCTTCATGGGCCAGGTTCTGGGTATAGGTAATCCAAATCCCTGATGTCATGATGGAAAAGAGATGGAACATGGCGCTGCCAAGGCTGCCAAAGGCCTGTGGAATGTGGGGGCCTAAAAGGCCAACGGCGATGCTGCTGAAGACAAAGTAAAACACAAAGGAGAGGAACAGCACGTTCAAAAGCCCTGGAATGGCGTGGGCCAAGGCGTCAATAATGTGCTTTGTTTTGGGTAAGATTTCCAGCATCTTCATGGAGTGCAACACACGCAAAACACGCACGGTCTCAAGGCCGTAGGACGCCGGTAAAAGGGAAATAAATGTGACCATCATATCGAACACGTTCCAATAGTTTTTGAAGAACTTGCGCCGGGTCACCATCATGCGTGAGATCATCTCCACAATGAATACCGTCAAAATAAACGTGTCCATACCCTCCAGGAGGTCTTGTGTGTAGTGGCGAATCCAAGGAATGTCCTCAAGACCAAAGATCAAGGCATTGGTGAAAACCAGGAGGGAAATGATCAAGTGTGTTGATTTCTTTTCAAAGAACTTATCAACTTTTTCAGCCGCTTCTTCGCTGTATATGAACAGATGTTTCAGCATCCCCTCACGTCCCCCTTTGTGTTTTTTATTATCAGACTATGCTGCCATCATCGCCCAGTTGATGCAAGGGGGGGCTGGTGGAGGGAAAAGACTATTCCTCGTCCTCAAAGAAGTGTTCATTGCCCAGTCTCAAGTCATCCAAGATGCTTTGGAGCTCTTCAAGTGTAATGTCGTTTTCAGTGCTTGCGCGGGCGCGCGCCAGGGGCAAAGAGTCGTCCCAACAATCGTGGGTGGCTTGCGCCGTGTCACTCGGCAGCGCAGGAAGAGAGGGCAGAAAACGGGAAAGCTCAGCTTCCAGAGGAGGTAGATTTTCTTCTTGATTCGTCATAGCGGGCGTCGTGGTCCATGGGCCAAGGGGCATATCAGCAAAAGGATCCATGGGGTCACGGCTTTTTGAGTCACCATCAAAGCCTTTTGGCGTGCTGTGTGAACGCTGGGCTTTGTTGGTTTTGGAGGCATGGGTGAGATGGGAAGTGTCTCGCTTGCGCGCTGTGCGGTGTGTGGGTTCTATACTCGTGCTTGAGCATGCATAAGAGCTGCTTTCAACGGGTTGAGCGTTTGGCCTGTGATTGTAAGCAGCATCGCGTGAGCGCGTCAGCGCTGCAGCTATCTGGGCATCCTCTTCTTCAGGTGTGAGCTGATATGCAAACTGCTGCGGCTGCCTGCGCAGCCATCTTCCGAAGTGATCGGATTGGTGTGAACCTTGTGATTGAGGCTCCATGGAGAGGGCGAGGGCACTTTGTAAATCATCGTCGCTGTTTGAGGCCGTGGCGGTTGTCACGGCGAGGCAAGATAGAAGTACGATGTGTTTTGGGGACAATGTCATGGGGCTTACTCTATGAAAAACTGATTCATATAGAATCACACAAGACAATTTGTCAAATTTTGAGTGAGTAAAAAATATGCGCTGAAAAGAAAGTGAACCACTCAAAAGAGTGGCTCCCCGGGACGGACTCGAACCGCCGACAGGGTGATTAACAGTCACCTGCTCTACCGACTGAGCTACCGGGGAATGAGGTGTTTATAGCAGAC
The DNA here is from genome assembly GCA_020161545.1 of Pseudomonadota bacterium. Taxonomy (GTDB): domain Bacteria; phylum Pseudomonadota; class Alphaproteobacteria; order Caedimonadales; family UBA1908; genus JACESU01. The sequence goes on from JAIUNT010000022.1 coordinate 10,960, forward strand.
CCTTTTTTAAAAAACCAGAGGCAAAAGAGATGCTTCTCAATTTTTTTTTGACGTCCCTTCGAAAAGGGAGGTCACTGGAGGCCGGGACCGGAATTGAACCGACGTACAAGGATTTGCAGTCCTCTGCATAACCACTCTGCCACCCGGCCTTAGGGTGAGCTTTGTCTCGACGTGAGAGTATCCATGTGTGTGGGTTTGGTCAATCCCTTTTGTTGGATCTTTTCAGGAACGCTGGTGCGCGCTAGTATGGGCGTCAAGACGAAGACCTGAGTAACCCATGCGCCCCCACAGCCTATCTCCCTTATTTGCGCCCATCACAACCTTGCCTACTGTGGGGAAGGGGACTGCGCTGTTTTTAGGGCAGCTGGATATGCGGCGGGTGGGGGATCTTTTGTGGCACAAACCCTGTGGCACACTGACGCGCCGTTATATGCCGCACCTTAAGCTTGCCGTGCATGACCAGGTGGTCACAGTCATGGTGCATGTGACGGGCACTCAAGTGACGGGGGTAAGAGCTGCGCGGCGGATGCGGGTGGCGTGCGTTGACGAGGTCGGCACACCTTTAACCCTTGTGTATTTCCACGGCGCGGACGCGGCTCTTGAGCGTATCACACAGCTGGGAAGCGACATTCTGGTGAGTGGCCGGCTTGAGCAGTTTCGCGGCGCTTATCAAATGGTACATCCTGATTTTGTGGGACATAAAAGCGCCCTTGAGGCGTGGGTGGGGGAGGAGCCACTGTATCCCCTCACCAAAGGTATCACCCATAGGCGCATGGCGGGTCTTGTGCAAAAAGCACTTGAGCGCACGCCAGACCTGGACGAATGGATTCCTGAAAGTATTATGAAGCGCTATGGGTGGGACACGTGGCGGGTCAGCATTGGGCGCCTCCACGCGCCGCGCTCCCAGGACGATCTCTCCCCCCAAAGCAAAACCCATATGCGTCTGGCCTTTGACGAGTTTTTTGCGTCCCAGCTGGCTCTTATGCTGATGCGCCAAGGGGTTTCAAAAAAGCAAGGCCGAGCCTTTTGTGCGGATAAAGCCGCCGCTTTGCGTGCGCGCTTTTTAGAAAGCACGCCTTTTTCTTTAACCACTGATCAAGAAGGGGCCCTGCGGGAGATTGACTGTGACATGACCGCGCCCACCCCCATGGTGCGCTTACTCCAAGGGGATGTGGGGACAGGTAAGACGCTTGTTGCCTTTATGGCTCTTTTGGGGGCCCTGGCGGACGGCGCCCAAGGTGCGCTTATGGCGCCCACGGAGGTGCTTGCCAAACAGCACGCCCGGACCCTTCTTCCGTGGCTTGAGGCATTAGGGCTGCGCGGCGCCTGTCTGACGGGTTCCCTCACATCCAAAGAAAAGAAACGTATCCAAGAAGAGGTGGCAGCGGGCGATGTTCACCTTCTCATCGGGACCCATGCCCTCATCCAGGACGGCGTCTCCTTCAAAGACCTGGGACTCGTTGTCATTGATGAACAGCACCGCTTTGGGGTTGAGCAGCGCCTCAAGCTTGTGGAAAAAGGAAGGGCGCCGGATGTGTTAACCATGACCGCAACGCCAATCCCACGCACCCTGATGCTGACCTCCTTTGGGGATTTGCCCACCTCCATTTTGCGGGAGAAGCCCCATAGGGGTGCAACCGTCGACACGCGCCTTGTGGCGCTGGCGCGCTTAGAAGAGGTTACGGCGAGACTAGCGCCTGCCATGGCCCAGGGGCATAAGATTTACTGGATCTGTCCTTTGATTGAGGAGTCCGATAGCTTAGAGATCGCAGCCGCAACCAAGCGTTTTGAGCAGTTGCAAGAACTTGTGCCACCTGAACAAATCGCTCTTATCCACGGGCGCGTGGACGCCGCCACACGGGACGCGCGCATGGAAGATTTTCGCGCCGGTCGTCTGCGTCTTCTTGTGGCCACAACGGTCATTGAGGTGGGCGTGGACGTCCAGGACGCAACCCTCATTATCATTGAGCACGCCGAGCGTTTTGGCTTGTCCCAACTCCACCAGCTTCGCGGGCGCGTGGGGCGGGGTGAGGCACCGGGCACGTGCTTACTCCTTTATGGTCCTGAGCTTTCCCAAGTGGGGCGCCAGCGCTTAGAGGTCATGCGTCAGAGCCAGGACGGTTTTTTTATCGCCCAAAAGGATTTGGAGTTACGCGGGGGAGGGGAGCTTGCCGGCGCCAGGCAAAGTGGTGAAAATACCTTTCGCATGGGCGATGTGCTCTTACATACGTCCCTTTTAGAGCTTGCGCACACATCAGCAAAGGAGCTTCTGGAGCGTGATCCTGAGTTGGCGTCACCCATGGGGGTGCGTGCGAGAACCCTACTTCATCTCGTTGATAAAGCACAGACTTCTTCCTATCTCAAGGCGGCTTGAAAAAGAAAGTGATTGGGCGCATGATGCGTTTTCGCGCCGGGTTTTATCCATGTAAAAGAGCAAACATGCCTCGATTTATACAGTCTGCTTTGAAAGAGAAGCAAAACTTCTTGTTTGGTCTGGTGCTTTTTTGCGTTTTTTTCGGTGTGGTTTTCTTTTTGTGGCCGGGCACCATTCGCCCCGACACACTAAGCCAATTAAGCCAGGCCGAGTCCGGTATTTATAACGATGCAAACCCCCCTGTCATGGCCATGCTTTGGCACTTCTTATATGTGCTTTTGCCAGGCTCAGGACTTATGTTCTTAACACATATGGTTCTTCTATACCTTACGCTTCTTTTGTGCGGAATTATTTTTAAGCCCCTTCATTTGAAGTGGTTTTACGCCGTTATCTTTTTCTGGCCCCAAGTGTTCTTTTCAGCGCAGTTTGTGTCAAAGGATATCGCTTTTGCGTTTTCATTTTTGATGGTGGCAAGTGTGCTGGCTTTTTACACGACAAAAAAAGAGCCTATGCCCTGGTTCGTCGCCCTTGTTCTGTGTGTGCTTTTGTTCTACGGCACGGGTGTCAAATATCAGGCCAGATTTGTTTTACCTATTTATGCGTTTTGGTTTGTTTCTTGTTTGCGACCTCAAGACAGCATGAAAAACCTTTTGATAAAAGCAACCATCGTTTTTTCCCTTGTCTTTGGGGCGACGCAAGCCGTTCAGCACCTCACTAACGTCAGGCAGACGCATTTTTGGCAGTGGGTGAAGCTTTTTGATTTAGCAGCCATCAGTTTGAAAGAGAAAAAAGACCTCATTCCTGCCTTTAATAAGCAAGATCCCCAAGGTGATTTCATGGCAGAGCTGGCAAAACGTTTTAACCCCGAGAGGGTGAATGAAATTGGCTCTGATCCCAAAATTGAGCCCCTCCTGCGTCTGGGAGAAAACGACAGGGAGCGGGATCAGCTGTGGGATGCGTGGTTTAATGCGGTCAAAACGTACCCCCTTAGTTATCTCAAACACCGTTTGCGCCTTTTGGTGCTGATTCTAAAAAAGTCGCCCATCAAGGGACTGGGGGAGTCAAGCCAAAGGGGGGAGGTTTTCCCATCACTCGCGCAACGCGTTATTGAGTTTGGGGAAGGTAAGGGGTTTTTGCAAATTGTAAAAGCGTTGACGCCTTTCATATACTACTTGCCTATGATGATTTTCTACACCTTTTTTGGTGCTGTCTACGCGCGGCAGACCGCCTTTGCCAAGGTGCTCTTTTTGCTCAACGGTTCAGGCCTCTTCCTCATGCTGGCGCTGGTGCCATTTTCCATGGCCTCTGATGTGCGCTATCTTTATTTTACCATGTGCTCCTTCCACTTTTCCCATCCATTTTTTATGAGGGCCATGCGCCAAGTGAAAAAGAACATTGGGCGTATCCAATGAGGAAACTGTTGCAAGCAGGCCTGGTCTTTTCTATAAAAGGATGTTTGCGAGTGTGCGTGTAAGGTTAAGGAGAGTCACATGCAGCGTGTTCCCATGACAATTCGGGGTTTTGAAGCTTTGAAGGAAGAACTCCATGTCCTAAAGACGGTTGAGCGTCGCCAGGTGATTGAGGCCATTGCGTCCGCGCGTGAGCTTGGTGATCTGTCTGAAAATGCTGAATACCACGCGGCCCGTGAAAAGCAGGGCTTCATCGAGGGCCGTATTGCGGAGCTTGAGAGCAAAGTCTCACTGGCTGAGGTCATTGATCAAACCCAGTTCACAGGGACGACGGTGCGCTTTGGCGCGACCATCGTGGTGGCTGATGAAGATACGGACGAAGAGACGACCTATCAGATTGTTGGCGTGGATGAGGCGGACATCAAGAAAGGCCTTTTGTCTTTCTCCGCGCCCCTGGCCAGAGCCGTTATTGGCAAAAGTGAAGGCGACAGCGTCAGTGTGAAATCACCTGGTGGAGAAAAGGCCTATACCATTGTCAGTGTTACCTACAAGTAAGGATCTGCCCCTGTGCTGGGTCGTATGCGACGAAGGTAAGGTCGGGACACAGAACCAGTGTGTGGGCCTTGCGGAGGGTCTAGGGTACGAAGCAAAGGTGATACCGGTGCGTGCCCGTTTCCCCTGGTCCCTTTTGCCAGCACATCTTTGGCCATGCCCATTAAAGGGCCTAGAGGGTGGGCCCTTGTCGCCCCCATGGCCGGATCTTATCATCGCAGCGGGGCGCGCGTCCGTTGCGCCCACAGCCGCCATTCGCCGGATCACAGGTGGTCGCACCCGCGTGATTCAAATGCAAAATCCCCGGGTCAGCGCGCGTCTTTTCGATGCCATTATCTCGCCTCGTCACGATGGCCTCACGGGGTCCACCATCATTGAAACAAAAGGGGCTCTCCACCGCGTCACGCGTGCGCGTCTTCAAGAAGAGGGCGCGCGTTTTGCCGCAAAATTTGCCCATCTGCCTCGTCCTTACACAGCTGTCTTGGTTGGTGGCACCAACAGGTGTTACACCATGGCGCCAAAGGAGATGCAGGCCCTAGCTGAGATGCTCAAGGAAGCGCTTACGTTTACCGGGGGCGCTTTGCTCGTGTCCATATCACGGCGCACAGCGCCTGAAAATACCCAGGCCCTGAAAGATGCCCTTCATGGTGTGCCCACTGCTATCTGGGACGGGGAAGGCGACAATCCCTATTTTGGGTTCTTGGGTCTTGCAGATTTTGTGGTGGTGACTTGTGACTCTGTGTCCATGACATCGGAGGCATGCGCAACTGGTAAGCCGGTTTACTCTTTTGACTTGCCAGGCGGCTCGCGCAAATTTAGCCGCTTTCACACGTACTTTCGTAAGCTCGGCCTCACGCGTCCCTTTGAAGGGCGCTTGGACGCATGGGACAACCCACCCCTTGAAGAAATGGATCAGGTCATAGGACGCTTGAAGGAGATCCTTAACCCAAAGGATTGACGTGCCCTTTTTGAGCAACGGTCAGGGGCTGATCGAGAGGGCTGTCGTCCCAGTTGTCAAGTGCGCCTGCGTCCTCATCACCGACTTGCTTGTCGCGCACGTCTTTTGCCCATTCACTCAATGTCACAAACTGATATCCTTTGGCACGAAGGTGGGCCAGAAGGCCATCAAGGGCCGCAAGGGTTGCTTTTTTTGTGTCATGCAGCAGGACCACGTCACCGCTTTTGACGGTGTCCATGACCGCATGGTCAATGGCATCTGGTGAATGGCGCATCCAGTCGCGGGTGTCCACAGACCAGAGGGCGCAGGTGAGGTGCGAGGCGTCCGCAATGGGGCTGACTTTCTTGAGACCCGCGCCGTACGGTGGGCGAAACCACTGGGGGCGGACCCCAACCTTCAAAAGAGCTGCTTGGGTCTTGGCAATTTCGCTAGCAATGCGGGGCGCGGGTAGCTTTGCCAGGTTGGGGTGGCTGAAGCTGTGGTTGCCAATTTCATGACCCCGGCGCGCTACGTCCTTGACCAAGGCAGGGTTGCGCACGACATTTTGCCCCAACATGAAAAACGTCGCTTTGACATGGTATTTGTCCAGAATTTTTAAAATCCCCGGTGTGGTGGCTGGATTGGGGCCGTCATCAAAGGTGATGGCCACAATCTTTTGGCCGTGTAGCTCTTTGCTGGCAGTATGGATGTGTGCGTAGGTGAGTGCTTGCCCTGACCATGCGGCACTTACGTGCATGATCATCATGCTGGCGATGAAAAGTCCGCATTTTCCCATGGTAAGGTCCGCCTGATGCTTGTTCTTAAGAGCATCATAGGCACAACGCCATTGCCAAGAAGTGAAAGAAACCTTTCCGGGATATTAATACCTAAAATTTTGTACGTTTGGTAAAATAAGTAAACGTGCTTAACTATTCAGAGCGCGCCTGGTGCCACGCAAGGCAATGGGTAGAAGGTGTCTCAAATTGCCAAGAAGACAAATCCATGGAGGTTGTAACGCCCAGACTCGTCTTATTTTCCTTGAGCCAGTTGCTTGCTGCCATGCGCCCCCTTTCCCGCAGAAGGAGGAGAAATGACAAGCCGACGTCGAACTGCGTGCGTCCTGACAGGCGGGACATGTAGGCTTCGTCATGCACCGTGTGAAGGCGCACGTCAGCGTAAGGATTAAACAAAGCGCTGCTACTTTCCTGGAAAAGGTTTTGGATGCTCAGGATCGTGCGAATCTCGCGCATGAGGGCGCTGTTGAAGGTGACCTCATTGATGCGGTGCTGAATCTCGTGGGATTTTTTGGGCACAATTTTGCGTTCAATGGGGGAAACCTGCACAATCAAAATATCAGAGGCAAGGCAGTTGAAAATCAGGGGCTCCAGGATGGGGTTTCCCATGTACCCTCCGTCCCACAGGTAACTCTCTCCCCACTTGACGGCTTGGTTGAACATGGGCAGACAAGTGGAGGCCAAGAGGGCCTCTTCACACAAGTCAGTGTTATCAAAAACCTTGATGCGGTTTGTAAGGCAGTCGGTGGCGCTGACGAAAATGCGGATTTTGTTTGTGCTCTTTAAAAGATCAAAGTTCACATACTTTTGAAACAGGTCATGGAGCGGATTGTAGTTGGATGGATTAAAGTCGTAAGGCGAGAGCATACGGGTAAAATATCCCAACCAAAGACCAATGAGAGGGGAGAGGGCGCTGGTGAGTGGCGTGCGCGGTAGAACCTGGGGCATCTGATAGTGGCTGGTGAGAGATAGCTTGCTTAAGGCGGTCCAAAAACCGTCAAGGAGTGTGCGCGCCTCTTCCCTGCTTCCCCTTGCAAGGCCGGTGGACAGGAGTGCCGCGTTAATGGCCCCAGCGCTTGTGCCGGATATGCCCTCGATCTCGATATCCGCCTCCTCAAGAAGTCTGTCGAGAACGCCCCACGTAAAGGCACCGTGTGCCCCTCCCCCTTGAAGGGCAAGGCATATTTTTTTGGTCTCTTGAGAGGGTGAGGGAGCAGCCTGGGGTGGGTGTGGGTCCTTCAAAACAGAAATGTCCTTGTGACGTGTTGCTACACGCAGAGTACCGCCTCAATATTAACAGATTCTTAATAGGTGTACACAATTAATCTGCCAAAACAAAATGCAAAAAGCAATAAAGTAAAACCCTTCATTTTATGAAATATTAACTGATTTAATGTAATATTTAAAGAAGAATTTATTTCCTGACGGGGTGTTCACATGGATGAGGACAGTGCAATCGAACGAAAAAAAATGCTTCAAGTCCTTGATGCGACACGCTTTGGGGTGCGCTTTATCTTGAATATAGATAAGCAGATGGTGACGGTCTTTGTGGGGTACGTCATTGCTGTGTTGGGGTTGGAACTTTTGGCGGAATTCATTGGCAAGGCCCATGGGTTTTTGTCCCTTCAAAACGTGATCCTGGGGGTCAAGACCCTCGTTTTGCCCGTACCGGTTTTGGTGTGGGCGCTCATGAAAATTCTCAACAAGGATGGTGGAGGCGGATACTTTTCGCTTTTTAGGTGGCGCGTGACTCTACTTGTTCTTGGCGCTAGCCTTTTGCGCGCCCTTTATGTGGCGTTGCCTGTCATCCTTGTGATGGTGGGAACTTTTGTGGAGTTAGGTGTAAACGGTCCTGCTTTTAGTTATATGCTCCATCATTTCTCCTTGGCGTCTTTGACGGTGCCCGGCATGTCAAATCTTGCACCCCTTCTTGTTGCGGGTGTTGTCAGTCTTTTGTTCCTTGCGTGCTATGTGCTCTTGCGTCTTGCTTTTTTAAGTGTCCATGTTGTGGACAAAGAAGATTTGAACCTGCGCGAGGCCTTTCGTGCCTCCAGGGATTTGACGGGTGAAATTTTTGCGGTCTTGCTTTTGAGTGGGGGGCTGACATTCCTTTTGTCCTGGGGCATCCATGCCCTTTGGCAGGCAGGGGGGCTTTTGGACCTTATGCGTCAAGGCTCTCTTTGGCGTACAATTCCCCTAACGGTTCTCTATCAAACTGTGCATCTCTATTTTGGCCTTATGGTCACGGTTGCGCTGGGCGATCTGTATATCAAGACACGTGACGCGGAGCCAAAAACTGTGTCCTAAATACGCAACATGGACAACCAACAAGATGACAATCTGTCCAAATTAACGCAACTTTAATCAATTTCTCTTACAATAAGAATAGGAAAAAAATATGCACGTGTGGAGGGTCACATGGAAGAAAAAGAAGTCGTTACACAAGTGACAAAGCCTGGAGTGATGGTCGCCATTAAAACAGGATTGCGGTTTGTTATGAGTCCAGGAAAGGACGCGCCCGCCATGATGGGGACATTTGCCCTCGTGACCCTTGTTTGGATGTTTTTGAGTCAAGGCATTGGCGGCCAGGCCGGTACATTTTTTGGCATCGGTGGTGGGTTGGGTGCTCTTTTGACATTGTCCGCTCAGTTTCTTCTGTCTTTGCCTGTGACAGTTTGGGCCATTCAAAAGGCCCTGACAGGGCAGGCAACTGGACGTTACTTTGACCTGTTTGGCCAAGGGGTAACATGGCGGCTTTTGGCTTCTGGTCTGCTTGTTGGTGTTCTCCTGGCAGTTCCTTTGCTCCTTGCCATTGTGGGACTTTTGGTGTCCGGGGGCTTGGGGGCTGGCGCGCTACAAAACATGCTCACACCTGAAGTTCTTGGGAATCTTGGCGGCCTGAAGGGGGAGATGACGCCTATCGTGATGGGCGTGGTGGGTGTGCTTCTCCTGATTGTAACTGTGGTTGGACTGCGCTTTTCCTTTTTGAGCGCCTTCGTGGTTGATAAGGATAGAGTCGACCTCTTTGGTGCCTTTGGCGCCACCAAGGGGGTTGTCTGGCGCATCATAGGCACACTCCTCGTTACGAGTATTGTGGTGGGGCTTGTGGGCACCGTTGCGAGCTTGGCGATAGGTTTTGTCATGGTCTCAGTGCCAGCGCTGATGGTGGTATCCCTAACCTTGCAGGTGGTTCTCATGAGGTACCTTTCTTTGATGGCGCTCGTGGCGGTCGTAAGCCTTTACAGTCAGAAGAAATCCCTGGAAGGGTAAACGCTACATCAAACAGAAAAAAGGGGGGCATGTCCCCCCTTTTTTATTCCGTCTTATCTGTGCCGGTGTTTTTACCTTGGGATGACAAAATGTGAACGATTTGAGATTCAAACTCACGGCGATAGAGAATCAGCATAATGAAGGCCGTTGACACCATGAAGAGAACAGGGCTGACAAACCATGACAGAGCTGCAATGGAAAAGTAGTAAGCTCGCAGGCCCCTGTTCATATCACGGGCGGCCATGGTGTTGATCATGGCAGCGCGCCTAGCTGTTGGCAGATAATGCTCGCTCTGGTGCTCGTGGGGTAGGGGCATGGCGCCCAAAAGGACGGAGGCGTAGTTAAGCTGCCTCAAAGACCACGTCATCTTGAAAAAGATATAGATGTAAAGAAAGCATAAAAGGAAAACTTTGCTGTACCAAATGACTTTGGCGGGCACGTCAGCGAAAGGGATCTGCTTCAAAATCGCAAAAACCTGTGGGGTCGCGCCCAGAAGCGCCAAAAGACCGGCCAAAATGAGGATGGAGGTTGAGGCAAAAAAGGCAATGCTTGACTGCAGCATAGACAAGATATTGATATCAAGGACGCGGTTGTCCCGGCGCAGGGCCACATTCATCCACTGAACGCGGTACAAATGCATGCGCGCGCTCAGGCCCCTTGCGCCTCGCATAAAATTATCAACAATATAATTGTACCCAAGCCAGCACATCAGAAACCACACAAAAGCAATGAACTCGAGGGGCGCTTCTTCCATATAGCGACGCAGAATATCCAGGACGTAGGTCAGTGACATTTTTGTTTACACAGCTCCGAGTGGTTTAGGGATCGATTTTAAAACTTGGCTTCTTGAGCAAAATCCATTATAAACTGGCGCAATGTATTTAGGAAAGGTTCATTTTTAACGGATGTCAAAAGAAGATCTAATCGAGTTTGCAGGTGTTGTCACAGAGGTGCTTCCCAATGCAATGTTTCGGGTAACCTTGGACAATGGTCACATTATCCTGGCCCATATGTCTGGCAAGATGCGTAAAAACCGCATCCGCGTTCTGGCGGGGGACAAGGTAACCGTTGAAATGACAACCTACGACCTGACCAAGGGACGTATTACTTTCCGTACAAAGTAGTCTTGTAAAAGGCAAGGATGATGACATCCTTGCCTTTAGAGACATCTTTTCTGTTTTCCACAAAGACCTAACTACGCCCAAAGCCGCTCCCCCACCTGTTGCAAAAAAAGCACGCACAAAACAAAAAGAGGCGCAAGGAAATATCCCGTATTTATTTTACAAATTGTTAAGAAGTTCTTGATTATAAAAGCCTCTAACTGGAATCAAATGGGATTTATTCTAGATTTATCCAGCTTTTGCAAAAGAGGTGTGTGTAAAAAAAGATGTAAAATGGACAAAAAATAAGGTAAAAGGTCTTGTCTTTTGTCTTGAAGGAGCGCGCAAGTGTCAAAAATGTGCCCCTCTTTTCTGGGTAAATGAAGTGGTAAAAGGACCGCATGACCCATTGTCATGTGGCTTTTTTCGTTAGCAACAAGCAATAAAAGGTTGTAGGGATGTCAACGCAACAAAATTCCTCCCAAGCGCCAGAGTTTGGTAAACTTCGGGCCGCACTTTGGCCCATCCATACACATGAGCTGAAAAAGTTTCTGCCCATGTGTTTGGTCATGTTCTTTATTCTTTTTAACTATACAATTTTGCGTAACACTAAGGACGCTTTGATTGTAGCCGACCCTGCTGCGGGTGCAGCGGTCTTGAGCTCGCTCAAGTTGTATGTCGTGATGCCATCGGCGGTTTTGTTCGTGGTCTTGTACGCAAAGTTGACAAACATGTTCTCTCGCGAGGCCTTGTTTGTGGGAATTGTCTCGGTTTTCGTGGCCTTTTTCCTATTGTTTGCGTTCGTCCTCTATCCAAACCTTGACGTACTTCACCCCTCCCTTGAGCGTGTGAACGAGCTACGTGCAGCGTTTCCCCGCTTCCAGGCCATTATCCCTGTGTGGGGTGTGTGGACGTATTCTTTGTTCTACACATTGTCTGAGCTGTGGGGTAGCGTGATGCTGTCGCTTCTGTTCTGGCAGTTTGCCAACGACATTATCCGTACGGATGAAGCGAAGCGTTTCTACGCACTCTTCGGCCTGGTTGCCAACATTTCCTTGATCTTTGCTGGTCAGCTGAACAAGTACTTGTCCAAGGCTGGCGTTGATGTGCCTGAGGGTGTTGACCCATGGGGCGTGTCCTTGCGCTACATCTCTTTGGCCGTTGCTGCGGCAGGTATTGCAGCCATTGCGCTCTACACGTACCTCAACGTTGTTGTCCTTAAGGATCCACGCTTCCAAAGCGAGACCGATACGGGCGCGGCGAAGAAGGGCAAGGGCGGCAAGCCAAAGCTTGGTATTGGTGAAAGCTTCAAGTACATCTTCACGAACCCTTACATTGGATTCATTGCGCTTCTCGTGATCGGCTACGGTATCTCCGTGAACGTCATCGAGGTTGTGTGGAAGAATAACCTCAAGATTGCTTACACAACGAAGGCTGATTACAACGCGTTCATGGGTGACTTCTCAACCATGACCGGTATTGCAACTATGTTGCTCATCATGTTCACAAAGGGCTTGGTGCGTAAGTTTGGTTGGTTTACTGGCGCCATTGTAACGCCCCTTGTGACCATTATCACAGGAGGTCTGTTCTTCTTCTGTATCTTTGGTGCGGACATTTTTGGACCCATCGCGGCTGGTCTTGGCATGACACTGCCTGTGCTCATTGCCTACATCGGTGCGGCACAAAACATCCTGACAAAGGGTACAAAGTACTCCAACTTTGATCCCACGAAGGAAATGGCCTTTATTCCTTTGGACGCAGAACTCAAGTCCAAGGGTAAAGCAGCCGTTGACGTTATCGGTGGCCGCTTGGGTAAAGCCGGTGGTAGTCTTGTGCAGCAGATCCTCTTCTCCATCATGTCTACAACGGAAGTGATGGTGATCGCGCCTTATCTGACAGGTGTTGTGGCCCTTGTGGTCGGCGCCTGGGCGGCGGCTGTCTTTGGTCTCAATAAGCGCTACACAGCGCTCATTGCCAAGGGCAAGCACTAAACGCTACCTCGCAACATAAAGCGCTAAAAAAGGCCGGCATTTCGCCGGCCTTTTTTGTTGGGCATTTTTTTGGTAGAGAACACAAAGACCACCCATTTTGGAAAGTACATATCTTGGGGCACATTCTTAGAAAATCAGTCTTTACGCTTTTGTTTCCGTTGTCTTTGTGGTCAAGCCCGCAAGACCTGCTGCCCGAGCAAGAGGTGTGGGACATCCTTCTTGCACCCACGCGTGTTTATCATGACTTAGTGGATGAGGAGCCGGAAATGAGGGAGAAGATATGCAGGGATATGATCTCTAAGGTCCAAGGGCGTGTGAGAAAACACCATCATGCGCTCCCATGGCTGCAACGACAAACGTCCACCTTTTTGACAAATCTGGGAGAGCTTATTAAACACGGCCAACCAAAAAAAGTGATCATGGCAGTGCGGGCCCAAAACCTCACCCAGGAGGATCTCTCCCACGCGGTCTCCATCATGGGGCATCTGGCGCACTGTCACGCCCTTTTGCCCTTTCTGAAGGAAAGGGAGGTGCCCTGGCTGCGGGCAGGGGCCTCGCTTTTGAAGGATATGGAGGAATCAGGCGAGACAAGAGGCGGCGTTTTGACGTCCTATGACTCATTCATGGGGGCCCCCGAGAACGAGGCGTCAGAGAAACTGATGGGTTTTATGCACGCGCAGGATTTTACCCTTGAGCGCATGGATGCGTTGGCCGATTGTGGCTTTATGACCGCACAGCTTCAGGCCATTCTCACCTATGAGCATGACCAGGCTCTGTGCTTCACCCTTAACACGCTAAGAGAGCTTGCGCCCATATTAAAGATGTCTTTCTTAACAAAGGACCACCCTAGGTTCGGGTACGGAACCAGACGGCTTGAGGAGACTCAAGCGGTCTTACGCTTTGTGCAGGACAAGGGCTTGCCAGCGGCACTCAATGTCGCCAGGGTTGTGAATGCCCTGCCAACGCGAGGTGCCAAAATGAAAATGTTCTCCAAACACTTTGATTTTCTAAGGGGGCTCTCTATGCCCCAGCAGACCCTTTTGCGCCGCTGCCTAGAGGCGAGATTCAGGTCTGATGATGCGGTGGAATTTGTGAAACAGGCGATCTCCCATGGGCGGGATTTAGCGTATCTTGCGGGTCTTGGCCATGTGCTTCTCAAGCACTACGTGCCCAGGCGCGGCGCCTTTGATCTTGAGAAAGATGAGTACAAGATTTTAGAGCGCCTTACGCGGGGCTGCCCCCATGACATCAGCTGTCTCCTGAACCGTACTGTGACTGATGGGATGGCAGGGACTTATGAGCTTGGGCCCATTGCTGAGGTTGATTTGCCACCGCACCTGCGTCCCGCTGCAGTCAACGCCAGATACTGGTTGCTAGAGGAAGACGGTGGTGATGGCTCATACGCAGAGTCGGTTCCTTCTGAACGTCTCACCCTCTTTCAAAATCTGATGGAGGGGTACGGGGCGAAGTCCGCTTTAGACTTGTCCCATCACCTTCGTGGGTGGCAAATAACACATCATGTCAAGGACATAGCTGATGCACGGGTGCCACTAAAGTGGCGTGAAAAGGTTCTCGATTCCTATATTGGAGCCTCATTTGACGCAAGATATCTGCCTCCCCTTGCGCGCGGCTTGGATCGCATGGATCTTTCGGACTTTGATCTTTCTGGTCTTTTGTATGCCCTCGAGGGTAATCCCTTCATTCCTGAGGCCTTTGCCCAGGTGATGGACGTCCCCCTAGATCTGGGGAAGGAGGAGATGCGCGAGCTCGTAGTGAATTCGCAGTTGTGGTGCAGTCCCGTCGTGTGGGAGCTCTTCCTGGAGGCTCTCAAAAAAGTCCATCACCTTGCGCCGCGAGACGTTCTAGCGTTCATCAAAAGAAGTGGTCTGCTTTTTTGTGAAGAAGATGTTGCTGAATGGGAGAGTTTCAGGGATGGGTTTATACAGGATCGGATGTAAGACTCATCCTCTTTCAGCGGGTATTTCTGCATTATAATCTTTGACAAGAGCAAGCATCAAGCGCTGGCCTTGCCTGTTGTGCATTTTTTTTGAAGATTGGATACGCGTTCTTCACTAAATATTAAATTTTAATGAATCTTTAATCAAAAATAAGTACCTTAAAAAGGTGTAAAATCATTTTAAGGAACATATTCGATGCAAAGAAAAACCCTTATGACTGCTGCGGCGTGTTTTGTGACTTTATGGGCCGCGCAGGTACAGGCCACCTCCCAAAGCGCGCAAGGCCCTGTGCGCGTTTCAGCACAATTTAATGCATTCCCTGAAGAATTGCATAATATGGTCACTTTTGTAATGCCCGATGGGACTGATGTAGTGAGACAGGTCAGCGCGAAACGCCGTGTCTCCCTTAATGATGCTTACGTTGGCGTGGTCGCAGGTGGTCAGATTCGCTATAAAATTGAGACCGATTATGCGGAACTCAAGGATGAAGGCGTTTGTAAACTTGGGAGTGCAATTGAGAAAAATACTAAGAAACTAGAGGCTATTCGTTTGAATTTTACAATTTTAGCTGGTAAGAAGCCGAATAAAGATAATATGCCTTGGTTCACCTGTCAGGTGTTTAAAAAGTACCAAGACTAGTTTTTATTTTAGCGTCTTGAGATGATTCATTTAAACCCTGGTTGGTTTTGGCCTGCCAGGGTTTTCTTGTTTTTTTATATGGACTCAAGGGACGCTGTCAAATCCTTGAGATCTTGGGAGAACCACGTTAAAGCAGCGCGCCTGGACAGCGGGTTTTTTGGTCTGATTTTGTTGGACATTTTTTGATGATTGGGTGCGCGTTCGTCACGAAATATCAAATTTTAATGAATCTTTAATCAGAAACAACTAACTTAAAGTTAGCCGCACAACATAAGGATTTCACATGTCGGAAAGAGTAAACCTTGGAAAATCAGCGCCTGCCCTGTATCAGTCCGTCATTGAGCTTGACCGGCTCGCCTCGGAAGCATTGACCACTGCGGGCATTTCGGAAGGCTTCTCGCATCTCTTGCGCCTGCGTGCGTCCCAGATCAATCAATGTGCTTTTTGCGTCAGGTTGCATGCGCGTGATGCTCTTTCCAGCGGGGAGTCTAGCGATCGCGTTGCCGTTCTTGCTGCATGGAAAGAAACTGAATATTTCACCCCAAGAGAGCGCGCCGCCTTGGAACTTGTGGAGGCAGTTACGTTGATCTCCGAGGGCCAACTTCCGGATGCGATCTATGAGCAAGCCGCAGCAACTCTCACCAACGAAGAGGTGTCGGCTATTGAATGGCTTGCCGTTGTCATCAACACATGGAACCGTATCGCCATATCCAGCCGCTACCCTGTCAAGGCGTAGGTGAGGCTAACAGTTCATTCAAGCCGACGCCGCTACGCGGCGCGGCTTAATTCAGGCGATATGCGAAGACGTTTAAGGAACATATCTGATGCAAAGAAAAATTCTCATGACTGCTGTGGTGTTTATGGTGGCGTTATGGAGCACGCAAATACAGGCGACTTCGGAAAGCGCGCAAGCGCCTGTGCGCGTTTCCGCTGAATTTGAACAGTTTTCTTCAAACTTGGAAGATAAAGTTACTTTTGTAATGCCAGATGGGAGTGAGGTGGCAAGGGACGTTAAGGCCAAAGCCAGAATCTCCATTAATGAGACTTATGTTGGCTTACGCGCGGGTAGTGAGTTTAAGTATAAAATTGCAAGTCACTATGGGACATCCATGGAAGGCGTTTGTAAGATTGCGGCTCCCTTTGAGAAAAAAGGGAAGAAGCTAGAAGCTATTAAGTTGAAGTTTAGCGTTGTCCTTGGAAGAAATCCGAAAAATGACGAGGGACCTTGGTTCACCTGTCAGGTGTTGAAAAAGTTCCAAGATTAGCGTTTATTCCAGCGCTTTGAAGTGACTTATTTAAACCCTGGGCGGTGTCGGCCGCTCAGGGTTTTTTGTTATTTACCATATGGGGTCGTGTGGCTCCGTCATAATCCTTGAGATCTTGTGAGAACCACGTTAAAGTGGGGCGCCTGGAGATCGGATGGTCGCTTGGGAGCTTTATGCGTCCCAAGAGGAAAGTCCGGGCTCCTTGGAAGAAGGGTGCTGGATAACGTCCAGCGGGAGCGATCCTAGGGAAAGTGCCACAGAAAGTAAACCGCCGGCGTTATGCCGGTAAGGGTGAAAGGGTGCGGTAAGAGCGCACCGCGCTTCCCGTGAGGGAAGTGGCAGGGTAAACCCCACCCGGAGCAAGACCAAGTAGGAGCGGCGTCTTAAGGGCCTTGTGCCTTTGGGAAGGTGGCTTCCGCACCGCCGCTTGGGTAGGTCGCTTGAGGGTGTTGGTAACAACACTCCTAGATGAATGGCCATCCATGACGCTATGCGTCAGGACAGAACCCGGCTTATAGATCTCCAGGCATTAGAATTTTCAAGAAGAGGAAAAAACATGGTGGCACATGCCTTTGTGAAGATGCAGGGACTGGGCAACGACTTTGTCATTATTGACGCAAGGAAGAGCGCTTTTGTGCCAACAAACGCTCAGGTTGCGCGCTTAGCAGATCGGCGCCTGGGTGTGGGATGTGATCAGCTCATTGTGCTTTTGCCCGCGCCCCAAGGCGACGCTGACGCCTTCATGCGTATTTTCAATGCTGACGGCTCAGAAGTGGAGGCGTGCGGGAACGCGACGCGCTGCGTGGGGGCGTATCTTGCAAGGGAAGGCGATGCCGCGCAGAACCTGCGCACAAAAGTTGCCCTGCTTAAGACCCATACAAAGGGAGAGGAAACCTTTGTGGACATGGGCGCGCCCTGCCAGACGGCACATGGTTTGGGGCTGACCCAGGACGTGGATACCCTTTATCTGCCCGTGGAGGTGGCGGGTATGGACGCGCCGGCGGCCGTTGGCATCGGTAATCCCCATATGATCTTTTTTGTGGAAGGCGTGGACGCGCTGGACGTGGATCGTTTGGGTCGCGAGCTGACCCACCACGCGCTTTATCCTGCTGGCACAAACGTTGAATTCGTAGAGGTCAATAGCCGTACCCATGTGCGTATGCGTGTATGGGAGCGGGGAACAGGCGTGACGCCAGCGTGCGCGACGGGTGCTTGCGCAACCGTTGTGGCAGGTGTGTCCCGCGGGCTTCTCGACCAAGGGGCGCCCATCCAGGTGGATATGGATGGTGGGACGCTGATGGT
>JAIUNT010000023.1 GCA_020161545.1 Pseudomonadota bacterium
GGAAAGGCCAAGCCCTCTTTAATGGCACCCCAAATGGGCACAGATTTAATGGGCGCCGGTGCCGGCACTTGGGTCATTTCTTGTGACATGGATGATCCTCAGCAAATTCTGTGAGCTTTTACACTTCATCACTCATTTACTTTTACGAAAAAATGATTTTTATAAAGGTGTGCCATAAAGCTTGAAAGGGACATATACAGCCACATACCAGTGCCTAAATATGCTCCGGCCAAAAGCGGCGACTCAATATGCTCAGGCAGCATCCCCTCAAAAGAAAATGTGTCCCAATTGGTGACATCAAGGTTACCGACCATGAAAGATGAGAGCGCTGTATCGAACCCCTGATCCCATATCACGTAAGCGCCTGCCGCAAGGGTGTATAGGCAATATCCCACGCCGGCACTAAGGAAAAGCACCCACACGACCATCACCCAAAATGAGATGGTTATCTCGGCGCAACGCGCTTTGTACATGCGCCACACAACCACCCAAGCCGCGCGTCCTGTGAGCATGGCGTGCACCATCACAGCCTTCAAGTATGGGTAAAATAAAAAAGCAAAAAACCCACCCACAGCCATAAGCACGTAGCCATCTAACTGAAAACAGATCGTCATAAACAGCGCCCACAAAAGCACTAGAACCCCCATTGCAGTCACTTTCCAGAAACGCTTTTTCACAAGCACACTCCAAAAGGCCTGTCGACTGTCACCTGTTTGAATCACGCGCACACCGTACATATCCGACAAGGGCGTTGCCCACAGTATGATCGATGGCACAATCCACATGAGCCCTTGTAAAATCCCCGCAAGAGTGCCTTTACTTTCTCCATCAAAAAATGTGACCGACTGAATCACATCTGGCCAGGCAAGCGTATGATTTTCAAGCCAAACCATTCCCCAGCCACACAAAGCGCCTCCACAGGCATAAGTGGCAAATGTCTTGCCAAATGCCTTCATCTTACCGTGATCAAAACGAAACGGAAGGAGCAGATTTTCTTTAAATGCAGGCCAGATACTGGCCATAGGCGCAGCGTTTGCCGCACCATTATGCGTCGCTTCTTGTGCATCGATACCCAGAATCACGCGCTGATACCGCCTGACCATAAACACATACGATCCCATCATAAGCCACACTGACAGTCCTGCGTAGAGCCCAAGAAGAATAAGAGGACCGACAAGATCAGCAAGTGTCGCCCCTTCAGGAAGAGGGAAAGACCCATAAAGAAAACGAGCCAATTTAGCAAAGGAATAAGAAGTCCCAAGAAAATGCTTCCCCACATACAGGACTAGACTGAACAACTTTGTGCCCAAAAAGGTAAAGATATACAGATAAAAACACAGGAATATAAATGAGCCTGGAAAGAAGAGTCTGTTATATAGCAAAAACCCTCTTCCCCACATCAAGCGATTTTCTCTCGTCAGTAAAACAAGGATAAACTGAAGGCAAAAGCCAATGTAGTAAACACCAAGAAGAAGGAAGATCTTTTTTAATCCCGTGTGAGCGAAAATGATTTCACCTGACAAAAAACTGGCAATGCTCATACTCACGGCAAGAATGACACTGCGCAAAAAAAGAGGTGTCCTCACAAGACCCCAAAAAGGCTCATCAAATGAACCTTTTAATGAGGCGCGCAAAACGTATAATTCTAATAGTGGAAGTGAGGACACTACAAAATATGATAGTTTTTCTGGCGCAAGATCTATAAAAAGAAAATGACCACTAAAGATCAAGCTTTCGCCTTCAGTAAGGGGAAAAAGAGTCATCCTTGCCCAAATGATCCCAAGCGCAATAAGTGGCACCGCACACAAGTAGAGTGTAAGATGCTTCGCAAAAGCTTTTGCTTTATGAGCATTAAACCAAAATGGAAAGAGCAATCCTTCTTTCATCTGCGCCAAAAGATCCCAGTTAACGCGACGCTTGCTTTCCTCCTCTCCACGCATAGCAGCCTCTACATCAATACCCAGTCCTATGGCCTTTGACCGCTCTTTCAAAACGAGGCGCCGGTACAAAACTGAAATACCTCCCATGGATGTTAGCTGCACCCAGCTGACGATTCCAATCAACACTGACCATCCAAGCTTGCTCATAGAGCTAAAGCCATTGGACAGTTCGCCCAAAGAGAAGATCTCAAGACCATGACGGGGTTGCAAGTAAAGAAAAAGGATACTGATAAGACATGCACACCCAAGAAATGCCACACTACACACCGCGTTAACAAAGTAGCTTTCAAGTGCGTATCCCCGCCCCAGCTCCCACCCACGCTTGGATGCGGACACTTTTTGCGTCGCCTCATCGGCAAAATCCATAAAAAGGCGCGCAAACGCGAATTCAAGGAAGAAAGCAGGGAGAACACCTATAATATCTGGCAGTTTGATCACTGCATTCGTGATCATAAAAAGAAGGATATATTGGAAATAGATGGCCAAGATGTGTTTGAAATTGGACGTGCGCCACAAGCGTGTGTAGGGCGCAGTGGCGCGACCTAAAACAATGCGCTGGGCCGTGTACAGACGACTTGTCACCAGGGTGCCCAAAAAGACTGCCCCAAACCCTGGCACCGCAATGCCATACCGCAAGACCTTATATAGCACACCAAGGCCTCCCGGCGTGCTAACGGGTGGTAAGAAAATCGCCAACATAAACCCCAAGGTGCTCAAGGTCACAAGGAGCATATGCAGAGCAAAGACCCGGGCCTTTTCCCGGTCCATGGTAAAGGGAAAGGCCAAGCCCTCTTTAATGGCACCCCAAATGGGCACAGATTTAATGGGCGCCGGTGCCGGCACTTGGGTCATTTCTTGTGACATGGTGGAACGTCTCTTTTATTTGAAAGTATGAAGTGGGCGCAGCCTAGCAAGACAGCGCGAGAAATGTCAACAAAGGGACAAAATTTCAAAGAAGTGATGCACTAGGAAACGAGGGGAGGTAAAACTTCAAAGGCCTTCATGGACGCGGGCGTGGTAGGATAAAAGCGTTGCCATGACCCGCCCGTCCCAGGGGTCATGGATGCAAAGGGGGGCGCAGCGGTAGGCAAAAGCGCGCAGGGCCGCCGTTGTTTCCTCATCCCTTTCACCCGTCACATGCACGTGGTATCCGATGTCGCGTAGAAGCTCCTGACATCCTTCGGCGTCCATGATAAGAGGCGTCTCTTCAAAGGGCACATGGCACCCTAAACCGCGTGAGGCAAGCCTTGCCCAATCCAAAAGCTCCCCTGGATCGGACTTGCGTGTGGGTGCGATATCTGCGTGCCCCAATACATGGTAAGCTGGTATACTATGGCGTTCTTGGATATCCTCACCCAGCTCAAGAAGCGCCTTTGTTTGCGCCTCGGTAAAGGGGCGGTACGAGGCACCGTGCCCAGGATTAACGAGTTCAATGCCTATGGACCAGGTATTAAGCCCCTCATAGGCGCCCCAGTAACTGGTACCCGCATGCCAGGCGGCCATTTCCTCAGGTACAAGCTGAAAGATCTCACCGTCTTCGGCAATCACGTAGTGGGCGCTCACGGGACGCGGACTTGCCCCGTCCGTGAGAATACGTAGGGTCTCAGCCAAATCACAGGCTGTGTAATGGATGATGAGGAAGCGCACGCATGTGCCGTCCTTG
Source organism: Pseudomonadota bacterium (assembly GCA_020161545.1). Classification (GTDB taxonomy): domain Bacteria; phylum Pseudomonadota; class Alphaproteobacteria; order Caedimonadales; family UBA1908; genus JACESU01. Next base: position 3,604 of record JAIUNT010000023.1, read on the forward strand.
CGCGGGGCACAGTTAGGAGAGGACAGGCTGCGCGGCAGCATATTAGAACGGGCTCACAAAGAGCGCGCTGTCGTCTAGCTCTTCCTCAATGCGCAGCAAGCGGTTGTACTTGGCCACACGCTCTCCCCGGGAAGGGGCGCCGGTCTTGATCTGACCGCAGTTCATGGCAACGGCCAAGTCCGCAATGGTTGTGTCCTCGCTCTCACCGGACCTGTGGGACATGACGCAGGCAAAGCCACCAAGCTGGGCCATGGTGATGGTCTCAAGGGTCTGGGTCAAGGTGCCAATCTGGTTGGGCTTGATGAGAATGGCGTTGGCCATGTTACGCTCAAAGCCAAGAGCTAAGCGCTCTGGGTTCGTGACAAACAGATCATCCCCCACGAGCTGAATCTTGTCGCCCAGGGCGTTTGTGAGGGCGCTCCAACCATCAAAGTCGTCCTCGGCCATGGCGTCTTCGATGGAAACGATGGGATAAGCGTTCACGAGCTGCGCGTAGTATTCCACAAGCTCGTCACTGGTGAAACTTGCGCCCTCTCCCTTAAAGAGATAACGCCCCTCATGGAGAAGCTCCGAGGCTGCAACGTCAAGGGCAAGGGCCATATCGTGTCCTGCCTTAAAGCCGGCTCCCTCAATGGCCTCCATGACCACATCCAGCGCCTGGCGCGTACCCGTCAGCTGGGGCGCAAAGCCGCCTTCATCACCCACGCCACACCCGAGGCCCTTTTGCTTCAGGTGGCTCTTCAGGTAATGAAAAACCTCAGCCCCCATGCGCAGGCTTTCGGAAAAAGAAGGCGCGCCCACGGGCACGATCATAAACTCTTGCACATCGATGGGGTTATCCGCGTGGGCCCCGCCATTGAGAATATTCATGAGCGGCATGGGCAAACGCCTGGCACCAAGCCCCCCCACATAGCGGTAAAGGGGAACTCCCAGCTCTGTAGCAGTGGCTTTCGCCAAGGCAAGACTCACGCCCAAGAGAGCATTGGCGCCCAGGCGCTTCATGTTGGGTGTGCCGTCGAGCTCCTGCATGGCTGCGTCCAAGCGGTCCTGATCCATGGACTCGCGCCCAGAAAGAAGTGAAAAGACCTCGTTGCCCACATGATTGACGGCTGTCAGCACGCCCTTACCCCCAAAGCGCGCACTGTCGCCGTCGCGCAGCTCCACCGCTTCGTGTGAGCCCGTGGACGCACCCGAAGGCACCGCCGCCCTGGCCCAGGCGCCACTTTCCAGATGAACGTCCACCTCAACGGTGGGATAACCACGTGAATCAAGGATCTCTCTTGCAACGATATCTAGAATGGCACCCATGGGGGACTCCTTTGTTATTATGTTTTAAAGTGCAATGGCTTCCGGGGATTTTGCTAAGGCGTCATAGGCCATGAGCAGTTTCACAAAGGGCTCAAAATCTTTTAGCTTCAGCATGTTTGGCCCATCACTTGGCGCGTGATCAGGATCTTGGTGGACTTCCGCGAAGATCCCCGCCACACCCACAGCCACCGCCGCCTTGGCGAGGGTAGCCACAAACTCACGCTGGCCGGCTGTGGTCTCCCCTGCCCCGCCTGGTTGCTGGACCGAGTGGGTTGCGTCAAAAATCACAGGACATCCCGTGCGCGCCAGAATGGGTAGCGCCCGCATGTCCGACACAAGGGTGTTGTACCCGAAGGACGCGCCGCGCTCACACAGCATCAGCTTCCCCCCAAAGGCCGTCACTTTGTTCACAACATTTTGCATATCCCAAGGCGCCAGAAATTGGCCTTTTTTCACATTGAGGGGCTTGCCCGTCACGGCAGCCGCCTCAAGCAAATCCGTCTGGCGGCACAAGAACGCTGGAATTTGGAGAATATCCACAACTTCGGCCACAGGTGCGCACTGCTCGGCCGTGTGCACATCGGTCACAACGGGCATGCTGTACGTTGCACGCACCTCGGCCAAGATCTCCATCCCCTCTTTGAAGCTGGGTCCGCGGAAGGACTTCACACTACTGCGGTTGGCCTTGTCAAAGGAGCTTTTATAAACAAGCCCCACCCCAAGGCGCCTGGCAATCTCATGAAGAGCATGGGCCATCTCGAGGGCATGTGCGCGACTTTCAATGACACAAGGACCGGCCAAAAATGCCAGTGGCGCGTCAGCGGCAAAGGTCACGGGAGAGGAAGTATCTTGTCCAACGGTGATGCGCTGTAGGGTGCTCATAGGGCGCGCTCCTTCTTATGTTCATGGTCAAAACAGGCGCCCACAAAGGCAAGGAACAGAGGGTGTGGCGCAAAGGGACGGGATTTAAACTCTGGATGGGCCTGTGTTGCCACAAACCACGCGTGGTCCTTGAGCTCAATCATCTCAGGCAGCTTCCCATCGGGTGACACACCCGAAATCAGGAGACCCTTTGCCGCCAGGTCCTGAGCGTAAGCCATATTCACCTCATAACGGTGACGATGGCGCTCAGAAATGCGCGCAGCTCCATACGCCTCGTGGGACTTAGATCCCGCCACAAGGTCACAGGTGTACGCGCCAAGGCGCATGGTTCCCCCAAGGGGCGTGCCGCTGGTGCGGGTCTCTTTCACGCCGTCCTTGTCCCACTCCGTCAAAAGGCCCACAAGATGGGTGCCTTCATCGCTGAACTCACTGGACACCGCGTCCTTAATGCCAAGGACATTTCTTGCAAATTCAATGACGGACAGCTGCAGCCCTAAGCAAATGCCAAGGCACGGAATGTTATTTTCTCTAGCAAAGGTGATGGCCGCCATTTTACCCAGTGAGCCGCGCTCGCCGTGGCCTCCAGGAATGAGAATGCCATCAAAGGATGAAAGACGCTGGGCGATTTCCGTCATGGGCAGGGCACTGTCGTGATTTTCAAGGGTGCTGGCATCAATCCAGGAGAGAGACACCGCGCCCTCATGGGCAAGGGCAGCGTGGGTGAGGGCCTCACCCAGGGACTTATACGCATCCTTAAGACCCGTATATTTGCCCACAATGGCAATGCTTGCGTGGCGCTTGGGCGCGCGGAAATGATCCACAATGGTGTGCCACTTCTCAAGATTGGGGCGCGGCGCCTCCAGGCCAAAACGACGCAGCACTTGCTCATCCAGGCCCGCCTGGGAGTAAGTAATGGGCACTTCATAGGTGGTCTCAACGTCCCTTGCTTCAATGACACACTCAGGCGGCATATTGCAAAAGAGCGCAAGCTTTTGACGCGCACTTTCCGGCAGGGGCTTTTCCGTACGGCACAGGAGAATATCTGGCTGAATGCCCATGCGCTGAAGTTCTTTCACCGAGTGCTGGGCAGGCTTCGTTTTCAGCTCAGCCGCACTAGCAATATAGGGCACAAGGGTTAAGTGCATGAAAAGGGTCTTGCCGCGCCCTGCCCCATGGGCAAACTGGCGGATGGCCTCAATGAAGGGAAGCCCTTCGATGTCGCCCACGGTGCCGCCGATTTCCGTAATGAGAAAATCCACATCCTCTTCCACATCACGCACGATAAATTCTTGGATGGCGTCTGTAATATGGGGAATGACTTGGACTGTTGCCCCCAGGTAATCACCACGGCGCTCCTTTGAAATCACGTGGGAATAGATCTGGCCCGTTGAAACAGCATCGGTGGAACGCGCAGCCACACCCGTAAAGCGCTCATAGTGTCCAAGATCAAGATCCGTCTCTGCCCCGTCATCGGTCACGAACACTTCTCCATGCTGGAAGGGGCTCATGGTACCGGGATCAACGTTGATATAGGGTTCGAATTTACGCAGTCTTACTTTGAAGCCTCGCTCTTGCAGCAAAGCTCCTAGGGAGGCTGCCGCCAGTCCCTTACCAAGGGATGACGACACACCGCCCGTCACAAAAATATAATAGGTCATTAAAAACCCGTCTCCTATTCTGCTTCTCTTAAGAGGGATCCTTGTCTTTCGCAGCTTTCTTGGACGCTGTCTTTTTGTTTTGCTTCTTAGCCTGTTTTGCAGGTGCTTGCGCTTCCTTTACGGGAGCCGCCTCTTCCTTAGCGGGCGCAGGCGTTGCGGCGTCCGCCTTCAGGGGCGCAACTGGCGCTGGCGTGACTGCTGGTGCTGGCGCACCGGGCACCATGGGCGCCTCGTGACGAACCTCGTCTGGCGCGTCCAAAACGGAACTTGTCTTTTGCCCACCCTTGAAAGCCAACGCAAGACCAAGGGTGCTCAAGAAGAAGCAACCAGCCAGAACAGCCGTCGTGCGTGTGAGCAGGTTTGCACTCCCGCGCGTGGTCATGAACCCGCCGGAGCTTCCCCCCATACCCAGGGCGCCGCCCTCACTTTTTTGTACAAGAACAACGGCAATCATGACGATGGCCAAAACGATATGAATCACAAGTAGAGCTGTTTGCATGGTCCCGCAATCTTAAAAAACCTCGCGGCATTGTACGGTCATTCAACCAAAAAGACCAGGACTTTCTTGCGTGTAAATGCTGTCTTTGATAGAGGTAGAGCAGTGCTCTTTAGACCCCCGCGCCCATGTCTACCCCAGCAAAGCCCCACATATACACCTTTTGGCTTCTTGACACCACGCACCTTGGCCTTGTGACGACCTGGCTTGACGCGCCCCACATGCGGGAAACCTGGGACAACAGTCCCGCGCACCGCGAAGACATCCGCTGCTTTGCCCACGGCCGCAAGGAGCCTTCCTCTTATTTTGGTGGCATCTTCACCTACTGGATTGGCCATGCGGACGGGACGCCCCACGCCCTCATCCTAACGGCGCCCGTCAAACACGACGATGATTTGCCCCCCCTTTGGAAAGCGAATCTCCAAGAAGACACACCCACCTTCAGTATTGACTTTGGTATTGGAGAGGCGAGTTTGCTAGGACAAGGACACGCGGCCCCTACCCTCACGGCCTTTATGGATTTCTTTGTGGCCCAGCATACGGTCGGCGCCTTCTTTATTGATCCCAGCATGCGCAATCCCAAGGCCTCCCACGTCTACGGGAAGGCTGGTTTTGAAGTGGTTGGCACCTTCCTGCCTGAAAAGGGGGCTTTTCTTGGAGACGAAACACACCTCATGATTAAGAGATTGTAACCCTCAGCAAATAAAGTCATTTTTACGCGCCTATGGCGCTTATTCATACTTTTGCAACATCTTTTACGCCCATAATAGGGGTAGGTTGTAGAAACCCATGCAACTTACACGCATAAAACTCACAGGGAGAAAAGCAATGATCACAAAAAAACACTCTTGGGCACCTTTACTGCCGCGACACTTCTTGCGTTCTCACCAGTATTTGCCACAACAGATGCTGTTCAAGAAGGACCTCTCACGAAGCAACAAACACAAGAGCTCGACAAAGCTCAGCAAAACATAAAGAAGCTCACTCAAAAATACGGGGAGGATATTTTACCCATCCTCAACAAGAAAAAAGCTCAGCTAGAGGCGCAAATGAAGGATGTGGAAGGACGACTTGCAAACACAACCCTCGAGAAAACAAAAAATAACATTAACAAAAAACTCACAGCCATCAAGAACGTCTTGGCTGAAGTTGAAAAAACCATAGAAGTCGCAATCAAGAAGCAAAAAGAAGCCGGAGAAAAAAAGGGTGCAGGTGACGCAAAGCCAGCTGACACCCCAACCGAACACACTGATAAGAAGGATGCCGCTCCAGAGGCAACCGGAGACGCTGCAGTCGCACCAGCTGCTGAAGCCCAGTAAAGAAGAATGCCTGAGCTATGCGGGTTAACCAACACGCATATTCAGCCTCATAAACAGACCTGGGCCATGGATCGCGGTTTTTTTATAGCGGTCTATGGCCTCTCTCTTTAGAAGTCGCACACACCAAACCAGCGCCATACACCTGATAATCCCCTGACACGTGCAACAAAGGTGCATTAATGGTTTTGAAAGAATTCATTGCTAGTGTGCATGGTGCGTTACACCGTGGCAGCACGCAGGAACCACATCAAGAAAACATCCATAAAAGGAGTGCGATTCATGACGTATGTTATCAAAAACAAAGTTCTGGGACAGCTTGTACTGGTGGCATTCATGGCGCTTGCGCCAAGCGCACACAGTGCCCAGAAAGAGCATCGCATTACAGAGAAGCAGTTCGCTGCGCAAATTGACATGACACCAGGGGTGATCCCAGGACCTCAAGCGCAGCCAGGGATTCAAGCAGACGCTCAAGCGCAACAAGAGGCTCAAGCGCAACAAGAGGTTCAGGCGCAACAAGGCGCTCACGAAGGCCATAACGGGCCAGCTGCTGAAGCACATTAGGAGGGCATACAAGCATAGTGGCGAAAGGACGCTGCTCACAAAGAATGCCCCACGCGCTCACTCAGTTGCGCAAGAAAAGCCCATGGGTCGTGGCGTTTCAGAGTCAGTCTGTGGCCTATTTGTTTAGACACGACACACCTGCCGGCACCAGCTCAATGCACATACGAAAAAGATCATTTCTGGCTATATGGCAGCCGCTACACTTCTCACACTGGCACCAGACACCGCCTTTGCAGGAAACGGTGATGATGGCGCAAAACAAGAGACTCAGCCAATGTCCGCAGCCGAGGTAGGGGCGAAAGGACATAACGGCGAATAAAATAAGGGCGCACATTATAGCGCCCTTATAAAAAAACGCACTGCAGAGCTGTAAGGCTGAAATTTTTACAGCTCCATTGTTTTTTCCCTTGTAGCCGCATCATCTATTTAAGAAAACATCTAATCCTCGTGCAAAATTCCGCCATCCACATGCAAACAAAAAGTGTGTTTTTGAGACTTCATGATTGAATTCATTTCCTTTCTTAGTCTAGAATGACCCCCATAAGATAAAAGGGAGGTTACCTCATGACATTCAAACACCTTATTTTGCCGGGCACACTGGCCACACTCATTTGCGCTGCGCCAATGGCACTGTCTGCCAAATTTTCTTGCGACACCCTCCCCCAAGTCATGGGGCAAGTGAGCGCGCCAGAAACCCTTCGTTTTTGCAATGACGCGCTCACCAGTTGCGAAACCATGAAGATGCTCACAAAGTTTGAGGCAACACCTTGGGTGAAGGCCGCAAAGGCTGAACTTGAGACACGCCACATCCAAAACATGGCGGCGTGTGAGCTGGCTGTTATGAATTATAATCCAGATTACTATCAAGAAAACCTGAGCCAATAATAGACGCTCGCCGCACCACCTGCAGCAAGGCGCTATTTTCTTGACCGAAGATACGCTTGCTGCCATGCTGTCACGATGATGCGCTTGTCTGCTGTTTTGTTATCTCTTTTATGGCCACTTGGCGCAGCTCTTGCTGCACCAAAGGTTGCGGTCAGCATTGCCCCACTTTATAGCCTGACAAAAGAAATGATGGTGGGCGCAGACACCCCTTCCCTTCTCATCCAAACGCCTTCCTTAGGGCACGACGCCTCCCTCACCCCTTCCCAAGTACGCACCCTGAAAAACGCGGATCTTCTGGTGTGGGTGGGCCCCGCCATGGAGGCCTTTCTGGTGCCCTATGACGTCACACGCACCGACCGCTCTTTCCCCATGTCCGCGCAAAAAGGCGTGAAAACCCTTGAGGGTCGCTGCACACATGGGCACGGCCACGCGAATGAGCACGACCATCATCACGGGAGTGTGGATCCACACATGTGGCTTGATCCCCACAACGCCGTCGCCTTCATAGAAGCGCTGGCACATAAACTGAGCGATCTAGATCCCCCAAACCGCGCCCACTACGAGGCCAATCTAGAGCGCGTACGCAAGAGCCTTGAGAAGCTAGGCAAAGACCTAGCCCATACCCTGGCGCCCCTTTCCAATACCTCCCTTTTCGTGCTCCATGACACCCTTGGGTACTTCACCCATGCTTATGGTCTAAAGGACGCCCTTTCACTGTCCGTTGATCCTGATCAAGGCCTCAGCCTTGGGCGCCTGCGTTCCCTTGAGGCACAAGCCGCGCCCCACAAAGGCGCGTGCCTGTTGGGCGAGCCCTTTTGGGGCAAGACCCACTTGGAAAAGCTTGCCAAAAATCTACATCTGCGCCCCGTGACCATCGATCCCTTTGGCTATGATCTTGCCCAAGGCAAGCCCCTCCCCTATGATGAGATGATGCGTGCTTTGGCAGACAATTTACGCACTTGTGCTACACAGTCATAGGAAAGAATACCGATGAAGATTCACTTCGTTGCCGATGACAAGCACCCCAAGGGAGGGGTAGCCGTCATAAAACTCAAAGAGCACTACGGACAAGCACCCCTCAAAGGCGCTGACTTCATTGTGGTCTTGGGAGGTGATGGAATGATGCTACACAGCCTTCATGATCTGCACATGGCGCACGTGCCCGTTTATGGCATGAACCTTGGGAATGTAGGATTCCTCATGAACACCTACCACCCAGATGGCCTTGTTGAGCGCCTCAAGCGCGCTGTCCCTTTTCGTATCTATCCGCTTTTGATGGACGTAATAACAACGGATGGACGCGCGGTCACGGCCCACGCCTTTAATGAGGTTTCGCTCATGCGCCAAACCCATCAAGCCGCCAAAATTCGCCTTTGGATTGATGGCATTATGCGCATGGGAGAAGTCATCAGTGACGGCCTTCTCGTCTCCACCCCCATGGGAAGCACAGCCTATAACTTCTCCAACAACGGCCCCATCTTGCCCATTGACGCAAAGCTTCTGGCCCTCACGCCCATCAGCCCCTTTCGCCCGCGCTCGTGGCGTGGGGCCCTTTTGAATCACAAAGCGGACATTGTCCTGGAGATTATTTTACCTGAGATACGTGGGGTCAGTGCGGTTGCCGACTTTATTGAGGTGCGCAACGCCGCACGGGTTCACATCAAAGAAGACCGCACAAAAAGCGTGACCCTTCTTTTTGATCCCGAGCACGATTTGAGCGAGCGCATCTTGCGTGAGCAGTTCCTCTCCTAGGAAAGCGTGCTTTTTCCTTGACAGAACCTTGGTGCATTTCCTAGGGTCAGCGTGACTATTTGAGGCAAACCCCACAAGAAAAGACCCATGTCCGTCAAAAGACTCACCGCCATGGCAGCGCTGCCTGAAACAAACCACGATCCCGAGGACATTGCGTCTTTACGCTTTGACGCACAGGACGGCGACGCGCAGGCAATGCTAGAGCTTGGCTCGCGGTATTTCAATGGCGACGGCGTGCCCCAAGACTTCTCACTTGCTTTTTCTTGGATAAAGAAAGCGGCCGAAACTGGGCATATGCTGGCACAGCATAATCTGGCTTGCTATTTTTATTACACGGGTCAGGGCGTCGAACAGGACTACGCCCAGGCGCGCCATTGGTACGCCCAAGCTTACAAACAGGGCCACATGGGAGCCGCGTGTGGACTGGCGTATCTGTACCGCATGGGACTAGGCGGTGAGGTACAAGCAAAGGACGCACGCATTCTCTATGAGGAGGCCGCACTGGCCGGCCAAGAAAACGCCTACTTTAACTTTGCTTACATGTGTGCCCAAGGCGATGGTGGTCCACAGGATCTGGCCAAGAGCTTTCACTATTATCTCATTGACGCCGAAGGTGGACACGCGTCCTCACAACTCAATTTAAGTAACATGTATTATGATGGTCTGGGGACAGATGTTGACTACGTCGCCTCCTTTAACTGGGCCCTCAAGGCGGCCGAGCAAGGTGACCCTGACGCCGCCTTCAAGGTTTTTGCACAACTCATGGACGGCGATGGCGCCCAGAAAAACCCACAAGAAGCCATGCGCTGGCTGCACTTTGCAGCTGAGCACGATCTGGCAGATGCCTGCGTACGCCTTGGGTACCATTATGAGTACGGACTGGAAGTCACGCAAAATCTAAGTGAAGCAATTCGTTGGTACACCTGTGCCATAGACCTGGGTGAGCCGGAAGCCGTCTTCATGGCAGGACGCGCGTACTTTGAAGCTGAGGGCGCCGAGCGGGATATCCAAAAAGGGATATCCCTCATGGAAGAAGCGGCGGCTCAAGATGATCCAGACGCCCTCCATTATCTGGCTTATATGAAACGCTACGACCCTGACGTGCCCCATGACCAGGAAGGCGCCTTTGCGTACTACCAGCGTGCGGCAAACCTTGACCACCTCCCGTCCATTTTTAATCTCGGCCTGCTTCTCACCTACGAGCCCGATGGGGACATTCAAAAGGGTCGCGCGCTTTTTGAAAAAGGCGCCGAAATGGGATGTGCGAGCTGCCTTTATGAACTTGCGCTGATGTATGGACGCGGCGACGCCGTGCCCAAGGACACAGAAAAAGAAGCCACCCTTCTACACGAAGCCGCTCACAAAGGCTGCAGCGCGGCCGCCGTTGACCTGGGCTACCGGTATGAAAATGGCAAAGGTGTGGCAAAGAACACGGATAAGGCCCTTGCATACTACCATATGGGTGCGGACGCCGGGCACCCCACTGGCCTTTATAACCTGGGATGCGCCTACTTCTTTGGGCAAGGCGTCCCTGAGGATAACGCCCGTGCCTTCGCGTATTTTTCCCGCGCAGCCGACAAAGGAGATATCAGTGCCCTTGTCAACCTTGGCGTTATGTATGAAGAGGGACACGGTCTAAAAAAAGACTCCCAAAAAGCCATAGAGTATTACACCCTGGCCGCCGACGCGGGCGACTCCCAAGGCATCAACAATCTGGGCTATCTCTACCTGACGGGCAAAGGTGTGGCCAAAAACCGCACAAAAGCCATCGCCCTTTTTGAAGAAGCCGCGGCACAGGGTTTAGAGATTGCCAAAAAAAACCTGGCAAAAGCAAATGAATCAAATTTTGTGCGCTTTGGGCGCATGGCCGGCAAATATATTATGTATGCTTTGATTGGGCGCTGCGTCATCGCACTGATCCGTCTCATTCTTTAAACACCCCCACACCATAAGGACTTATCCCCCATGACTTCGTTTTCACATCTTTCACGCGCCGCCCTACTTGGGTGCGCACTTACGCATCTGACCGCGCAAACACTCCTCGCCGCAGAAGTGGGCCCCGCAAGCGTCCCTGCCCTCACGCAAGAACAGCTTAAGGACTTGCAAGCACGCGCAGAAAAAGGGGATGCGGAGGCTTGCTTTCAGCTCAGTGGCGCTTACCACGTAGGGGACGGCGTCCCAAAGGATGACACCCTTGCCTTTACATGGGCAGACAAAGCAGCCAAACAAGGCCACGCAGGCGCGCAGTATCTTCTGGGCCTTTTTTACTATCACGGATGCGGCACAGCGAAGGATTTGTCCCAAGCCGTCACCTGGTACAAGCGCTCAGCTGAAGCTGGCAACACGGATGCTGCCTTCAATATAGGTATTATGTCCTACGAGGGTGATGGCATTCCCAAGAATCCTCACGAAGCGGCGCGTTACTACACCATTGCTGCCGATGCTGGCGACGTGGAGGCTATGCACAATTTAGGTTTACTCTATCTGGAAGGAAAAGGCGTGACCAAAGACCGCGCCAAGGCCATTGCTCTTTTTGAGCAAGCTGCCGCCCTTGGGTGTGATAGAGCGCAAGATGCGCTTGCTGATATACAGCAAACTGAAAGTACGGATCCTACGCCCCTTACTCAAAAAGAACTCGCCAGCCTTAAGCGCAAAGCAAAAAAGGGAGACGTGGATGCCATGCTCTCTTTAGGATCCGCTTACTTTTATGGAGACGGCATACCACAGGACCGCGCACAAGCTTTCGCATGGTTTCAAAAAGCTGCCCAAAAGGGGGATGTGCGGGCTTATTATGCGTTAGGGCTTTGTTACTATAACGGATACGGCACACCTCAGGACTATACCCAGGCCCTTTCTTGGGCCCTCAAAGCAGCTGAGAAAGGCGACCCTTGGGCAGCCTCACTCCTTGGCCACATGTTTGAAACAGGGCAAGGAACACCCCAGGATCTAAATCAAGCCATTCATTACTACACCCTGGCCGCAGATCAAGGCGACAGTCTGGCCCAAAGTAACCTTGGACACTTGTATTACACTGGCGAAGGCGTTCCGGTAGACTACACACGCGCCTTTAAGCTCTTCACACAGGCCGCAGAGCAAGGCAATGCAATGGCCCAAAATAACCTTGGCCTCATGTATGAAGGGGGAAAAGGCATCCAACAAGACATTCAAAAGGCCCAAGAGCTTTACGAGAGCGCCATGGCAGGTGGAAGCAAAAAGGCGATCACCAGCTTGGCTGTCCTTTATCTCAACAAAAAAGGAACCCCAAAAGATGACGCCCGCGCATTTGAACTTTTAACACAGGCCGCACATGAGGAAGAAGATGGTGCATTCTTTCACCTTGGCCTCACTTATGAAGATGGCATTGGCACCCAACAAGACTACACAAAAGCAAAAGAGTGTTATGAACGTGCAGTTGCGCACGAATCGGCAGCAGCCATGAATAATTTAGGTATTCTCTATCTGGAGGGTAAAGGCGTGACCAAAGACCGCGCCAAGGCCATTGCTCTTTTTGAGCAAGCTGCCGCCCTTGGGTGTGAAGAGGCCAAGGAGAATCTTGAAAACAACAAAGGATGGGGTCTCACACGTGAACGGGGTGTTCTTGGCATGCTACTTAAGATCTTTAAGAGGTAAAACACATCCGTTCACAAGGAAACGCATAACATCATGGCGATGACAAAACAGACCATTACTTATGAGGCCGAGGAAGAAGTTATTGCTCCTGAGGAGCTGGCCGCCCTTGAGCTGCGCGCCGAAGAGGGTGATTTGGAGGCCATGTTTGAGCTGGGTGTGCGCTATCACCTGGGTCACAGTGTGCTTCAAGATCACGCCCAAGCCTTTTCTTGGACAAAAAAAGCGGCAGACGCAGGGTATTCCCTTGCCCAGTACAACCTCGGGCTTTTCTACGAAGAGGGTCACGGCACCAGCGTTGATTTAGAGCGCTCCCTTTACTGGTTCACCCAGGCCTATAAGCAAGGCCACATGGGGGCAGCGTGCGCCATGGCTTACTTTTACCGCATGGGATGGGCCGGCCAGAAGCGGCCCCAAGAGGCGCGCGCCCTCTATGAAGAGGCGGCACACGCCCAAGAATCCCTCGCCTATGCCAATCTCGGCTTCATGTATCTCACCGGCGAAGGCGGTTCAAAAGACACCGACAAGGGGCTGCACTATCTTACGCTTGCCGCCCATGACGGAAACCCGACAGCGCAACTTAACTTAAGTAAAATGTATTACTACGGAGAAGACACACCCCAGGATCTGGAGGCGTCCTTTGAGTGGGCCCTCAAGGTAGCCGAGCAAGGCGCCAGGGATGGCCAGTACTGGGTTGCCTGCGCCTATATGTACGGGGAAGGCACGCAGCAGGACACTAAAAAAGCCCTCCTGTGGTTGGAGCGCGCCGCAAGCCAAGGCGACGCCGATGCGTGCTTTATGCTGGCAAAGGCCTATGAGCATGGAAACGGCACCGACAAAGATGACGCTAAAGCCCTCCACTGGTTTGAGGAAGCCGGGCGAAACGGCCACCCAGAGGGCGTTTTTAAGGCGGCCTGGGCCATCTTAGAGGGACGAGGCTGCACCGCCAATCTTTCCAAGGCGCTAGCCCTTTTTGATCAAGCCATCGCCATGGGATCCACGGACGCCCAGAACTTCTTGGGTTACCTCTACAAAAGCGGGACCCACGTGCCCCAAGACGTGACAAAGGGGATTGCCCTTTTCAAGCAGGCGGCAGAAAAAGACAATGTTTTTGCCCTCTTCAACCTTGCCCAGTACTATTTCAGTGAGGATGGAAATAACCCTGTCCTTGGGATTGACTACTATACAAGGGCGGCCGAGCTAGGGTGCCCTGACTCCCTTTATAAACTGGGCTACTGTTTTTGGAGCGGTGACGGCGTCGAGGCTGATTCCGCCCAAGCCTTTGATTACTTTGAGCAAGCAGCAGAACTAGACCATGACGAAGCCGCCTTCCTCATGGCCCTTGCGCACCTAGACGGCGAACACGCACCTTACGATCCTGATAAAGCCATCGCCTATTTGGCCCAGGCCGCAAACCTGGGTCACACAGGGGCAGACGCAACCGCAGGATACCTCTATGAGACAGGGCAAGACGTGCCCCAGGACTTGGAAAAGGCGCTGGGTTTCTACCACGCGTCCGCGCATAAGGGCAGTGGCATGGGTCTTTTCAATCTAGGCTGGTGTTACTTTGAAGGCATTGGCGTTGAAAAGGACTACGCCCAAGCCTTGGCCCTTTTTGAGCAAGCCGCCGATCACAATCACATCGACGCCTTTGTGAACTTAGGGCTTATGCATGCCCAAGGCCTGGGCGTCAAAAAAGACTATGCAAAGGCAAAGGATTATTACGAGCGTGCCATTGCGGCCTGTGACACCAGAGCCCAAAATAATTTGGCAGTCTTATATTTGGAAGGGCGCGGCGTTACCCGCGATCCTCTTCGCGCCAAAGCTCTTCTCCATGAGGCGGCCGAGCGCAATCTTGAGGAGGCCCGGCAGAACCTTGCGCAGCTGAGTTGCACCCAAACCAGTGAAGGATTTTTGTCGCGACTGATGAAAGGAATGGGAAAACCAGACGCCGGCAACTACGCTTTAAGCCCTGCCCGCTCACACCGGGTTTATCTGGGCTAGCCATAGGAAAAGGCGGGCTCTGTCACAGATCCCGCCTGATTGCCCTAAAGCTATTTGGGGTTATTTAATCTGCTCTACGTTTCCATCAAGGCCCAGTATGAATCCGTAAACTTCCAGATTTGGGAAAAGACCCTTCATCTTTTGCTCCGCCTCCTTAAGAACACGCACGTGCTCGGCACGCTCTAGCTCCGGTGTCTTCACACGGTCTTTCCCCCTGAGAAGCGTGTACGCCCCGCACCCCATATGGTCAACGAAGATAACCCGCTTGACCTTGTGCAAGCCTTGCACGAGCTGCGTAACCTCTTCAATTGTCTGGGTCCAGTGTGGATATTTTTTCTCAACAAAGGCAAGGCTGGCACCTGGCAGAGTCACCTCGTCATAGTCATCAAGCAGCGACAAGCTGTCCTTCAAAAACCGCTTCAGCTCGTCACGCAGGCGAAAATCAATGCACCCTATGACAAGGGTTGTAGCTTCATGCATCTCTTTGAGGTTTTCAGCGCTGGGCTCAACAAAGAAGTGATCTTGTTTGATGGCTTCTTCAAAGGTCGCTCCGCATGACTCTTTTGAAAACAAACACAAAACGCACAGAAAAACATAACGCAACATTGTAAAACACCTCACCCTGTATGTTGATTATCTTTATAGTAACATGCACGAACTGCGCAGAACATAGGTCACGCTCCACCTTGATGCACTCACTCAGTAGCTAAAGTTTCCTGACCAATACTTGAAGAATTTTAGCACTCTCACTAGGACTGACACGGCTGCGGGTGTCCGGCACAACACTAAGACTGATGACCTCAAAAAGCCCCTCTAAATAGGGCAAGATAGTGACCTGCGTCATATTCCAAAAAATGCGTCCTTTGCTGGCCATGGAGGAATCACCGTACTTGTACGTTGCGTAGAAAATACCTCCATCCGTCAGGCAGGCGTGGATTTTTTCAAAGACCGCGCGTGTTTCCTCGTAGGGCACATGGATGAGGCTAAGCTGTGCCCAGATCCCATCATAGCGCGCGTTAGCAGTCAAATCTTGGAAACTCATCTGAGTGACAGTGACTGTTGGCGCCGCCTCTCGCGCCAGCGTCACCATTTCCTGGGACGCATCAAAGGCGCTCACGTCACACCCGCGCTGTGCCAGTGGCAAGAGGTCACGCCCAACCCCGCACCCGGCATCAAGGACGCGTCGGGAAGGCGGTAGCACCTTTACAAATGCGTCGTATTCCCAAGAGAGGTCTGTATCCTTTGTACGCGCGTAAAAGCCCGACGCATTTTCATCGTAATAGGTAATATTTTGATCCATGGCACACCCCGCCAAAGCTAGTAACAAGGCTAAGGGGTACCGGACTCTCACCCTGAAATCAACCCCTGGGCGCGCAGGGACGTGTGCTTGTCCTTAGCAATGATCACGTGGTCATGGATGCGCACGTCGACCCCCTTGGCGGCAGTGATGATGCGCTGGGTGATATCAATATCCGCCTGGGAAGGTGTTGGGTCGCCGCTGGGGTGATTGTGCACAAGGATGAGGGCACTTGCCCCCACATCCAGGGCGCGCTTGACGACCTCACGGGGGTATACGGCCGCCTGATCAATGGTGCCCACTTGCTGGATCTCCTGGGTGATAAGGCGGTTGCGCTTGTCCAGAAACAAGAGCCGAAACTCCTCCCGAGGCAAGTGCCCCATGGAGATGCGGCAAAAACTAATGAGCCTGTCCCAAGAATCAATCACGGGGTTTTCTTGCACCTCCTCGAGAAGCACTTTTTGCACCATGGTCTCCACAACCTTGACGCTGGCCACCGCCGCTGGCCCCATACCCTCCACGCGTGCCAGCTCTTCTGGTGAAGCGCGCACAACCTTGGACAGGTTACCAAAGGTGCGCAGCAAGCGTTTGGCCAGTGGCTTCATGTCGGAGCGCGCGTGGGCGGCGTAAAGGAGAAGCTCCAAAAGCTCGTAATCCGCCACCGCCAAATCGGCGCCGTCTAAAAAGCGCTTGCGCAGCCTTGAGCGGTGTCCGCTTACGTCCTGTGTCATGTTGGTTTTTGTGCTCCCGCTTTTTTTCAACAGAATACGCGAGGCAGCCCTCCATGGAAAGAGGGTGGCTGGTGGGGGACACACAAAGCTGATAGACTGGTGTCATCACAACAATAAACAAGGAGCCTTCGTCATGACAAAAGTTGCAATCGTTTATTTCTCAGGTTACGGACATACGGTCAAGCAAGCCCAAGCCGTTGAAAAAGGGGCAGCCGCCGTGTGTGACACAACCCTCATCACCATCGACGCCGAAGGCAATATCACGCCTGAGCAATGGGAAACCCTTAAGGCGTCGTCCGCCATCATCTTTGGCTGCCCAACCTACATGGGAGGTGCCCCTTGGCAGTTCAAGAAATTCGCCGACGCCAGCTCAAAACCTTGGTTCGAGCAAGCCTGGAAAGACAAGATTGCCGCGGGTTTCACCAACTCCGCCTCCATGAACGGAGACAAGGGCTCAACCGTTTCCTATCTCATGACCCTTGCCATGCAACACGGTATGGCGTGGGTTGGCACAGGCATGATCGCCTCCAGCACAAAGGCTGCCACCCGCAATGACGTGAACTTCCTGGGCGGCTTTAGCGGCGCGCTGGCGCAGTCCCCAGCAGACAGCTCTCCTGACGAAGGCCCATTCCCAGGAGACCTTGAAACAGCACGCCTTTTTGGAGAGCGCGTCGCGAACTGGGCCAAGAAAGCGGCTTAAGTAGGCTTCATATGCCTACCCGCATGCACACCCTTGCCTGCATCGGGGGCGCCCTTGTGGACCGCGTGGTCACCCGGGGGCGCGCCACCCTTACCCTTGGCGGGGTGTGCACCAACCTGGCGCGTCACTTATTGTCCATGGGACTTGGGTGTGAGCTCCACAGCTGTGTGGGGACAGACGCCCATGGTGACCGCGTGCGCGCGTGGCTCGAAGAAGCAGGCGTTCCCCATAAACTACATGTCCAGCAAGGCTCCACAGGTGAGGTCTATCTTGCGTACGGCGCCAATGGGCACCTTGAGGAAACCTTTTGTGACACAGCTCTTTTAGACGCCCTAAGCTCCCAGGACGCGCGCCCCTGGCTTCCCTTTCTCGTGGACAAACCTGTCTGGATTATGGACACGGACCTGCCGGAGTCTTTTTTAGAGGCACTCCTTGAAGAAGCACCCCAGGGCACCAAACTCTACCTCACCACTGTCACTCCTGAAAAAACACGGCGCGTTCCTCAGGATCTGTCGCGCCTTGAGGCTCTCTTTATGAACGCAGATGAGCTGTGCTTTGCGACGGGATGTGGCGATAGCCTGGAGACAGGAGCGCACATGTATCTTGCGCGCGGGGCAAGCTGTGTCTTTGTCACGCAAGGTGCCAAAGGCGCCGGGTGCTTTAGCCAGCATGCGTCACACTTTGAGGAGTCACTCCCTTTCACACGCCCCCTCGCCTCCACCCACGGTGCAGGAGACGCCTTTACGGCCGGGGCCATTGCCCATATGATCCAAGGCCCTAGTCCCTATGAGAACGCCTTAAAAGCAGGTATGTTAGGAGCCAAAGAACATTTAGACAGGCTCAACCCATGCTTACATACAGCTTAGAGGTCCGTGAGGCCCTTAAAGAAAAGCGCCCCCTCGTGGCACTGGAATCCACGGTCATTGCCCACGGCCTCCCCTACCCCGACAACGAAGACGTGACCCACGCCATGATGCGGGCCGTGCGTGCCTCGGGCGCCACCCCGGCCGTGATCGCTGTGATGGAAGGGCGCATCCATATAGGCCTTGAGGACGCAGAGCTCGCCCACCTTGCAAAGGCCACAGACGTGTTAAAGCTGAGTGTGGCTGACATTGGCTATTGCCTTGCGCAAAAGCGTCTTGGGGCGACGACCGTATCCGCAACCTTGAAGCTGGCCCATATGGCGGGCATCCGCATCTTTGCCACAGGCGGCCTTGGCGGCGTCCATCGGGGAGCGGAAGAAACCTATGACATATCTGCGGACCTTCATGCCTTAAAGACCTTTCCTGTGGGAGTCGTCGCCAGTGGTGTGAAATCCATTTTAGACGTACCCAAGACGCTGGAGTTCCTGGAAACACTGGGCGTACCCATCGTGGGATACGCGGAGGACGCGTTCGCCCTCTTTTGGGCGCGTGGCGGCCCAGCACTTGGTAAAGCCGTTTGCGACGCGACAGAAGCCGCCTGTGTTCTAGATACACATTTGTCCTTGAGTCTTGGCGGACTTCTTTTCTCCAACCCTATTCCCAAGCAAAGCGCCCTTCCAAAACAAGACATTGAAGAGGCAATTGAAAAGGCTCTTAAGAACGCTCACGCTCAAGGGATTACTGGAAAGGCAGTTACGCCCTTTCTTCTCAAGACCATGGCAAGTCTGACCCAGGGAAAAAGCTTAGCGGCCAATAAGGCGCTTCTTGTGCACAACGCGCACACGGCAGGGGAAATCGCAGCCGCTCTTGGGCCGTGAGAGCGGCGCGTTTAAGCATTAGGCTTTTTTTGATCCGGCAAGATTTTCGCCAAACCAAAAACGCTACTAACCCAAACCAGGCTGACCATCATAATCACGCCTAAAAACATCTGCGTTTGCTGATGGGCAAGATGCGTAAAGATCTTTTGACCGACAAAGTCACTCAGCCACAGCGCCCAGCCTGCACAAAGAAAATCTATGACAAGCTTTGCGCGCACCCGCATGACGCCGTCCATGGGGATATACGCCATCTCTTTGGTTGCAAAGAACAACACATACAAGCCCTTCAAAATCATTGACTGCAAGCCGATTATCACCAGCAAGAGGGGCATATTCTCAAAGTCAAGGACACCCCGGCCGGCGGATGATTGCGCACATATGAGTACCCCCACCGTTGAAACCACAGTAAACAGAGGTGCCACAAGGGCACCCTTCAGCCACCCGCACCGCCAAATGATCCAAAAGGTTGAGACAAACAAGAGGATGCCCACACCCCCCGTTGCATACCCATAAATCTCCATAAGGCGCATGTAGGTAAGCGCCTGCACACCCTCATGGAGTCTGAACTGCACCTTGAAGACTGTGTCCAGAAGGCGCGTGCACACGCCCATGGAAAGGGCTGTCAGGAAAATAAGGGCCGGCTGGACAAAGGGGGAGCCCCCTTGAGGTGCCAAGGAAACTTCATCAGGGACATTACCCTTGTGTAACCCAAGCCCTTTGGCCCAGAACGCGGCGATCGTGAACAAAATGAGCGCCCCCAAGAGCACATATCCGGTCTGTGTCAGGAAGAGCTGGGGACTTTCTAGGTGGCGCAAAGACGCAAGCCCGTTCACAAAAAGGGTCGTCAAAACAACAGCCAGGGACGAAAAAAGGGTCAAAAGAGGATAGGCCCACTTCGCGTCTTGCCAGGAAAAAGTCTGATTTGCCACGGCCCAAAAGAGAAAGCTCATGCTCAAAGGGCTCCACAACTGCGCCATGATAAAATACCCGTGCGCCGCCTGGCGCGGTGGCTGCGCCACACCCAGATGAAAAACCACAAAAGCACCAAGAAGCACCAGAACTGAGCCAAACATCAGATGGGGCAAATATTCTTTTCTGTATAAAAGTGCAAAGATCATAAACAGGGCGCATTGCACATAGATAACATATTCCTTGGCCCCTTGAATGGACCCCGGCAAATCATCCATAAGCACGCTCAGTTTCGCCGTATTCAAAACGGTGTGCACACTGGTCAGACTAAAAAGCATGAGCCCCGCGACCAAAAAGGTCTGAAGCTTATTTTTCTGAAGAGCCAAAAACATGGTGTGCGTCCTGAAAGATGGGTTTAAAACACGCTTATTCTATGGACTTTTGACACTGAAAGATATGGTAAAAAAAGAGAGGTTTTCTTTTGGTGGGCGGTGAGGGGATTGAACCCCCGACCCTCTCGGTGTAAACGAGACGCTCTCCCGCTGAGCTAACCGCCCCAAAAGAAACGAGGCCTTGTCATGACAAGACCTCGTCTATATAGCGCTTTCTTAGGGCTTTGAAAAGCCCTTTTTGAAAGTTTTTTTAGGCCGCCTTTGCAACAGCGTCCTTAAGACCTTTTCCGGCACGGAACTTGGGCAAACGTGCGGCAGGAATGTTGATCTTTTCACCTGTGCGGGGATTGCGACCTTCAGATGCCTTACGCTCTGCAATAGCAAATGTTCCGAAACCAACAAGGCGAACTTCGTGACCTTGGCTCAAAGAAGCGGAAATCACTTCAAAGACGCTATCGATTGCCTTAGACGCATCTGTCTTTGTCAGGCCAGCACTTTCGGAAACACGTGCAACAAATTCATTTCTATTCACGGTCATAACCCCCTAAAAATAGTCTTCACAAAACACGCATCCGCAAAAATATGCGGACGCAACCTTACACTCTATGATTAACAGGGTTTTAACGAAGATCAAGCCACAGAATCAATTTTTAACAAAATCTTTTCGCAAAAATAACCTGCATCCTGTATAACAAGGCACATCCTGTGAAGGCGATACCCTTTTTATCAAGGAGTTAGATGTAGAGTGACCAGAAAAACAATAAAAAGGCGCTTTCGTTTTTTATGAACAAAATGATTAAGAAAGGAAGCGCAAAGCAACCACTGTGTGATCCACCTTGCATCCAAGGGGCTGTCTGGGTAGAATTGGCCCCATAAAATCGGGAGGATACAAAAGCGTGAGCGCAGCACAAGCCGCCACTGTTTCCCATCACTTGCTCAGACGTCTGCGCGAGATCGTCTCTCAGTCGACTTTGTCTGCCCAAGAAAAGCTTGATCACATTGTACGCATTATCGCCCAAGAATATGGTGCAGATATGTGTTCTGTTTACATCATGCGCGCGGGCGCCGCCCTGGAGCTTTTTGCGACTCACGGTCTTCGCCCCCAGGCCGTTCACCGGACTTTTATCAAAATCGGCAAGGGAGTTGTGGGTGATGTGGTTGAAAACGCGCGCCCCCTAGTCCTTTCCGACATACGTCTCCACCCGCGCTTTTATCTAGATCCTCAAATGGGAGAGGAAGAACTCCAGTCGTTTATGGGCACCCCTCTATCTCGGGGAGGCCGTGTTTTGGGCGCCCTTGTGGTTCAAGATAAACGCAAGCGTCTTTATCAAAATGAGGATGTGGAAACCCTACAAACCGTTGCCATGGTTTTGGCGGAAATGATCGTGGCGGGGGAGCTTGTCAAACCTGACGAGCTTCTTTTTAGCAACAGCGACGGCCCCACCCCAACAGTTTTAAAAGGTGTTGTCCTCAACGCGGGCCTTGCCCTTGGGCGCGCGGTCCTGCACCATCCCTTTGTGCCCGTCAAACGCCTTATCAACGATGACGCGGAGCGTGAACTACATCGCCTCTATGAAGCCATTGCAAAGATGCGCGCCTCTTTAAGGGTTATGTTTGCTGAAAGCGATTCCCTCGGCACGACGGAATCCAAAGAGGTCCTTGAAACATACCAAATGTTCGCCCAAGACCGCGGGTGGCTCAACCGGATTCGCAAGGGCATCGAAGGTGGACTGACCGCAGAAGCCGCCGTCCAGAAGACGCTCAGCGATCTGCGTTTTCGCATCGGACAATCCCATGATGCTTATTTTCGGGAGCGCTTGTGGGATTTTGAGGACCTCACGAACCGCCTGCTGCAGCAGCTTGTGGGAAATGATAACGCCCCCATCAAAAACGCGGACGAGGGCGTGATTGTTGTGGCCAGAACCCTAGGTCCAGCAGAGCTTCTTGATTACGAAAAGCACCATGTTGTGGGACTCATTTTGGAGGAAGGGCTTCACAACGCCCATGTCTCTATTGTGGCAAGAGCCCTGCGCATCCCTGTGATCAGTCGGACCAACCAAGCGCTCACAAAAGTTGAAAGTGGCGACCTCATTTTAATGGACGCCAGTAAAGGCGAGGTCATCCTGTCGCCCAGTGAGGAACAAATTGAACTCCACTCTGCGCGCCAGAGAAAACAAGAAGAACGACGCACCTTTGCACGCAAGGAAGCCGACCTTCCCATCGTCACAAAAGACGGCGTCCCCATTCAGCTCAGCCTCAACGCGGGGTCCCTTCTTGATCTTGAGAGTTTAAAAGAAGCACATTTAGCAAGTGTGGGTCTCTACCGCACGGAGATTCCCTTTATGCTGGAATCTTCCTTTCCTGATGTAGAGGCCCAGGTGCGCCTGTATCAAGACATTTTCCAGGCGGCAGGCGACAGTGTCATTACCTTTAGAACCCTCGACATTGGTGGAGATAAGCTTCTACCTTATCTGCGTGCACCAGAGGACAGCAATCCTCTCCTTGGATGGCGTGCCATCCGCATTGGTCTTGATCGTCCAATCATTTTGCGCCAGCAGATTCGCGCCCTGTTACAAGCCTCCAACGGGCGCCCTTTTCGCCTCATGTTTCCTATGTTGTCCAGTCTCGACGAGTTTCTAAGCGCAAAAGCAATCTTCATGAATGAAAAGGAACGCGCTCTTTCCCAGGGACACACGTTGTCCGACACCCTCCAAGTGGGCGCCATGGTGGAGGTCCCTTCCTTTGCTTGGAGTTTACCCGACGGCTTTGGCCAAATGGATTTTATCTCTGTGGGCAGCAATGACCTCTTTCAATTCTTTTTTGCATCAGACCGCACCAATCCCAACATGATCGGAAGATATGACAATCTGTCACGTTCGTTTTTAACTCTTTTGAAACGGATCTTTAGTTACTGTGATGAGGCAGGCCTTCCCTACTCCCTATGCGGAGAGATGGCAGGAAAGCCCCTTGAAGCCCTCGTCCTCATGGCCATGGGCCTTCGTCACTTTTCCGTATCCCCCCACGCACTTGACCCCATCAAACGTATGATTCGTAGCACTTCCCTGGAAAAACTTTCACAATACGTCACATATTTGCTGGCTAATAATGTCTCTAACTTACGTCATACAGTGCATGCATTTGCCCTTGACCACGGCATATTACTTGAGGAGTACTAAGAAGTCTGCTAGCGTGTGGGTAAGATACTGTTAAGTTTTTGGAGGGAAGGGACATATGGGCGCGCATCCCCAACGAAAAAATGATAACTATAGTGAAGAGATGGGACAAAGCGCGAGCATGCATGCGCCAGAGTCACCTCCTTCGGCAAGCGCTCTGCTGAAACAAGCAAGGCAGGCCCAAAACAAAAAAATACCCGCCATTGCCCGAGAGCTTAAAATTGCAGAAAGCTACCTCGCCGCCATTGAAGAAGGTAACAGCCAAGCACTTCCGGAGCGTGTCTATACCCTAGGGTTTGTACGCACCTACAGTACGTACTTAGGCCTGGACGCGAACGCGGTTGTTGAACAGTTCAAAAGCGAGACTGTCGGCTTTAAAGACTCTTTACGCACCTACAGTGTGCCTGAGCCCTACACGCCAGAAAAAGGGCCCTCAAAATCTCTCTTCTTTTTCACAACAATTCTTTTGAGCATCACGGGCCTTGCTTGGTTTGGATATCATTTTTGGTATGACGGGCACGAGGACACTCCACAAGCCGCCATGACTCCCGCCCCGCAGGCCCCAGTGATACAAGAGACCACGCCCGCCCCGCGCACCCTGACCCAAGACGCACAAGAACACGATCCCCATGTCTCCCATCATCCAACCTTTTCCCAAGAGGCTGAGGATTTTGCACGCTCACTCGTAAACCGTTTTACGGATGAAATCACACCTCTTCCAGTGGACGGGCAAGCCCTTAGCACTGACGCCTCTCCCGCTCAAGCCGCGCAAGAGTCCGCACCTGCGCAAACAGAAACACCAGACGCTCAAGTGACGGCCGCATCAACCTCTACTGAGCCCACAATTCTTGTCTTTGATCAAGAAAGCTGGATCCAAATTCGCGACACCCAGGGCAACATTGTCGTCAGGCGTCTTTTTCAAGCGGGCCAGACGTACACACTTCCCCATGGCACCAACCTGAGCTTGCGCGTGGGGAATGCGGGCGGTGTGCGCTTTGAACGA
>JAIUNT010000095.1 GCA_020161545.1 Pseudomonadota bacterium
TCACAACGTCGCCCACGGGGCACTGGGGGCTTTTGAGTAATTCCACATCCTCTGGCTCTAAGGCCGCAATTTGACTGCATACATAGCCGGCGTTAAAATGTCTGCCCACCTCCGCTGACAAGGCGCGCCATTTCTCCTGCATGGTGGGTAAGAGCTGTGAATAGAAGCGATTAAAAGAGCTTAAATTATGAGTGCCAACCAAGGGACCGGCGACCAATAACTTGTGCACATTATCGAACTCCATCCTATCAACCGGTGCTTGGGCCCGCCCCCAAGACGCGGTGGCCGCCCCACCCATGACTTCTATGCAAGACGCCTGATTGGCTTGACGCAGGACCCGCAAATACGCCTCAATGTCTTCAGGCGTGGAACTGCCGCACGCAGCGCTTGCCCACGTACATGCGCCAAACATCATGATCATTTTTTTCATCGTATGACCTCCCTGTTGGATTGATTGAAGAGCCTCACGCAGCCGTGTTCTTCTCCCGAAGCCATTTGTCTACGAGATCGGCACGTACAGAATGTGGCTCTGGCCCCTCCAGCATACGGCGCCTTTCCTCGTCTAGCTCCCCCAACTGTAAGATGCCAGAGATATTACTGGTCCAGATAAAAGTGGAAAGCCATAAGAGGTAGGGCGTCGAAAAACCCGACTCTGCGTCCCGGAAAGAAGTGTACGCTTCAGGATGCTTGTTAAAGAAGGTTAAAATGGACAGAGCACGCTCCTCCTCCATGGACACGGTACGCTCAAGTGTGTCCTGCAGATTAATCCCCACTCTGTCCCTGAGAGAAATTGCGCGCAGCTTAAGGGGCAGGGTTGCCTTGGCTAGGATTTCTTCCGTCACGCTGCCCTTCAAACACATATTCGCAGCCTTATCAAAATCTTTTGCCACGGCATAGGCCTCTAAAAATCGCGCACGGGATGAATAATCACTTGAGGGAACTGGGTTGATCAGAAAGATATTTCTTAAGAGTTGCGTCAAAATATCTTCATTCAAATCAGCCACAGCTTTTTGGCACACAGGAGAACTGGCATCCACAATAAGTGAGACAAGCACATCACGCAGGGGTTTGCGGCTCATCTCATGCGCAAAAGCGTCAGATAAACACTCAGGAATTTGGTGCTGTTCTACAAAACGCTTTGCATCCGCGTGCACAACCTCTGACACGCTGTAGGCGCCTACTGTGGGGCACGAGTACCTGTCTGCTGTGAAGTAGCTCACATCCGACCCTGAGGCCAGAGTGTAACTAGTTATACTGTAAGAAATGTCGACATCTCCCGTGTTACCCAGCGCGCTAATCGCAGCTTCTAAGCGCTCATGATATTCTGGTTCCTCGTTACTCCCAAAGGCCGTGCTCACCCACGCGCATGTGCCAAAGATCATGATCATTTTTTTCATCTTATTGCCTCCCTGTTGGATTTGTTGAAGAGCCTCACGCAGCCGTGTTCTTCTCCCGAAGCCATTTGTCCACAAGCTCCTGCCGCAGAACAAAACTAGGCAGGCCGAGCAGCTCCTGGCGGTTTTCCTCATCTAGCTCCCCCAATTGTAAAAGGGGGGAGATACTCTCATGCTTCACAACGTAACGAGAGGCGACCCACACAATATAAGTCAGTGACAACTCCTTCTCTACCTCCCAAAACGCAGTATATGCAAGGGGATAAACCCTTAGGAAAGATAAAACAGCAAGCGCGCGCTCTTCTTCCATGGGTAGGATACGAGCCAGTACCTCCTTCACCTCAATACCTTTACCTATCAGGCAAGTTGCCTGTAGCTTGACGGGAAGAGAAAGACGCGCAAGAGTTTCTTTCTCAACTTCATCACCCTGCAATAACGTATTGACAGCCTTATCAAAATCACGCTCCTGAAGATAGGTTTTCAAAAATTTTCTGTAATCAGCGCCATGCGCAAAAAGGCAATCATTACGCAAAAACGCGTTTCTCAAGAGATCCTTTAACCCCTCCTCATCCAAATCACGCAACAACGCTTCATCTGCTTGAAACAAGCAATACTTGTTCTTCACAAGCGAGACAAGCGCATCGTGCAGAGATTGACGACCCATCTCAATCGAAAAATTCTTAGCTAAAGCTTCAGGAATTTGGTAGCCCTTGGCAAAACGTTTCGCGGCCTCCTCCACAATTTCTTCCACATCGTACTCTTGAGTTGCGAGCATTTTCACGTCCTCTGGCTCCAGGGCAGCAGTGTGTAGGAGCAGGTTGAACATACGGGAAGGGGGCGCCGCCCATGACAGTTCTTCCCACTTTTTCTGCATTTCTGGCAGAAGCATTTGAGAGTAGGAATTAATCTCATACAAATCCAAGCTATTGCCGGAATAAGACCCTTGCGGGTCATTGGACATGACGACAGAGACGTTTTCTGACGTGTTTTGCATGCCAAAACACTTGGACATACGGACAAAAGGAACGGTGTGAGGCCCCAACCCCTGCTCAACCCGGTGTTTGGGATGGCCAGGACCCAAAAGGTCATCAAGGATGTTGCTCCCAAAAGCCGCACCCGCCCACACACATGTGCCAAAGATCATGATCTTTTTTTTCATCGTATTGCCTCCCCGTTGGTTTATTAAACGTTATGACATGCGCACGTCTCTACAAAGACGCGTCCTTCTCCCGAAGCCATTTCTTTATGCGCACTATGCGCTGAGAAGGATAAGGTAGATCCAAAAGCTTGCAACGTCTTTTCTTACTCAACTCCCCATATTTTAAGAGAAGGGTGCTCACGTCAAAACCCAGGGTAACATGTGCCGCAAACCACGCAATGTAGGTCTGTGACAACTCCTTCTCCGCCTCCCAAAACTGACTATATAAAAGGGGGTGCGTTCGCAAAAAAGACAAAATGGCAAGGGCACGCTCCTCTTCCATGGGCATGACCCGGGTCAGGGCTTCCTCCACATCAATCTCTGCGTCCTTCAAGCAAGTAGCGCGCAGCTTTAAGGGGAGCGAAAGACCCGCGAGGGTTTCTTCCTTCACTTTGCCTTGTAATAAGAGATTGGCAGCCTTGTCATAGTCTTGCTCCTGGAAATACGCGCTAAGGAATACGCCTCTAGGAGATTTCCCGAGCGTGGCGTCCCCATGAACCAGGAAGAGATGCGTTAAAAGCTGCGGGAGGGCTGCCTCATTAAAGTCAC
>JAIUNT010000024.1 GCA_020161545.1 Pseudomonadota bacterium
TCTTGCCTTTAGTCTAGAACGTATGACGGCTCTTGAGAAGGCACGTTTTTGACTTGAGTCTTCCCCCGCCCCATAAACTTGACAAGAAAGAGGGCTGGCAGGCTGACAAAGAACGCGATCACAAAGAACATCTGCCACCCAAAAGTCTCCACAAGCAGACCTGAGGCGCACGCCCCCACAACGCGCCCGAGCTCCACCAGGGACGACAAAAGTGCAAGCTGGGTTGCAGCGTAGGTTGGATTACACAGGGTCAGCTGATACGCAAACAGTGCCGTCACCCGCATGCCACCCGTCAAGTGCTCAAGAGCCACACAGACATAGAGGACACCCATGTCATGTCCTGCTGCCCCCACCCACAAGAAACACAAAAGGGATACGGCGTGGAGAAGGCCCGCCCACAAAAGGGTACGTAGCATCCCAAGGCGCGCCGTCATAATCCCCCCCACAAAGCCGCCCAGGATACTGGCAATCATGCCAAAGACTTTAGAAGCCTGGGCAATCTCTGTTTTTGAAAAACCAACTTCGGTGTAAAAAATATTGCCCATATTGCCGATAATATCGTCCCCCATTTTGTAGAGGAACATAATGGCAAGGCAAACCACCCACATTTTGTGGCGCTTGGCAAAATCCTGAAAGGGGCACACAAAGGCGCCGTAGACCCACGCCATAAGAGGGGACGGAAAGCGCCCTGTGTGTGACCGCTCCCACTCCTTTGTGTGGGCACATGGTCGAAAATCGGGTTCTTGAATCACAGCAAAGTAGATAATACCAAGAGCGCTGATGGCCCCCATGAGCATATACGCCTCCCCCCACGTCATATAATGGGACACAAGGTAAAACACACCTGCACCCGCCATGAGAATACCCATGCGGTATCCGAAAATACCCATGGCCTCTCCCGCCCCGTATTGGGTACGTCCCAAACGTTCCGCCTGATAGGCAAACATCACAATAACTGAGGTTGAGGATGAAAACGACACGCCTAAGGCGCATAGGGCAAGAAGGGTTAAGTCTTTTCCGGGATCAAGTTGCCCCATGGAAAAAAGGCAAAGGGAGAGAAGTGTCTGGGCCGCCACAAGCCACGCCTTTCGCCGACCGAGCGCACGCGTCAGAAAAGGAATGTGCATGCGGTCCACTAAAGGGGACCAGGCGAACTTCAAGGTTTTGGGAAGCGTCGCGGCCCCAAAAAGACCAATGGTTGCAAGGTCTAAACCCCTTTCATAGAACCACTGAGACAGTGTTGACGCCGTGAGCAACAAGGGCAGACCACAAAAAAAGCCTATCCCCCACACAACAAGGACGCGCGCGTCCCTATAGGGACGTAAATAGGATAAAAATGAAGTGAAAATGTGACTCAAGAGAAAGTGTGAAGCACCACTCACAAAGTGAACCCAGCGCTCCTGGCTGTCAAGGCAAAAAAAATTCTATCCCCTCGTCAAGGTGGGTTTTTTTTGACGAAAAGTCGGCGTACACTTTTCATCAAGGGGGAGGTTAAAAATGGTTTTTCCTTTCCTTTTTCACAAAAGCACAGGAGGCTCAAGACCATGACGCATCACTCTTCATTACCAAAGACGCTTTTGCTTGCAACGATTTTATCCGCGGGTCTTGGTGCCCCCCTCATGGCGTCTGCGCCAGAACTCCCTGAGGCTGACACAGGCGCCGGTGTGGGCGGCTCTGTGAGCGCACTGCCTCCCATTATTCAAGCCCCGCCACAAGAAGAGATGACCGACATTCCCCTGACAACGCCTGCCCCCCAAGCACCGGCACAAACCGGATGGCGATTCTGGCCTTTTGGCTCAAGCACTCCGACTACTGCGCCAACGCCAACAGTGCCCCTGCAAGACGCTCTTCTTGAGGCTGTTCCAACCACAGATGCGGCACCTTCGACAGTAACAGTGGCACCAAGCACCACAGAGCCAACGGACACAAACGCGCAAGTGGCAAGTGACGCGCCTACTCCCGACGCTCAAAGCGCGCCAGAGGCAACGGACCCTGAGGTGCAGGCAGCGCCCGCGCCCCTTGCAACCTCACCCCAAGGCCGCTCCCTCCTCAATCGCCTTACTTTTGGTATCTTGGGATATGCTGGCACAGCAGCAGACGTGACGACGTCGGTGCCATCCGCCGCCCCACAAGAAAGTGCTGACCCTTCCCTTGCAGACACAGCGATCTTGGCCACAGCAACACCTGAGGGAGTTGCCCAAGATCCAGCGCGTGAGGGGGCACTTTCAGCACCTTCCGACTCAGCTGTCGGCGCGGCTGCCCAAGACATCCCTCAAGAAGCGGTACTTGACGCAGCGCTTTCAGCACCGTCCTCCTCAGGGGTTGATGCCGCCGCTGAAGAAGAAGTGATCGAAGACTATGTGCCCGCACAAGAGCCCCAATTGGCGTCCACTTCAGATCCCTTTGCAAACGTTCCTGAGGACTTGGATGTGGCAAGCAGTGTTGTCTTTGGCGCAAATATGGCGGCACGCCTGGCTGCACAAAAGTATACTGAGGCACACATTTCCTTTACGCACCCCTGGAAGAGAGCACAGAAGTTAACAGATGTGGATCTCACCAGTTTTCGTAAGAACTTCTCAGTTTATGATGGGGGGACCTACGTTCTTGCTTACGCAGATCAAAGCATGAGCATACCTGGCACCCTCCTTGCCAGCGCTGTAGAACAAAAGAAAGGCTTTGAGGGCGTATGGCTCAAAGAAGTATTGAGTGGTGAAGAAAAGCTCGCCTCATTTGAAGCGCGGTCGTTTGACGTCTTTGCGCCCGAGGAAACGACCGCCCCTGGGTACGTACCAGCAAACCATCTTTTCTTTGACAAGATTGCCCGTGACGCACAACTGACAAGCGCAACGGAGTCTCCCGCCGCTTGCATCACAGTAAGTGGAGAGAGCTTTACCCTCGGCGCAAGCGATATCGTCACATTCGTGAAGGACAAAAATAAGCTGCGTGTGCGTTTTAGCTATGTGCAACGGTTCTTGAGTGAAAATGCAGACACAGACTTAAAGGTCGTTCTCATCAACCGACGTGCCGACTCCGCCACCATTAAAATGTATGAAGCCGCGTCCTAAACCCACAAGGGGGGGGCATTGTCCCCCCTTTTTTTTATGCTCGTTTTGCGCTAGACAGAAGATGAATGTAAGCCTCATGAGGAGTAAGCCTTTGTCCTATAAGTTATTTTTCTCAAGTTTAATGGTAATGAGTATTGCGTGCGGCCAAAGCACCTGGAGTGCGGGACGCGGCGGTCAGGAAAATGACGACAAGTATGATAAGACGCCCAAGTCTACCCTTGAGAAAAAAGACCCCTTAGGCGAAGATGATATCACCACACAAATTGGCATTGAGAAATCCCTCATAAAAAACGGGCTGTGGGATACGGCAGCGCCTGAAGCAGACGACGACATCATTAATCTAGGCGACACCTTCCTTGGCCACCTCAACGCCCACGAAGCTCCCCTTGGGGCGGCCGAGCAAGAAAAGGAAGAAACGCCCACATCCCTTTTGACCTTGCAGGAAGACGCCCAAGAGGATATCCCAGAGCCCCTCGCTCCTAAGGTTGCTCAGACCACACGTCACGAGAGCTCACCTCAAACCGGCGGCCCCATGCGTAAAAAATACCGCATGATGCGGGTGACGCGCCCCTTACAAGGAGAGCGGGAACAAAACGCGCGAACCGCACCTTACCCCTACGCCCCTTATGTGCCCCATGCCAAAAGGCGCGTCTATCAAAAGCCCAAATCTACACAGGCGCAGAACGTGCCAGGGTTTACCTTGACCCTTCCAAGCCAAGAAGCCCCGTCCCTGCCCCATGTCACCACACACATTGTGGGACATTATGGACATCTGGGGCAAACGACTGGTATGGCGCCTCACTTAACCGAGTCCCCCTTTGATTTCCAAATCTCTTCGTCCGCCCTGGCCGCTTCTTTTAATGTCGCCCCTCAAGGACCTGATGGGGTTGATGGGTTTCAAATCTCTTCGTCCGCCCTGGCCACCTCTTTTGATGATGGATTTCAAGAACCGGAACAAGAGCCTGTGATTGAAATCCATTCATCCGCACTGGCCGCCTTTCAAGATGGTGAGCTTATGGATCCAGCGGAGTCACTCTTTGGGGCAACGTCCGAAAGTATTCTTGCCTCACTGAGTTCCTCACAACTTACACAAGACGCAACAGATGAGAGTGAATCTGAAGAGGGACTGCCTCTTACGGCGTCTGATGAGGGCGAAGATCAAAGTGCATGGGACGCACTTTTCATCACCCCGATTGGCCAAACGACCCCTTCTGCACCGGCCAAGGAGCCAGCTTATTCTTGGCGAACCGCCCATGAAGCATTGGCACTCATACAGCGCGAGGCCCTTCAACTGCGCGACGCTTTTCAAGGCATCCAAAATGCTTTTACAGGTGTCAGTGCCGTCTCAAGCTCCTCACACAGCGCCCCAGACCAATACACAACACCCTTTGGGGAAACGATTTCCTTACGTCCCCAATATGGCAAGACCATAATGCAACGCCGCGTGATCGCCCCTCCTCAGCCCGCACCGAAGCCCACGGCCATGAGGACAGCTTTCTTACAGCGTGTGGCGGCCTTTAAGGATATTCACTGGCCCAGCACAGGCTTTTTGCGCGAGCTTCCCTTTGCGAGCGCAAAGGCCGTGCCTCTCTATAAAGACTGCCATTACACCGTTTATCTAGGCGGGGCGCGCAAGACCCTTTCCGGGAGTGAGCTGCACGCCTTGGGACGCAAAACCTGCCGCAGTTTGCACATAGGTGCTGTATACACGAGCATCCCTGTCATGACACCCATGGGAACACGGTTCAATCACGTCCCTCTTTGGGAAGGAACCACGCCCAAGAGCACCGCCGCTTATGCGTTCCCGTCAGAGCATCCCGTGCTATCGACATTTTTTAAGGTCATCGACAAAGACACCTTTCCAATGCTTACAACGGTTTCCTTTCCCGCTGGTCAAGTAGGTGTTGTCACGCCCCATGCTCTTTATTTTGTGCCGGCCAAGGCACAAATTGCCTACAATCTGACAACACACTCGGGCAAAGTCGTCTCCAAACGCATCCACAAATCCGCAAAACGCTTTGCCCATGTGAGCCGCCGTGGTCATCACAAAAAAGAGGTCGCGTGGATTAAGAACCGTAAGAAAACGATCTACACAGCACACTAAAAGAAGGGGGCTTTACGCCCCCGCCGCCCCATGAAAAATCTGGGCCAGCTGTTTTTGCATCAGGGAAAGCTGCACATTCCATTCGTAAAAGCTTAAGGCAGTCGGGTTCTTTGCTTTGAAATCTGCGTAGGTGATCCCCATGTCAATGCGCGCCCCCAAAGCATGACATGAGGCCGTCAGCGCGGCTCTTGTCAGATCTGGCGCACAGACAAGCGCCCGGCTGGCCATTTCTTGCAAACCCTTCGCTTTTCCAAAAAACGCCTCTTGAACTTTGGCATCATTGGACAAGCTTCCTGCCCAGTAATAGGTCTGGGCAACGGACAAATGCGCGTTCGCCGTTTCAGATACGCTGTCCTGCCCCTCCAAGAGGGGTTCGAGCATCTGTGACGCTTTTCCAAGCAAATGCGAGGCAAAGTCGCGCATATCTTGTGGACGCTTGCCTTCCATAGTGGCATCCTTTAAGGCGAAGGCCGCCCGCACCAAATAAACCGATTGCTCGTAAAGATTTTCATTCCCGTTCAGCGTCTGAATTTCATTGAGAAAGCGTGCCAAAGAATGTGTGTGGGTTGTTTGGCGGGACGCGGCAAAGCTGTCGCCGCGAACAAAAGTGATTTCCTGGGACAGGTCGGCCGTAAGGGGCTCGGGTAAAAGAGGGCCCATCCAAGAGGGAACCATCTCAAGCTGCTCGTTCATAAAATTATCCCGGTGCTCCTGAATTTGCGCGTCTGATAGTTCTGAAAACTCTTTAACAAGCATGCGTTTGATCTCTTTTCTTCTTTTTGCCTCAATCTCCTCCTTGATCGTGTGGTGAAGCACGGGTGTACCTACACCAGAGCGCATGACAATGGGCACAAAGGGAACCTGGGGCGCCTTTGGTGCGCGCACAGCCTTGCTCTCAATATCCATTGGCTCAAAAGAAGCCACCGCGTAAGAACAAGGAATAAGTGCGAGTGCGAGTATCTTTTTCACTGTCTTTTTCATGGGATCCTCCTTGTTGTGATGGCGTGCCCGCGGCGCGCTTGCTTGCTGGAAATTTTCTTTCCAGCCTGGCCAGCTTACGGTCAAAAAATTAACCCACCCCAAAAGAATGATGAAAATTTTGCAAAAATTTTATGGACTTATCCTTAATATCCAAAACATTTTTCTTCAATTTTAGGCAAAAGAACGAGGATTTCTGCGCCTTTGCAAGTGGTTCATTTTGGCGCAGATACGTGGTATAAAATAGACCAGAGCGATATTTTTTCAGGAATAAAAAAGGATGACACACCAAGGTATTATGGCAGGCAAACGCGGCCTTATTGTGGGGCTTGCCAACGACCATTCCCTCGCGTGGGGCATTGCACAGGCCCTCCAAGCGCAAGGTGCCGAGCTTGCCTTCACCTATCAAAACGAAGCCCTTCAAAAGCGTGTGGAGCCTTTGGGCCGCACCCTTGGCGCTGAGATCTTTTTGCCTTGTGACGTCAGCGACGAAGAACAAATGGCCAGCGTTTTTGATCATCTCAAGGGCACGTGGGGGTCCCTGGACTTTGTGCTGCACGCCGTTGGCTTTTCCAACAAGGACGAGCTTAAGGGCCTTTATATGGACACAAGCCACGCAAACTTCCTCCATACCATGGACGTGTCTTGCTATTCCTTCACCAGGATGTGCCGCTTGGCTGCACCCCTCATGAATGAGGGTGGCGCGCTTTTGACCCTCACGTACCTTGGCGCTGAGCGTGTGATGCCCCATTACAATGTCATGGGTGTTGCAAAGGCTGCCCTTGAGGCAAGCGTGCGTTACCTCGCGTGCGACCTTGGGCCACGAGGCGTGCGCGTGAACGCCCTTTCCGCAGGTCCCGCAAGAACCCTGGCGGCCTCAGGTATTGGCGATTTTCGCTATATCCTTAAGTGGAACCAGGACAATGCGCCCCTGCGCCGCAATGTGACACTAGAGGACGTTGGGGGTGCTGCCATGTATCTGCTGTCTCCCCTTTCATCGGCGGTGACGGGTGAAACCCATCACGTAGATTGTGGATATCACGTTGTTGGCATGAAAGCCGTTGACGCGCCTGATATATCTCTTCCACAATAGAGAGAAATTGGCATTAGGCATTTGGCAGGGATATGAGAAAGTTTTTTGGGCGTTTGTTCGCGGTCATTGGTGGGCTTGTCTTTTTTGCCGTCCTTGGCAGCTTGGCCTCTCTCTTTCTCCTTGGCAAGAAAGAACAAACGCTTCCAGAAAAAGCGGTCCTCACCCTCGAGGTATCGGGAAATATTCCAGAAACACGGGGGCATGTTCCCTTTCCCTTTAACCTCGTGCACCAGTCCCTAAGCCTTTATGACATCACTTCCACTTTAGAGCACGCTGCCAGTGATCCATCAGTAAAGGGTATCGTTGTCAAACTTGGCCCCAACTCTTTGGGCCTTGCCCAGGTGCAGGATTTGCGCCAAGCAGTTGCGCGTTTTCGCGCCAAGGGAAAGTTCGCCCTCATTCACACGGATACCTTTGGAGAGATGACGGGGGGGACTCTGCCCTATTACCTGGCCAGCGCCTTTGATGAAATCGCCCTTCAAAACATGGGCAACGTTGCATTTGTGGGACTTTCCATGGAGCTTCCCTTTGCAAGGCGACTTCTTGACGAGTGGCAAGTGGTACCGCGCTTTGCCCAACGCGAAGAGTTCAAAGGCATCATGGAGACCTTTACCCTTGAGCGCATGAGTGAGTCCAGCCGCACTGAGCTCACGGGCCTTCTCAAAGATATCATGGCGCAAATTATCCAAGATGTGGCAAAGGACCGAGAGCTCAACGAAGACGAGGTCACTCATATTTCTCAGTCCGCACCCTTCTATCACGCAGAAGAAGCGCGCCGGCGGGGTCTTTTGGATCAAGTGACCTACTATGACCTCTTTGAAACCTACGCGCGCAAAAAAGCCGGACCCGGAGGCGAGCTTTTTCCTTTTGCTGCTTACGCGTCCCACGCAAGAAGGAAAGGAAAAGAGAAAAGCAAAGACAGACCTATTGCCCTTGTCTTTGCCTCCGGCCAAATTGCGCGCTCGGCCACCATTTCACCTGTCTCTCTGATGCCCACAGAGGCCATCTCCTCCGATGATTTAACGGATATCTTTGATGAGCTTCTTGACCCCAAGAAGCCAAAGCCAGCCGCCGTTGTGCTGCGCATTGATTCGCCAGGGGGCGCACCCATCCCATCGGAAACCATCTGGCGCCTTCTCACCCGCACGCGGGAGATGAAGATACCCGTTGTGGTGTCCATGGGCAACATGGCAGCCTCGGGCGGGTACTGGATAGCAACGGCTGCGGACAAAATTGTCGCCCAAGGCACCACCATTACAGGTTCCATCGGTGTGGCCGGCGGCAAAATTGTGCTGGATCAGCTGTGGCGCCGCTTTGGTGTGGAGTGGGGGCATGTGGCCACCAGCCCCAACGCCAATGCCCTATCTCCCAATGAAGATTTCACACCAGAGCAGTGGCAAGCCTTTAACGAGAGCATCGATTACACATATACCTATTTCCTTCACCGGGTCAGTAAGGGACGCAATTTGTCCGCGGAAAAAACCCACGAAGTGGCCAAAGGCCGCGTGTGGACGGGACGCCAAGCTTTAGAGCTCGGCCTAGTGGACCAGCTTGGCGACTTACACAGCGCCATTGCTCTGGCACATGACCTGGCTGGTCTTGACAAAAGCACTCCGCCGGCCACCGTTATATACCCAAAAAATCAGGGACTTGGGGGCATCTTTTCCGGCGCCTTTGGCCCTCTCCTTGACCATGAAGGCGCCCAGGCTCTCCTGAAATGCTTCGTTGCCCAAGCGGTCAGCACCACCGCCTATCCAACCTACCGCCCTCACTAATTCTTGGGGCGGTGTCATCAAATAGCTGACCCGCAATGGTCAGCTATTTTTGATAACGC
Source organism: Pseudomonadota bacterium (assembly GCA_020161545.1). Lineage (GTDB taxonomy): Bacteria > Pseudomonadota > Alphaproteobacteria > Caedimonadales > UBA1908 > JACESU01. The sequence continues at coordinate 9,075 of JAIUNT010000024.1, forward strand.
GTCTATGACTTCTTATGCTAATGTACGCCTCCAGAATATTATTCGAGAAAAAATCCATGAAACCTTATAAGTTATCCCTTCTTTGCTTGCTTGTCTTTTGTGCGCCGGCTTGCCTACAAGCGAGCAGCTGCCATGATGCACTTCTGGAGGGCCTCTCCGGCTTTAGTAAACGCACTCTCTCAGAGCGTATTGACGCCCTCGATGACACAATGCGCGAGGCAATCAAGAATGCGGGTGTTGCGCCAAACGAACGAGCGATTATCATCGAGCATGCCAAGGATATCTCCCCCGAAAGACTGCCTCTTTTAAAGTCCTCCCTTGTACCTTTTGTGGGGACCTTTGAATTTAGAGGCAATTTCTTGAAAGCAAACACACTTTCCGATGATATGCTGCAAGCCCTTGTAAATGCTCATTTTCCATCAGGTGCGTTGCATAGAGTTTTCACATACGCACACCTCTTCACACCCGCACATGTGCCGCATTTGATGGCTTGGTGCAATGGCGTGCCTGAGTACGAACAAAGAGCAATGCTTAAGAAGGCTTATGCAAAGACACCCGAGGAGGTTGCACGTGTTGTGGGCTATGGCCTAGGCGGTCACTGCCGAGTCATGGCCCTTGAAAACGGGCATCTTTTTCCAGAAGAGAAAAAAGTGGCCTTGATTCACCTTTTGAAAGATTACCCCTTTGATGGACTGGATATTGCGCAAGCTGCACAGCTCCACTCGGCTGACGTGCTCACGCTTTTTGCGGATCAAGAGTTTGAGGACATGCAGCGCGCTATTCTCTTGAGAACAAACATTTTGGAGCTGCCTCCCGAAAAACTCCCCCTTGCAAAACCGTTCCTGTGGGGTATACGAGGCGAGAAGGATATTGCGCACGGGGTAGAGCTTATGTTCTCCACCCCAATAGGCGATCTTGCGCGCGTAGTGACAGGTAACTTTGCGCCCTGCAGCCGTCTGAGTATTCTGCGCAATATACAACAGCTTGATGACGCGCAACTTCACGCCTTAAAACAACTTCTGACGTGCTATCCCCATGTTGAGACAGCGTTTATAGGTAGAGAGCCTCTCTTCTTGGGTGACACACTCGTGGAAAAAGTGGTAAGCAAAAAACATACACCTGAAACCATGCTTGCCCTGTGTGATAAGTACTTTTACAGAAGTCATGTATCCAGCATTCTTTCTGGGGACGCTGAGTCCCTTGTCCAAAAAATACCCCTCCTTAGGGAACTGGTTTGTGCACCAATCAAGACTTTAGGCCTAGATGGGAACCTGTCTCTGGACAGCCTTGTACAGATGAGCGTCGACCAGCTTCAAAACATGCTTGTCTGCTTCCAAACCGTCGCCCAAACAACGCAGGTACCTTATCAACGTGTGGCGTTCATGAAATCTATATCCAGCTTAACGCCTGACAAAATTAAGCCAATCTGCTCGCTCTTGGATGGGGTGACTCATTACTATGGTGCGGACTCTTTGGTACGAGAAGCGTCGAAGCTAGGTGCAGACAGACTCGAATTGCTTGTCAGAAGTCGTTTCTCCCCCGACCATATTATGTCCGTCACCCAACACCTTCCCCATGCTGATTCCACGCTTTACCCATACGTACAAACGCTTCTTTCTGATCTTTCTAAGGTGGATGGCACATACCTCATTAAAGCGTGCGTTGGCAAAACACAGGAGCAGCTTAAAGAGGCTTTGACACTGCCGGTAGGCGAACGCCTTGCCTTTCTAAAAGAGGCGAGCGCTTGTGCATCCTCAAGCAGCCACTCTCCCCCTGCAAGGTAACTGAAAAAGCGTCTCCCGGTAAGAGAGACGCCTTTTATTGGGTCTATTTTTTACTTCGCGGCCGGAGGCAACTTCACGCGAATGTGGAGCTCTTCCAGCTGGCGCTCGCGCACGTTGCCGGGCGCGCCAACAAGCAAATCTTCCTCCTTTTGGTTGAGGGGGAAGGCCACAATTTCGCGCAGGTTTGGCTCACCGGCCAAAAGCATGACGATACGGTCAATGCCAGGGGCGCAACCGCCGTGGGGAGGGGCACCGAATTTAAAGGCGCTGAGCATGCCGCCAAACTCACGCTCCACATCCTCCTGGGAATATCCTGCCAAGGAAAAAGCCTTGTACATGATCTCAGGCAAGTGGCTCCTTGGCCTCCGTGTCCGTGAAGGTCACATATCCAAGGCCTGACGCCCGCAGTAGTTTTTCGCAAACGCGCAGTAATAAGGCTGAACCCTGCGGGTCAGCATTTTTACTGCCAACCCGCACCCCCCCCTGGCATTGGGTGAGCGCTCATGTCAACTTGCTACCGGCAGGTCATCAAAAGCTCTTTTTTAAATCATTTTGATCATTAAATCTTTCTTAATAATTTAATTTCTATAATGGTAAATGTGAATTTTTTTGAGAGGATAATTACATGAAATCCATTACACGCGTCACTCTCCTAAGCCTTTTGAGTTTAGAAGGTGTATATGCTTCTGCTGTAGCTGAATCCACACCAATTGCGCCAGCCCAAGAAACACCAGCTACTGAGATGAAAACCGTATTCCTGAAAGACATGGTGCAAGGCGGTACCATAATAGTCGAAATACCTGTCCACGGAACTGTTCAGGATATTGGTCATGCTTTAAAGAAACAGCGTGACATAGAAGAAACACTGTTAATTTACAAAGGTCATCAGCTTAATAATGATGACTTAAAAGAGATGAAAAATAATGAGATGGTCGTGCTCTACTACCCAAAGGTAAAGGGAACACCTATATCCCATAATTAAATGAAACGGAAAATTTGTTATTACAGCTAATCCACTCCGTTCCACAGAGACTATTGACTTTTTTTGGCGAGAGAGAACTTTAATGAATATGAAGCGATTCCGAATGGGGCTCGCGCGATAGCTAAACACTTATAAAATGATCGCGCAAAAGCATTTCAAATGAGTACTCACGAAGGCGAGGGTAAGCGTGCTTCAGCTTATAGAGACATAAGTGAGCACGGCTTATCCCGATGGCTGGGACGATCACCATTTTAAAGGGTTTGCGCGATATAACCCAAAAATAATGGTGTCGGAAGTCTTTCGCCAGTCCCCTTCGAACACCAGTTTGAACACGCCATCATTCCGTTTTTGTCAAAACGCAGGCCCAGGAGATTTTACCGCCTTGACTCACATCACCCTGTGATACCGTCAAAGATGCGCGGCCGGCCCTAGGCCATTCAACAGCCTCAGTCCCTGACTGAGACATAAACACAATCATCACGCAAATAGAGGCTGAGGACGGGGAAGTCACAAGATAAAGGCGCACCTTTATTGCGATTCTGGGGGGACCCTTCTCAGGTTTCCCCCAATTTGTAGCAAATCACTTCGCGGCCGGAGGCAACTTCACACGAATATGGAGCTCTTCCAGCTGACGCTCGCGCACGTTGCCGGGCGCGCCCAGAAGCAAGTCTTCCGCCTTTTGGTTGAGGGGGAAGGCCACAATTTCGCGCAGATTCGGCTCGCCCGCCAAAAGCATGACGATACGGTCAATGCCAGGCGCGCAACCGCCGTGGGGAGGGGCACCGAATTTAAAGGCGCTCAGCATGCCGCCAAACTCACGCTCCACATCCTCCTGGGAATATCCTGCCAAGGAAAAAGCCTTGTACATGATCTCAGGCAAGTGGTTTCGGATGGCGCCGCTGCACAGCTCAATACCGTTACACACGATATCGTACTGGTACGCAAGGATGTCGAGGGGATCCTTGGTGTTGAGTGCCTCAAGTCCCCCTTGGGGCATGGAGAACGGGTTGTGGGAGAAGTCAACTTGGCCTGTTTCTTCGTTCATCTCAAACATGGGGAAATCCACCACCCAGCAGAACTCAAACGCGTTTTCATCAATAAGCTCAAGCTCTTGGCCGAGCTTCGTGCGCAAAAGGCCTGAGAGTTTTGTGGCCTCAGCCTCTACGTTGCACACGAAAAACACCGCGTCCCCTGCCCCGCATCCTGTGCGGGCTTTGAGCTGGTCGATCTCATCCTCGGACATGAACTTCACAAGCGGCCCCTTGGCCTCCGTGTCCGTGAAGGTCACATATCCAAGGCCTGGCGCCCCCAGCTCCTGGGCATGAGTATTGAGCTTTTCAAAGAAGCTCCTCGGCTTGGCGGCAGCGCCCTTACCTTGAATGGCACGCACCACTTGCCCCTTGGCCACATTGTCCGCAAAGATCGCAACCTTGGAGTCTGCAAAAAAGTCAGACAAATCATAAATGAGAAGCGGGTTGCGCAAGTCCGGCTTGTCGTTGCCATAGGTCACCATGGCGTCGCGGTAGGCAATGCGCTTAAAAGGCGCAGGGCTCACACGGCGCCCGTTTGCAAATTCCTCAAAGACCTGGTGCAGGACGGGCTCAATGGCTGTGAACACATCTTCCTGGGTTGCAAAGGACATCTCAATATCGAGTTGGTAAAACTCGCCAGGTGAGCGGTCCGCGCGCGCGTCCTCGTCCCTAAAGCATGGGGCAATCTGGAAATACTTGTCAAAGCCTGAGATCATCAAAAGCTGCTTGAACTGCTGAGGCGCCTGGGGCAGCGCGTAAAATTTCCCTGGGTGCAGGCGGCTTGGCACCAAAAAGTCGCGCGCGCCCTCGGGCGAGCTTGCGGTGAGGATGGGCGTTTGAATCTCCAAAAAGCCCTGACCCGTCATGAGTGCCCGGATGCGGGAGATAATCTGGCTGCGCAGCACAATGTTGGCGTGCATCTTCTCGCGCCGCAGGTCCAGGAAGCGGTAGCGCAGGCGCGTATCTTCCGGAAACTCGTGGTCTGCGTTCACCTGAATGGGCAAAGGTGCGGCCTCAGACTCAATATGAACCGCCGCAACACTCAGCTCAATGTCGCCCGTTGCCATGTTCTTGTTGCAGGTCTCGGGAGTTCTGGCCAAAACCGTACCCGTTAAGGTCACAACGCTCTCCAAGCGTACGCCCTCAAGTTTTTCAAAGTCAGGGGCGTCTTTTTCCACAACGCACTGGGTCATGCCAAAGTGATCGCGCAGATCCACAAACAACAAATTTCCGTGGTCGCGCTTGCGGTGAACCCAGCCCGAAAGCTTCACTTCTTGACCAACATGGGACGCGCGCAAGTCTGCGCAGGTGTGGGTACGATATGGATGCATCATCAGTCCTTCTTGACACTTAAAATTGATCCCTCAAAATAGCAACTTTGTGTCGTCTATGCTAGAGTGCGTCAGACAAAAATGATGGAGCGCCCATGGAAATTCTTACCACCCCCGCCGCCCTTGAGGCTTATGTCCAGGGCCTTGTGGATGAAGCCCCCGCCTTTGTGGCGGTAGATACAGAGTTTGAGCGAGAGTCAACCTATTGGCCTAAGCTGTGCCTCGTGCAGGTTGCCACACCTGACGGCGCGTGCGTCCTCATTGACCCGCTGGCGGCAGAGATGGATTTGGCGCCGCTCGTGCCCCTTCTCGCGCACCCCCATATTCTCAAGGTGTTCCACGCGTCGCGCCAGGATGTGGAAACCCTTTTCCATCATTTGAAATGTATGCCGACGCCGCTTTTTGACACGCAAATCGGGGCGATGTTATGGGGGTTTGGGGTCAACATGGGCTTTGAGGCCCTTGTGAAAACGACCCTAGAGGTGTCCCTTGATAAGGCCGAGCGCCTCAGTGACTGGACCAAGCGCCCCTTGACCGCGTCACAAATCAGCTACGCAGCCGCTGATGTGATCTATCTTGCCCCGGTCTTTGAGAAAATGCGCGCTGGCCTTGAAACCATGGGGCGATTTACATGGGCTTTGGAGGAAAGCGCGAAGCTTCTTGAGCCAAGCCTTTATGATATTGACCCAAAGACCGCCTGGGAGCGTGTGAATGTGCGCACAAGAAACGCTCTTCAAGAAACCCAGCTCAGGCGCCTGGCCGCCTGGCGCGAAGCGCGGGCTAAAGAGCGCAACCGTCCGCGCACGCGGATTTTGTCCAATGAGACCCTGGCGGAGCTTCTGGCCATTAACCCCCAGACGCTCGAGGATTTCGAGCGCGCCAAAAGCCTGAAGAAAAAGCCCCTGCCCCAGGAGGCACGCCAGGAGATTTTCACTCTGATGCAAGAAGAGGCATCCCCTGAAGAGGCGCCAGCCGTCCCGCGTCCACGTCCAAGCGACCAGGGGAGCCTGCGCGCTGTGCTTTACAAGCAACTCCTCGCCTTTGTGGCAGCAAAGCACCACATCGCGCCGTCCCTGATTGCCACCTCCAAGGACATAGAGCGGTACGCGGACGATCCGACCCAAGGCGCGCCGTTTCTGATCGGGTGGCGTGGGGAAATTTTCGGCACCCAGGTTGAGGCGCTCTCCCAAGGTCACCTCACCTGCCGTCTGCACGGGGCACACCTTGTTTTCGAGCCTTAATAGGCAGCCCGCAGCCCCATCTTGACCTGATAACGCCACGCAAGCTTTTGTGCAGTCTGTGTAATGTCTGCGTGACGCTCCTGGATAAAATCAAGGGCGATTTGCCGCAGCAGTGCAAGGTTTTGTGGGCGTGTATCACTGGGGTCAATGTCTTCACTCAGCTGTGGCGACCAGCGGATGTATCCTCCGGGATGATCAGAATCCCCGCTTCTGAAAGGTGTCTTAATGAGGGCGTTGTGGGCCAGAGCCGGCCCGTGCAATGATTGATTGACAACGTGCCGAACCCAACTAAGTGGTCCAGCCGCTGGCACAAAAGGTCGGATACCTATGGACACAAAAAGGATGTCACAGTGTGCAAGCGCTGGCACACGCTGAATCACCTCATGCAAGACATGATGCCCCGCGTAAAAGGCGTTTGTGGCGTCGTCTTGCACAAAATCAAAGGCCTCCATGATACGGGGCTTGTCTTTGTCAGGTGTTTCCGGTGCCACGCCTAGGAGTTTTCGAAACTCCTCGTCCAGCGCCGACAAAATGAGTGTTTGCACGTATCCCGTCCCTTGGCCTCCATCAAGGGAAAGGGCTGCAACCTTGGGCGCCATCAGGTCCGGTTCATGGCAAGACACGGGCATCACGTGACCCGTGCTGAGGGAGTGCTGCGCGTCTGATTCGCTTGCCAAATCCAGGCTGGCAAAGCCTTGCCCTGAAAGAAACGCGCCCAGTATAGTAAACCTTAGAAACCTCCCCATAGCCCCTCCCATATCTCTCGAACACTGCCCATAAGCAGAAAGAGTATACCAGGTGAGAAAAGCGGTCCAAGCCCTGGCCAAACAGAAGAGTAGCCCCAGGATCAAACCCTAGTGGGCAGGCGGTGACACTGACGTAAACGCACTAAAAGAGGCCCCTCCTGGCACGATTGACTCCTCATGACCGCTGGCACGCGCCTCCAATTTTACTTGGTAACGCCTGGCCAGCTTTTGGGCGGCCTCTTTGATCTCACCCTGACGCGCATCAATAAAGGTAAGGGCGACTTGCCGCATGAGCGCAAGATTTCTTGGGCTTGCATCATCGAGGGTAATTTTTTGCCCAAGCGCTGGGGACCACCGCATGTACCCGCCAGGACGCGTGGGATCTTGGTGCCTAAAAAGCGTTTCCATGATCGCCTCATTGGTCAGGGTTGGCATTCCCAGTGTCAAATCAATAATGGGCACAACCCAATCCACAAGGCCAAAGTTAGCAGCCTTACGCCCATTCACCTGAATGGGCGCAATGCCTGTGCCCACGGACACGAAAAGCAAGTTCTTCTTCCGCAGACCATGTCGCAAGCTGAAAATCTCAGGCGTCAAGACAACCGCCGGATTATTAGCGCCTGTAAGGCCTCCATCCACAAAGTAACGCTCCATGCCAGACGCGTCATCTACCGCCATGCGCTCAAAGTAAGTGGGGGCAGCTCCCGAACAAAGCGCCGCCTGGGCAGCGGTCAGGCCCGGAAACTCGCCCATATCGTAGCTTTTGAAATGAATGGGCCTGCATCCAATGTCGTCGTTGCGTAACTCCGTTGTGACAATGAGTGTAGGCACGCATGCCTGCGCAAGGGGCACATCAAGACCATACGCACTTAAAGCTCGGCGCATGGGATCACTGGAGTAGCGTTCATTGAGTAAACCAAAGCCCGTTTTAATGCGACGCGCCAGTGAGCGGTTAAACATCCCCGCAACAGGCGGGTTGGCAAAAGTGGGGTTGCCGGCTGCGTCACGCGCGTCACCCTCATAAAAAGAAAGCAGCGTTGAAAGATCGTGCAGTGGGCGCATGCCTGTCTCATCAGCAACAGTCAAGCAGCCGGCGCCGATGGCGCCTGCAGATGTGCCACCCACTAAGTCAAAAGCCTCTACAAGACGGGGTTTATCTTTGGCAGACATTGCCGGATCAACATCCAAGCATCTACGAAATTCTTCCTCAAGGGCGGACAAAAGCAGGGCCTGAAAGTACCCCCTCACCCCTCCGCCATCAAGGGCAAGGGCGGCAATCTCAGGGGCTTCAATGCGCGGTTCGTCGGAGGGCGCCGCAAGCATATGGATCTGGATGCCATCGCCGGGGCGTGGTGTGACTATTGTTCTATGTGTGTCATGTCCATCGACGACGAGGACAGTATCCTCTAAACCTTGGGAATCATCCTCATCCGGAAGACGGTGCATTTGCGACAACACCAAAACCGTTGGCGTGCCAGATTGGGCGGCAATGGAGGATGCCTGATCATCCTCCGAATGCACGCTGCCATATGCCCCGCTCAAGAGTAAGACGCTTGCTGCCATAAGTTTTGTATAAAAGCGCCCCATGATCCCCCCTTTGTTTTTAAAACGCCTGATAAGTATCTCCATCAGGACACCAGCGCCACCACTGAGGTCTTACGGCCCCTTGTGGCGGCGCGCATTTTCTTTAGCCCGCAAAGAGTTGTGACTGGTGCCCCTGCTGACGCACGGCTTTAAAGGCACGCCTCACCTCTTTTTTGCCCGGGGCGTCAGCGGCTTGCTTGGCGATGTAGCGCAGCACAAGTTGGTCAACAGTCGCGTGAATGGTTTCTTGATTGTCCGCGATGTATTGAAGGGCGGTGCGTCGCAGCATCTGCATGGCAACGGGGCGCGCATCATCAAGGGGGCTTGGTTTTTCAAGCCATGGCGTTAAGCGAATATATCCCGCACTTTGACCGGGCGTGTAATCCCCAAATCTTGTGCGCAAATTCATGTCATTGGTAAGGGTTGGCAGCGCCAAACTCAAATCAATAACAGGACGCACCCACGAAGCCAGACCCCAATTGGCCGCCCGTTCTCCGTCCAGCATGACTTTTGCAACACCGGTACCCACGGATACAAGGAACATGTTGGTTTTATCCCCATCCAATAAATGTGGCAGGAACTTGATGGCTTCAGCCTCTGCAACAGGACCTGGATGGTTGGAGCCGCTGAGCCCACCATCCACAAAGTAACGGAACTCATCATCGTTATCCAAGACACACACGCGCTCAAAATAGGTGGGCGCCGCACCAGAACACAGGGTTGCGGCCCGCATGCTCATGCCGCTTAAGGACCCCTCCTTGTCATAGCTGCGCAAGTAAACAGGTTGGCAGCCAAATCCTTCATCTGTAATTTCTGACGTCACCATGGCCGTAGGCACACAAGCTTGGGTAAGAAACGCATCCTTGAGTCCATAACTCTTAAGGGCTTTACTCAAAGGCTGGGTCGAGTACTTTTCATCAAGCAAACCAAAAAGGGAGAAAAAGCACTGGGTCCATGTGCGGGTAAACATGCTGCTGGCCTTGGATCCTTCAAAAGTAGGCTCACCACTTGCGTCGCGCTGGGTGCCTTCAAAAAACTCTAAAAGAGCGGCCACATCGTGGCGGGGCTTTTTAGGGTTGTCGCTGCTTGGAACAGTTAAGCATCCCGCTGCAATGGCGCCGGCGGAAGTGCCCACAACCAAGTCAAAGGCTTCAATAAGTTTTGCGTCCCCTAAACCGCGCTGAGCAAGCCTTTGTTTGAATTTCACCTCCATGTCATGAAGAATAAGGGCCTCTATATACCCGCGTATGCCGCCACCATCTAAAGACAAAAGCGTGCACTTAGGCCCCAAATCTACAGGTATGAGTTCGGCTTCTGTGCTATCTTGGGAGGCGCTGAGGAAGGGGATTGGGACATGATCACTCTCGCGCCTCAGGTCAACTTGGGGCATTTGTGCAGTAGATGTTGAAAGCGTCGGCAGCACCCTGATGGGCGGGCCAAATCTGCCTACTTCATCACTGGACCAAGCAAAGACGCTCACAAGCATGAAAGCGCCTACTCCAAACAAACGTCTGATCATCTTCCACCCCCCTGCATCACAACACAAGGTGACCATAGAAGATGATTATTTATAAAAAATGATCTAAAAGTAAAAAAAGAATAAATAACGAATAAAAAAACACAAAAAGGCCGAACATACCATTTGGAATTCAATAGACTAAGAAAGTCCCCCCTTGTTTAGCGTTTTTTGAAAATATGCATCTTTCGCATCATTCCATCCAGATGATATGTCTTGGTGCCTGTGAAGAAAAACGACTCTAGTGCCGCCTCAGCCAGGGCACCTTGAGCGTCTTCAGGCGTGAGCTCTGTCGTACAAGGCAAGGCAAATGTGCACAGAGTCGATGCGTCCCTTTGTCCCTTAATATAAGCGGCAATCTGAGCGAGCCCCTTGAGCATGCAGGTGCGAGGACTCATATCCGCGTGAGTTTCTTGTGGCTTGGGAGAGATGGCAACGTCAATTTGTGCGTAATTCGTCTTGCGGCAGGTGGGGACGAGAAGCTCGCTCAAGTTTGGAAAGAGCTTTAAATAAGCTTCTAAGCTCTCGGGGGAGAGCAAACCGTAGATTGTGAGGCTCTCAACACCTGTAAAGGGCATCTTGCTGTACTTGGCCAGTGCCCGGGACGCAGGATCTTCAAAACGTGATCCGTCACTGCGCACGAAACGGCACGCCGAAAAAAATGCACCAGAGTCCTGTAGTGTAAGCGCACGCATCCGACTGTCTGATCCATTGAGAGGACTCTTGGCAAGGGTCAAGAGGTCCGTTTGCGCAGCACGCGAACGGGGGTTATCACCCACATGCGCCTGTTTTGATATATCTGTGAGGAAGTCATGCGTGGGCACAAGACCAGTGTGATGTGTATGGGCTTTTCGCAACCGCTTGTCTTGCCTTTTCTTTCTGTGCTCTTTGGGGAGACGTAAGACGCCCTCGCGTTCGCCGCATGCACTCTCACTGACCTGAGAAGCTCGAGGGGCTTGTGAAGATTGCCCCGCAGTATCCGTTGCCGTGTGGGCACTTTTTTTTACCATTTTCTTCTTGCATAGACGTAGGTGTCCAAAGGCTTCCGATTCGCCCCCTGCCTCAACCCACCTTTTCAGTGTGGGTGAATTAAAGGGCGTCGGGCAAGATGATGAGATATATCGTATTTCTTCTCTCTTTCTCGGTCTTTCAATGGGTAGGGACGAAGACGTACCTGCTTTCTTATACTCCCTAGAAACGCTCATCTCGCCTTCTGAGTCAGCAGGGCGTAAAAGGGTCACTCCAAACGGTTTATCGATAAGATTAACGTCAATAGAACCGAGAATATCATCCGCAAAAACAATAGGATAACTCTGACGATGCAAGGGCACCTCACGCGCGTCATCCGCAGTCGCGCTGCTCCACGAAAGATTCTGAAAAAAACAAATAGACAGCGATAAAGTGATTTTTTTTATTAAGTTAGATCCACAAACGCGCATAAAAAACCTCCAGTTAGTGTTGCACACTTCCTTATAGGCATTATCCCGAAATGTTGAGCAAAATCGTAAAAAAATAATTAAAAAATATTGGGCTGATTTTATTTTCGACTAAAAAAGTTTTTCGTGCACATAAAGCACGAACAACTGTTCGGTACTTAAAGAAGGAAAAGTGTGGCAAGCCCGAGGAAAATGGCAAAGCCCAAAATATCTGTCGTGGTTGTAATGATGGGTCCAGAACTGATGGCCGGGTCCAGGTTAAAGCGGTCAATCACGATGGGAACAAGGGCGCCCGCAAAGGCCGCCCATATCATATCGAGCATGAGACTTGCCGCCAAAACACCACCAAGGGGCGGATTCTTAAGGAAAAAAGTCACAAGCCCTCCGGAAAAGACAGCCAGCGCGCCGCCAATGACAAGGGCCACCTGCACTTCTTTGCGCACCGCGCGCCAAGTGTCAGCCTCACGCAAGGAGTTTGTTGCAAGGGCGCGTACCATCACCGTTGTCACCTGCATCCCAAAGGCACCACTTAAGTTTGCGCCAATGGGCATGAGGGCCGCCAGCGCCGTCACAGCCTGGATGGACGCCTCAAAATGCGTGATCACAAAAGCCGACATCAGCACGTCGAAGAGCGTGACAAGAAGCCATCTTGTGCGCCAATAGGCTGTGGTCCAGACGGGTTCATGGAAGTCGGACTCACCCACGTTGGCCATCAAAAGCAAATCTTCTTCCGCCTCTTCATCCATAACGGTCATGACGTCGTCGAAGATAATCATCCCTACAATACGCCCCGCATCATCAATGACGGGCGCGGAGACAAGAGAATAACGGCGAAAAAGGTTGGCGACCTGTTCCTGGTCTTCTTCCGCAGCGATTGGGTGAATGCTCGTGCGCATAATTTCGGACACGACTTGGTCCAAAGGATTTTTCAAAAGCGCCCCCAAAGACACCGCCCCAATGGGTTGATGACTTGGGTCAACAACATAAATGTCGTAAAGATGGTCTGATACGTCCTCCATCTCACGCACGAAAGTCAATGTCTCTCCAACGGTCCAAAAAGGGGGCACGCAGACAATTTCTTGCTGCATCAAGCGGCCCGCACTCTCCTCAGGATATGACAAGCCTTCCTCTAGAAAGGCACGCTCGCCAGCAGAGACCGAAGATAAGATCTCGCGCTGTTGCTCCTCATCCAAATCCTCAATCAAATCAAGGGCGTCGTCGGTGTGCAAATCACTCACAACCGCGGCCACACCCGCAGGCCCTAAGATCTCAAAGACTTCCTCACGCAAGGATTCATCGATCTCAGAAACAACTTCCGCAGGCAGTTGATGCTGCACAATCTCCAAAAATGCACGCCGGTCGGGTTGAGATAATTCCTCCAACAACTCGGCAATATCAATGGCAGGAAAATCCTGCACAAGGGTAAAGAGCGCCTCATGGTCCCCTTGAACGAGTGCACCCTCGGCACGCTCTTTCAAAAGGGCGACCGTCTCAATAGGGTCCTCGGTTTGGGAGGGGGGTTGAAGAGGCGTCGTCTCCGTCATGCCTGCTTCACCGCACGTGGCTCAACCAAAGCAAGGGCGCGCTGGGCGTCAGCTACAGCCATGGCTGTATTGTTGATAATGCCACGCACTGTCACCGAAGGGGTTAATATATGCGCCGCCTGCTTAATCCCGATAAGGAACGGCCCCACGGGCTGGCCACCTGCCAATGCTTTTAAGAGATTAAAGGCAATGTTGGCCGTATCAATGCAAGGCATCACGAGAAGATTGGCTTGGCCTGTTAATTTTGAGTTTGGGAACAGGCGATGGCGCAGCTTCTCGTCAAATGCGTCGTCTCCATGCATTTCACCTTCAACCTCGAGCGCGGGATGGCGTGCGTGCAAAAGCTCAACGGTGCGACGCATCTTGACAGCAGACTCAGCATTGGTTGATCCAAAGCTTGAATGAGACAAGAGTGCAATTTTTGGCTCAAAACCAAACAGGCGCACTTGGTCTGCCGCCAACACAGTAATCTGGCAAAGCTCCTCCGCCGTGGGATTGGCGTTCACAAAGCCGTCTGTCAGGAAGATAACTCCCTGATCCAAGACCATAACGCTGAGAGAGGCCATCACGCCCCCAGGTGTTGAAGGGCCAAGGAGCGCCTTGATATTCCCAAAGTGTTGATGATACCCGCCCACAGGACCACACAGCACTGCGTCCGCGTCACCTAAGCGCACCATCATGGTCCCGATGATACTGGTATCCGTACGCATGAGCGTCTTGGCGTATTCAGGCGTTACACCTTGACGTTGGGTCGCCTCGTGAAAGGCCTGTGTGTACTTGTGAAAGCGGTGATCATTCTCGGGATCAATCAGCTCAAAATGCTCCCCAGGCTTAATACGCAAGCCAAGTCTTTCAAGGCGCATTTGCACGACTCTGGGGCGTCCAATCAGGATCGGGTGAGCAAGGCACTCATCCACAACAACCTGTGTTGCGCGCAAGATCCGTTCATCCTCGCCTTCCGTATACACCACACGCTTGGGATCTTTCTTCGCCCTTGCAAATAAGGGACGCATGGCAAGACCAGAGCGATAAACGTATTGGGATAAATTCTGCCTGTAGGCCTCCATATCCGCAATGGGGCGCTTTGCAACGCCGCTATCCATGGCAGCCTGGGCCACAGCCGGGGCAACTTCGATGATAAGCCGCGGGTCAAAGGGCTTTGGAATAATGTAATCCCGGCCAAAACGGATATCATCGTCACCGTATGCACGCGTGACAACATCGGAAAGCTCAGCGCGTGCAAGGGCAGCCAAAGACTTCACGCATGCAAGCTTCATGGCGTCGTTAATTTCAGTTGCACCCACATCGAGAGCACCTCTGAAAATAAACGGAAAACAAAGAACATTATTGACCTGATTAGGGTAATCCGAACGTCCCGTCGCCACAATGGCATCGGGGCGCACTTCCCTTGCAAAAAGGGGATTTACCTCAGGTGTCGGGTTGGCCAGAGCAAGAATCAGTGGGTTTGGTGCCATGGAACGCAGCATGTCCTCATCCAGAAGATTGCCCGCTGAAAGCCCAAGAAAAATATCTGCACCCTTCATGATATCGCCAAGGGTACGCGCATCGGTTTTCTTTGCGTAGAGCGCCTTAGAAGCGTCCATGTTGTCACGCCCCTCATAAAGAACGCCCTTCGCGTCGGTGGCCATGACATTTTCTCGCCTAAGGCCAAGACCTTCGAGAAGTTGCAAGCATGCAATGGCGGCAGCTCCTGCGCCGGAGACGGCCACTTTAACATCTTCAATTTTCTTCTTCACAAGGTGAAGGCCATTGAGAACCGCCGCGCCCACAATAATGGCAGTGCCGTGCTGATCATCATGGAAAACAGGGATATTCAAGCGCTCCTTAAGGGCGCGCTCAATCTCAAAGCACTCAGGCGCACGGATATCTTCAAGATTAATAGCGCCGAAGGTGGGCGCAAGACTTGCGATGATATCTACAAGGCGCTTAGGGTCTGACTCATCAATCTCAATGTCAAACACATCAATATTTGCAAACTTTTTAAAGAGAACGCCCTTGCCCTCCATCACTGGCTTGGCTGCCAGCGGGCCAATATTACCAAGCCCCAGCACCGCCGTTCCGTTGGTGATGACGGCAACTAAGTTGCTGCGCACCGTGTAAAGAGACGCCGTCTCGGGGTCGCGTACGATTTCTTCACACGCGGCCGCGACTCCCGGAGAATAAGCCAGGGAAAGGTCCCTTTGATTGGCAAGGGGTTTGGTTGCCGCAATGGTCAACTTTCCTGGCGTAGGATGGGAGTGATACAGAAGTGCGCTTTTGATAAAATCATCCTTTACCATGAAAAAACCCTTAAAAGTGGCATGTCCTTAAGCAAAACCTTAACACAAGGGTAACGCGGCACGACAGGAAAAAAATACAAAAAAACTGTCAAAGAGCACAGGTTTTATGCGCAGGTGCGCTGGAGGAAAACATATGAGGAGGTTGGGCACTCTTCACGATCTGGGAAAAGGTCTGAGCGTTGAGACTTGCCCCCCCCACAAGAAGCCCGTCTACGCCTGGCACAGCGAGAATTTCAGCTGCATTTTGGGCGGTCACAGAGCCTCCATAAAGCACAGGTGCGTCAGCGCATGGCACATGTCCACTGACACACTCTTTGATAAAAGCGTGAGCCCCTTCCATGTCCGTAAGGGTTGGTAAGACTCCCGTTCCAATGGACCACCGTGGCTCATAGGCGATGACAAAAGGATGGGACGCGGCAGACGCCGGCAATCCGTCACGGATTTGACGCGCGAGCACCTCCCCCGTGCGCCCGGCCGCGCGCTCTTGTTCAGTTTCACCCACACACATGATGGGTGTGATACCAGCCTGCCACAAAAGTGTGATTTTCTCATGGATTTGGGCGTCAGTTTCACCACAATATGCACGGCGCTCGCTGTGCCCCACAAGGCAAAACCCACATCCTGCGTCTTTGAGCATCTGCGCACTGGTTTGCCCTGTATAAGCGCCTTCTTTGGATGCGCTTGCGTCCTGGGCGCCCATGGCAAAATCAAGGGCCACAAGACGTCCAGCCGCGAAAAGAATATGGACAAAGGATGGGCACACCACCACCTGGGCGTCCCCCTCAAAGGACTCTTGCGCCATGGCCTCACACCACGCACGCACGCCCCCAAGATCCATGTTCATCTTCCAATTGGCAACAATCATGGGGGGGCGCACGTTCATGGGTCGTATCCCTTAGGCTGAGGTCTTTTGACGCTTTGCTGGCGCCTTCTTTGTCACAGACTTTGTCTTTGGCTCAGAAGATGCCTCCCCTTCAGCCGCGTCCTCTTTTTGAGACGCCACATGAACGGGCTCGGACTTGGACAACACCTGGGACACAGCAGAGCGTGCAAATCGCACACGGACGTCATCGGCAATCTCGAGCACTATCTCGTCATCATTAACGATCTTGTGCACAACGCCCAGGATACCACCATTTGTCAAAACGCGGTCGCCGCGCTTCAGGGCAGACACCATGGCCTGACGCTCTTTCTCGCGCTTTTGACTGGGGCGCAAGATCAAGAAGTACATAAGCACAAAAATAGCAATAAATGGCGCAAACTGCATAACCCCTGCGGCCATGCCACCAGCTGGCGCCGCGCCTGTATCTGCGCACACAGCCGTCGCAAAAGGCAAGGTCATGGCAAAAGTTCTCTTTAACATCTTTTTCTCCATATAAGTTTTAAGGCAATCGCCCCTACTGTAGCGAAAGAAGACGCACTCAGCAAGCCTCCTCACCGCGCAACTTGCCGGCCTCTCTTGCCTTGAAAGTACGCATGAATCCAGGGATGAGGGTGTTTGTAAATCTCTTGAAGCGTGCCCACCACAAGGTGCTTGTCCACAAGGACAGCCACGCGGTCGCACACACTCACGATCGTATCCAAATCATGGGTCACCATTAAAACCGTCAGGTTCAAATTTTCACGCAACTCCATGATCAGATTATCAAAGGCTTCTGCACTGATGGGGTCAAGGCCTGCGGTGGGCTCGTCAAGGAACAAAAGCGCTGGATCAAGGGCCAGGGAGCGCGCAAGGCTTGCCCGCTTAATCATACCTCCCGAAAGCTCTGATGGGTATTTTGTATAATCCGCGGCCGTCAGCCCCACCATCACAAGCTTCATAAGGGCAATTTCCTGACAAAGACCCGGGTCAAGGTGTGCTTTTTCCTTCAGAGGAACCTCGATATTCTCGCCCACGGTGAGAGAGCTAAACAGCGCCCCACTTTGAAATAGGACTCCAATTTCTTGGGGTTCTCGGGTCTTTTTCCCTTGTTCGTCATAGTGAAAAATGGTGCCACGCTCGTGTTTCATGAGACCTAGCAATGTGCGCAGGAGAACAGACTTCCCGCTGCCAGATCCCCCCACAAGCCCTGTGATCTCTCCCTTCACGAGATCAAAACTGACACCGTCATGGAGCACTTTGCCTCCGATGCGCGTCACAAGATTTTCAACACTGAGTACTTTTTCAGCTGCCACTTAAATCCCCATGTAAGAAAAGAAAATGGAAAAGATGGCGTCCATGACAATCACGAGGAAAATGGACTTCACCACCGAGCGCGTTGTTTGCTGGCCCACACTATCGGCGCCTCCATGCACACGCAGCCCCTCAAAACAACCCACAAGTGCCACCACAAAGGCAAAGACAGGCGCCTTAATAATTCCCGTCCAAAAGGTCCACGCCCCTATGGACAGGTTGAGTTGGGTCAGGAACTGGGAAAAGTTCAGCCCAATGAGCACATCCCCCATGAGCGCCCCGCCCATCAGGGCCATCATGTCAGAAAAGAACCCCAGCAGAGGCAGGGCCACCACAAGGGCGATGAGGCGCGGCACCACAAGGTATGTTACAGGATCCAGGGACATGACGCGCATGGCGTCCACCTCTTGGTTGAGCTGCATGTATCCTATCTGGGCCGTAAACGCGCTGCCCGAGCGCCCAGCCACCACAATGGCAGTCAGCAAAATGCCAATCTCACGCAGGACCGACACAGCCAGAAGGTCCACGGTAAAAATCTCGGCGCCAAAGCGTTTGAGTTGGTTTGCTCCCTGGTACACAAGCACCACCCCAATAAGAAAAGAAATAAGCCCCACGATGGGCAAGGCATTAAGCCCCACCTCTTGCAAGTGATGGCACGTGGCACGCAAGCGCAGGGTGCGCGGCCGCATCATCACCCCTAAAAGGGACACGCAGACCTCCCCAAAAAAGGAAATGAGCAGCAGGGTTTCCTGGACCTGATGAATAGCTTTTATCCCAAGATTCTCCACAAACCCCAAGAAAGTAAGGCGCTTGCCCTCAGACTCACCGGGGGCCTCAGGAACACTCAGCTCCTCAATGAGCTTTTTATAGAGCTTATTGTTGCACACAAGGCTGACCTTGCTGCCACGTGCGCGCACACCTTCCATAAAGCGCCTGATGATCCACGCCCCGCCTGTGTCCAGGCCCTCAATATGGGATAAATCGACATGCCAGGATTTTTTTGCA
>JAIUNT010000025.1 GCA_020161545.1 Pseudomonadota bacterium
GTGCGGAGCGTTGGGCTACCGCGGCGACCACCGATTCAGCCTCGCTGCAGTGGTCGAGTTGATTCACACCGCCACGCTGCTGCACGACGACGTGGTGGACGCATCGACGCTGCGCCGAGGCCGCCCCACGGCCAATGCGGTATGGGGTAACAAGGCCAGTGTCCTTGTGGGTGACTTCCTTTTTGCGCGCGCCTTTGAGCTTATGGTGGCCCAAGGGAGTTTAGAAGTTCTGGCACTTCTTTCGGCAACCTCTGTGCGCCTGTCGGAGGGTGAGGTCTTGCAGCTGAGCATGACAGGGGATCTAAGCGTGACGCGGCAAGGATGTGTCGACATTATGTCCGCAAAAACGGCGCCGCTTTTTGAGGCGGCCACGGGTGTTGCGGGCATCCTTGCAGGTGTTGACATGGTTCAAAGGCAAGGGCTTCTCACCTACGGGCGGGCCTTGGGTGTTTGCTTTCAAATCGTTGATGATATCCTGGATTACCAAGGTGGTGACGCGTCCTTTGGCAAGGCTGTGGGCGGCGATCTTCTTGAGCGTAAAGTAACACTGCCAGTGGTCCTGGCCTATGAAAAGGGAGGTGCGTCCGAGCAACAATTTTGGCGCGAGGTCTATGACGCGGGTGCAGATCAAAAAGCGCACCTTCCTGAGGTTCTGACGCTATTGTCCAAATACAACGCCTTTGATGAGGCCCATCGCATCGCAAGTGGCTACGGGCAGGAAGCGCTGGACGCACTGAGCGTGTTTCAAGCCTCTCCCGCCAAGTCAGCTCTCGAGGAAACCGTCCATTTTAGTTTACTGCGGCAAAATTAGGAAAAGGGCACGCGGGTCGCGCGTGCCCGTTCGTTGGGTTGGGCGTTACTTCTGACAAGACAATGTGCGCACAATGGGATCCGTCTTTTCAAGCCAGTCTTTGACCGCCTGAATCTGGTCGGGTTGCGTCAGGGACGGCGCATGTCCTGCATCTTCAAATTGTACCAAATCAAAGCTGGGACCACGCATGCGCATTTCATCGATAACGCGCTGGGGCACGAGATCTGAATGCTTGCCGTGGAGTAGCAAAACTGGGCACTTGATGTTGTCCCAAAAGCGCCAGAAGGTCACGTTGCCTTCAGGATCCTCCCCAAGGGCGAGGGCGTCCTGGTTGTCGCCTTCCACAGCTGCGGTGGCGCGGATGTCGTAGTCCAGGGTCAGTGTTCCCGCATTCGTTGCACGCAGGCTGTGCTCAAGGAAGTACTGCCAGGCTTCCGCTGACATGGGACCAAAGGGGGCGTACGCCACGCGCAAGAAGGCGTCTGCCTCATGCATGTCTTTGAATTCCATGGGGATACCCGCATAGGTCTTCAGGCGATCCACGGCCGTGGCTGGCACAAAGGGGCCAATGTCATTGAGAATCAGCCGGCGAATAGGCGCCTCGGGAAGGCTTGCCAGTACAATGCCGAATAGTCCACCCATGGAGGTGCCGAGCCAATCCACATGGGGCACACGCAGGCGCTGCATAAGCACGTTCATGTCCGAAAGATATTGATGATAGGAATAGTGCCTGGCTTGCTGAAAGCGTGCACTCTTGCCGCGCCCCACAACGTCGGGGCATACTACGCGGAATTTATCCTCAAGGGCCTGGGCCAGGAAATGAAAGTCCGCGGAGTTACGTGTCAGGCCATGGACACAAAAGAGGGTATCCTCCATGTGCGCCTCGCCGTAAGTGCGGTAGTAAACCTTATGAAATCCTTCAGCCGACAGGCCATAGTAGGTGTCTTCAATCATCGCGACCTCCATGTCTTTATTATTTCTTATATGGTAGCGCGTGGCAGAAAAGGATTCAAGGAAAAGGGGTAGCAACACCCCTTTTCCTTGGAGGTGTTAGGAAGGGCTAGTCCTGTACAGTCAAGAAGGAGAAGGACTGCAACAGGGCAAGTTCTTCTACGCGCTGTTCCTCGAGGGTTTTGGCAACTGTCTCAAGCGGCCGGATGGGTGCATTCATTTTGACCTGTTTTTTGGCGTCTGTGTAAAGCGCCTCAACAAAATCGTTGTCCCAGTAGCCGCCTTCTGACTGTTTTTCCAAGCGAACTCTTGTTCCGTGAGAGCTTGTGCCTGGAGCCTTTGGATCTGCGCCGTACAAAAGAGCACGGATGGTCAAGGGATCCATGGTGTGGGGTCTGTGGTTTCCGGCCCCCAAAGGAAGCCCCGTGTAGATGCCCATCTGATCATGGCTGACGTAGTCTTGGAGGTCCAAACCTTTTGCGGCGAGGAGGTTAAGGATGCGCAGCGCAGCCTGCATAGGAACGGTGCGCTCCGTCCAAGGGTAAAGGGGCTCAACGGCAAAGTGTGCAAGGGTATAAGGTTGGCGGTAACCCCAGCCGCTGAGCTTATGATCATTAACATTTGGTACAAAGGACAGCCATACTTCTACAAGGTCCGCCCGTGACATGGCTACAGCCAATGCGATAGGCGTAAATTTATTGAGGTTGATGCGCCCTTGTTGCTCCTCATTCATATACACAATGGGGTCGGGTCCTACGCCCTTTTTAGCCTCGTCTGCGTTGAAGTCGTCTATGGACGAAAGTGACTTAAGATATTCAATATTGAAGGGACGGGCGATGAGCTCTTCCTTGGCAGCGTCGCTCTGGCAGATCCGCACCTGAAAAGCGATCTTATCAAGATACTGCCCATAGAGGTTTTCGAGGCGAGCGAACTCTCGTGTACGGCGTGTTGCGAAGTCCTCTTTCTCCACCACAGGGGTGTCATCACAGGTTGCCGTTGCCAAGGCGCCTGGTGCTAAAAGCACAAGCGCAAGAGCCGTTGTCTTTGTCAGAATACACTTAAATGTCATCATGTTCCTCCACTACTTTGACAAGGAACGTTATGACGTTATTAACAATGTGTCAACGCGCTTTGGCCGGAATGACGATCATCCCAACCTTTTTTGTATTCTCGTCAGTCACAGCGTGGGCAAAGTGGATTTCAGACACGATGGCCCCTGAAAGATCCGCACCTGAAAAGTTTGCCCCCCAGGTTTGGGCGTCTTTGAGATTTGCGCCTCTGAGGTTGGCGCCCTTAAAGTTAGCATGGTAAAGCTGCGCGCCTTCAAGATTAGCACCACCAAGTTTAGCGTCTTTCAAAGTTGCCCAGGCCAACTTTATGTGGCGCAGATCAGCCTTTTCAAGGTTAACGCCCGACAAATCCTGTTTATTGAGATTAGCGCCAGCCAAAGGCCCTTTTGCAAAGTCATATGTTCCTTTATGGAGACGATCCACAATGACCCTTGGGGGAAGGTACTGAACATACGCACTTGCAAGAACGCGGTGTTTGTGGGGCTCCGTAGGCTTGAGGTCTTTTTCGTTTGGAGCAGAAGAGGAGGACGCCCCTGCAACAGACGCCACCGACATACACAAGAGAATATGACACACACGCACAAAGTTGCCCATGACAACCTCCATGAAAAAGCTCTTCCTAATTTCATACTACGCCCGAAGGCGTTAAAGAATGGCTAAGGGGTGTGTTTTGTATGGGGAATGATCCCCAGGCCGGGCCTGGGGATGCGTTACTTTACATGCCGCCTTCAAAGGAGCTCAGATGTGCAACCAGGGCTGCGGCGCTTGCGGCCTGACGGGCGTGGTGGGGAGCCGCCGCATCTTGAGAGAGCGCCTCATACGCAAATACCGTGCTTGCATCAAGAACATAACTTGCTTTTGCGCCAAGAGTATTGATGTAGATCACAGCTTCTTGCGCGGCGCGCCTGACGTCAGTGTCACTGATATCTTCGGGGACTCGCCCGGCAAGAAGCGACTCAAAGGTTACAGTTTTTGGCAAGGCTTTGAGGCCAGCGGCTTTCAACATGGAGCGCGTCCCTTCGGCGTTTTTGATGCGATAGTTCAAAGTGAAAATCTCTTTTTGCACAATGTTCGTTTGCATGTAGTGCCTTTCTTGCGTCATAGGATTTTGCCAAAAGTCTTTTGAGACAAAGGTTGCGGACGCGGTGATCTTGTGGGGTGCGCGCACGGGTTTGTCTTTCGCCGCCTCTGGGTGTCGAAAGAGCTCAACGGGCGAGGCGGGCGCGCGTGTGAGAGAAGTCATTGTGCGTACAATTTCCTCGTCCGAAAGAAGGCTCCTGCCGTCGAAGGGGGAGGTTTGGAAAATATCCACGCCGCACTCATTTTCATAGAGGGTCTGAGCAAAATCTTGAGGCTCATATACCTCAGCGTCTAGCCCCTTGGTATGGCGGATTAAGCTGATCAGTGCCTCTTGAAGAGTCGGGCTCATAAAGGCCTCAAGTGGCCAGGGAGAGCTTTCATGGTGGATGGCGAAAATGGAAAACATGACTTGGCGGAAGGTAGGCGAGTCAATACCCTGCTCTAGCGCTTTGTCTGCAAGATAGCGCAGGGCGCCAATCAAAGTGTCATGGGCACCCGTTGCAAGAGCCAAAGTCTTTGGGTCCTCAAGAGGGCTTGGCGCCCGCGTGACTGTGCTTCCCTCAGGCAAGGTGGCAAGCTCAGCGCTGTGCTCCTGTGGGGTTGGGATGGAAAAAACAGAGTCCTTACCGTGGAGGATATCGTGAAGGGCAAATCCCAGGGGGGTGGGATTTGTAATGCTATGGACGCGCCCTTTGATGGACTCCAAGGGAATCGCCACCGGCGCAAGGGTTGTCAGGTTCATGTACACAATGTCATGGAGGGATAGTTCAACCAAGCCAAGAAAAGGTAAGAAGACTCTTTTCTCAGGGATGTGGGTCGGGGCAAAAAAGCGCAGGTCCCTGAGGGGTGGGTGCTGGCCCATGTAGCTCTTGAAGGCGCTGGGGTTTTGCCAAAGTGAAAGAATCTGTTCGTAGGAGATTTCACCTTTGAAGATTTCGCTGTTGTAGGCGGTGCACTCATCTTCTGTTGGGGATTGTGAAATGCTTGCTGCAAAACGCAAGGGCATATAAGTCAGCCACATGGGGGTGACGCCTTGAGAGGTGATGGTCTCATCAATTTCGCGTACAAAGTCCTGGGCAAATGGGGACGAATGTGCGCGCAGTGTTTCTTGCCACAAGCGCGCTGTGTCCACAAGAGCCGCGCAGTGGGTATTATCAAGGCGCGCAATCTCCTCTAGAGAAGCGTCTTTGTAAACCGCGTCAAGGGCTTTGATGAGGGAAAGATCTGGGGCCAGGAACTGGCCGGGAAAGCGATTGATGATATCTTCATAGGGAGAAAAGTCCGTCAGTCCAGCTTCTGGAGTTGCGCTGGCGAGTAAAGGGGAAGTTGCCACAAGGGAGGCTGAAAGGGAAAGGGCAAGAAAAAAAAATTTCATTGAGTCGTCCATTTTTTATTATTAACGAACGACTCAATAACAGGTGGCAAGAAGATTGTCAATAATATTACAAGCTGTAGTAGAGTTTGAACTCGGCAGGATTTGGTCCGTGTTCTACTTCCTCAAGCTCTTGAAGTTTAAGCTCTATGTACGCTTGAATCTGGTCATTATCGAAAACGCCACCCTTGGTAAGAAAGTCCCTGTCTTGATCCAAGCTCATGAGGGCTTCCTTGAGGGTTGAGGACATTTTGTTCAGAGAGGACGTATCAGCCTCATAGAGGTTTTTCTCCATAGCTTGACCCGGGTCAATCTTATTGGCAATGCCATCAAGACCCGCCATCAGCATGGCGGAAAGTGCCAAATAAGGATTCGCTGTGGGATCGGGGAAGCGCACTTCAATGCGCTTGCCTTTGGGGCTCGTGCTGTGGGGAATGCGAATGGCGGCAGAGCGGTTGCGCGCGGAATATGCCAGATAGACTGGCGCCTCATAGCCTGGTACCAAACGCTTGTAGCTGTTTGTGGTGGGGTTTGTGAAGGCATTGAGGGCCTTCGCGTGGGACAAGATGCCACCAATATAATAGAGTGCGTCTTGGGAGAGCTCATTATACTCTTTGCCAAAAAAGAGTGGCTGTCCGTCCTTCCAGATGGATTGGTGTACGTGCATGCCTGATCCGTTATCGCCCGCAATGGGCTTGGGCATAAAGGTCGCGGTTTTGCCACGTTTTTGAGCCATGCAGCGCACAACGTACTTAAAGGCCTGTAGCGTGTCGGACATGGACAGGAGCGTGCTGTGGTCAAAGCCGAGCTCGTGCTGGGCCGGCGCCACTTCATGGTGATGCTTTTGGATGCCAAGGCCAATGCTGGCCAGGGTGGACAGGGTTTCCGCGCGCAGCTCGTGCTGGGAGTCAGCCGGCTGCACAGGGCAATACCCGCCTCCTGCGTTCATGCGGTGACCTTGGTGGTAACTGAGCGCCGTTTCTCTGTTGAAGAGTGGGTTGTTCAAACACGTTGTTTCGGCGGAATTGAGATGATAGAACGCGTGGGTTGCGCCCACCTCATAGTAAACTTCATCGAAGACAAAATACTCAGGCTCAGGGCCAAAAAATGCTTGGTCACCAACGTTTGTGCCGCGCAAAAAGGTCTCTGCGCGCCTTGCGATGCTGCGTGGGTCCCGGTTATAACCCTTGCCCGTCATGGGGTCAAAGATGTCGCATGTGACAACCAAAGTTGGGTACTGGGAAAATGGGTCGCGAAAGGCAGTAGAGGGATCGGGCATCAGAATCATGTCAGAGTTTTCAATGCTGCGCCAGCCGGGAATGGATGAGCCGTCAAACATGATGCCATCGTGCAGAAGATCGGCGTCCACAGCGTTCACATGGAAGGTCATGTGATGCCACACGCCCTTGGGATCGGTGAAGCGAAAATCAACGTAAGTGATACCATCATCATAGATGCGTTTAAGCAAAACGTCGTGGGACGCATGTGTCATTTTCTAGACCTCCTTGATTTTGGGCATATCCTACGACAGACCTTTGCGAAAGGCGAGATATTTTTTAACATGTTGAGTACGCGTCTCTTTTAGGCCTTTGGGAGTGGGGGGTTTTGTGCTAAAAATAGCACCTACTTATTTCTGAGCGAATTTAATTTCTGTTGTTGTGTTTTAAGAGACTGAAGGTGTGCGCATGAGTGTTGTAGCATTTCCCGAGAAGGAAGAAGTGACGTCTGAGCTTGCCCATACCCCACCGGCTAACCTAGAGGCGGAACAAGCGCTTCTGGGCGCGCTCTTGCACCATAACGGCGCCTACGAGCATTTGGGCGAGTATCTTAAGCCCGAGCACTTTGCGGACGCGACCAACGGGCGCATTTACGCAGCCATTGGAAGGCTTCTGGAACGCGGTCAGATCGCGGACCCCATTACGCTGCGTGATTTTTTTGCCCGTGATAAGACGCTGGGCGATGTGGGAGGGACCGAGTATCTGGCCCACCTGGCAACGTGCGTGATTTCCTTGGGCAACACCCAAACCTATGGGCGCATTATCCATGAGCTTGCCCTGCGACGCTCCCTGATTGATCTGGGCGCACAAGTGGTGCAGGACGCGCTGGCGCCTGCCTCAGAAGACGTTAGTCCCCAGGAGCAAATTGAGCGCGCCGAACAACGCCTTTATGATCTGGCCACAACAGGCCAGTCAGATAAGGGGTTTGTGCCCTTTTCTGGGGCTTTGACGGAGGCCATCCAGTCGGCCCACGCAGCCAAAACGCGCCAGTCTAAGATTGTGGGTGTGACAACGGGCCTTGATGATTTGGATAAGCAGCTAGGCGGCCTCCACCCATCGGATCTGATCATTTTGGCGGGACGTCCCTCCATGGGTAAGACGGCCCTTGCCACCAACATTGCCTTTAACGCAGCGCTAGCCCAGATTGACGACCCCGAGGCGGGCAGTGGCGCGTCCGTTGCCTTTTTCTCCCTTGAGATGTCTGCCGAGCAGCTCGCTGGGCGTCTTTTGGCCCAGGAAAGTAATGTGCCGTCGGACCATATTCGCCGTGGTCATATTACGGAATCAGATTTTCCACGCTTTCGTATGGTGGCGGAGCGCTGTGCAAGTCTGCCCCTTTATATCGATGACACGCCGGCCTTGTCCATTTCAGCCGTGCGCACCCGCGCGCGCCGCCTCAAGCGCAAGCACGGCCTGGGGCTTGTTGTTATTGACTATTTGCAGCTTCTCCAAGGTTCATCTGGCAATAAAGAAGGGCGTGTGCAAGAGGTCTCGGAAATTACCCGTGGTCTTAAGGCTCTGGCCAAGGAGCTCCACGTGCCGGTCATTGCCCTTTCCCAGTTGTCGCGCGCGGTGGAGCAGCGCGATGACAAACGTCCTCAGCTTTCGGATCTGCGTGAATCGGGATCCATTGAGCAGGACGCGGACGTTGTGATGTTCGTTTACCGTGAGGAATACTACCTGGCGCGCCAAGAGCCGTCCGATCACGCCAGTGATAAGCACCAGCAATGGGAAAAGAGTATGGAAGACGCCCACAATGTGGCGGAGGCTATTATCTCCAAGCAGCGTCACGGCCCCATTGGCACAGTGCGTCTCTACTTCGATTCGTCTCTGACGCGCTTTGGCAATTTGACACAGAAAGAGCGTTTGCCTGATGCCCAGTACTGAGTGCCTTCCCATGACCCAAGAGAGCCTAGAAACCACCTGTGAGGTGCGCGTTGACCTGAGCGCTGTGCGCCACAACTTTCGGGTGATTCAGGAGAAAATTGGCTCCACGCGCCGCGCCCTTGCGGTTGTGAAGGCAGGTGCCTATGGGCTTGGGCTTGCGCCCGTTGCCCGCGCTTTACGCTTGGCTGGGTGTCGCCACTTCGTGGTGGCCTTTCCTGAAGAAGCCTTTGCCCTGCGCGCTCTTTTAAAGGATGTGGATATCTACGTCTTATCCGGCGCCTTTGAGGGAATGGAGCGTCAGTTTCTGTCCCAAAACCTCATTCCTGTCCTAAATGACGAGGAGAGTCTTTTGCGCTGGCAAAGCGTGGCTGCAGGGGCACCTTGTGCCATTCACATTGATACGGGCATGGCCCGCACGGGCCTGGAGCCACGAGATTTCGAGCGTCTTCTGGACCTGATAAAAAGCCTCAATACCGTGTGTCTCATGAGCCACTTTGCCGCAAGCGACCTGGCGGATCATCCCTTTAATGAAATCCAGCGCACGCGTTTTGAGACGCTATGCGCGCTTGTGCCGTCTGTGCCCACGTGTTTTGCAAACTCCTGCGGTTTGACCCTGGGGTCCGCTTTTTGGGGAGACTTTGTACGCCCAGGCTTGTCCCTTTATGGTCTTGCGCCCGAGAACGCGGCTGAATATGGCCTGCGCAGTGCCCTTCAAGTGCGTGCCCGCCTTATTCAAGTGCGCACCATTGACGCGGGGCAAAGTGTGGGTTACGCCATGACCTGGCAAGCCCAGCGCCCCTCACGCATCGCAACGGTTGCCATGGGATACGCCGATGGTTTGCCCCGCGATCTGGGGAATAAGGGATGCATGTGGCTGGATGGCCAAGAGGTTCCCATCATAGGCCGGGTATCCATGGATTTCACGACCCTCGACCTCACAGACTTGCCGCCCGCGCAGGGAAGGGTAGGAGACTGGGTCGATTTGTTCTATGATGGCGTAACGCTTTCGCGCCAAGCACAGGCGGCCGGGACGGCGCCCCACACGTTCCTCGTGGGACTTGGGCCCAGGTGCGCACGTGTTTATGAAGGGTAAGACAGACTTGCAAGACGGAGAAAAAACTAAAACATGACTGGGTTTCTCGCCTCCATTGGCCGCTTTTTCCTCGCTTTTCTCGCCACCACAGGGCGCTTGACACTGTTTGCAAGCCGGGCCCTTGTGGCGGGCGTCACGCCTCCCTATTACCCCCGTCAGTGGGCCAGGCAACTTGTGGAGATTGGCTATAACTCCTTGCCAGTCGTGGGACTGACGGCCGCCTTTACGGGTATGGTGCTGGCCCTTCAAAGCTATACGGGTTTTGCCAGATTTTCTGCCGAAGGGGCCGTTGCCACCGTTGTTGTTTTGTCAGTCACCCGTGAACTTGCGCCAGTGCTTGCGGGTCTTATGGTGGCAGGACGCGTAGGCGCCGCCATGGCGGCGGAGATTGGTACCATGCGTGTGACGGAGCAAGTAGACGCCCTTGTGACCCTGTCCACGAGCCCCATGAAGTATTTGGTGGCGCCGCGGGTTTTGGCGGGTCTCATTATGCTCCCGATCTTGGTGCTGGTGGGGGACATTGTGGGTGTGTTTGGTGGGTACCTTGTCTCTGTCTATAAGCTGGGCTTTAACCCCGGGCAGTATCTTTATAAAACCTTTGAGTATCTGGAAACCATGGACGTGGTGTCCGGTCTTGTGAAGGCGTCTGTCTTTGGCTTTTTCATCAGTCTCATGGGATGTTATCACGGCTATCACTCCAAAGGAGGCGCCCAAGGGGTGGGGGCTGCCACAACCCAGGCGGTTGTGTCTGCTTCCATTATGATTTTGATTTTTAACTATCTTTTGACGGCGTTGTTCTTCAGTAAAGGTTAAGTGTGCCATGATTCTGGTTGAGAATTTAAAGAAGAGTTTTGGCCATAAGGCTGTCTTGAAGGACGTTTCCTTTGAGGTGAAAAAGGGGCAATCCCTTGTGATTATGGGGGCCTCTGGCTCCGGTAAATCCGTGACACTGAAGTGTTTGCTTGGCCTTATGCACGCGGACGCTGGGCGTGCGCGCATCGATGGATGTGACGTCCTTGGGGGCAAAGAAGCTGATTTTGCACCCCTTCGCGCCCGCATGGGGATGCTCTTTCAAGGGGCGGCCCTGTTTGACAGCTTGCCCGTGTGGGAGAATATTTTCTTCGCGCCCCTGCAAGAGAAAAAGATCACACGCGCCAAGGCGCGCGCCCTGGCTGAGGAAAAACTGACCGCCGTTGGTCTTGCCAGTCAAGTGGCGGATCTTTACCCGGCGGAGCTGTCGGGCGGGATGCAACGCCGTGTGGGTTTGGCGAGGGCCGTTGTGACCCAACCTGAGATCATCTTTTTCGATGAGCCGACGGCCGGCCTTGACCCCATTATCAGCGGTGTGATCAATGATCTCATTGTCACCAACGTCAAAGAGTTGGGGGCCACCGCCATCACCATTACACACGACATGAACAGCGCAAGGAAAGTGGCCGACACCATTGCCATGCTCCATGAGGGGCGCATCATTTGGTGTGGTCCTGCCAAGGATCTGGATCACTCTGGCAACGATTTTGTGGATCAATTCATCCACGGCCGCACCGAAGGTCCCATCACCGTGGAGCGCACCTGATGGCCAAAGCCCAAAAGCTCTATGCTTGTACCGTGTGCGGTGTGACCCAGCCCAAGTGGGCGGGGCAATGCCCAGGATGCGAGGCATGGAACACCCTTGTTGAGGAAATGGTCACCCATACGCCTGGGACACCGGCCCCCACCAAGACGGGGCGGCTTTTAACGCTGGATACCCTTGACGCGCCGCTTACCCCCCTCACGCGCTCCATGAGTGATATTGGGGAGTTTGACCGCGTATGCGGGGGAGGCCTTGTGCCGGGGGCTGTGATTTTGCTGGGTGGAGATCCCGGCATTGGCAAGTCGACACTTCTTCTCCAGGTAGCCGCCGCCCTGTCCGCCCACAACCCCTGTCTTTATATTTCAGGTGAGGAGGCGGCGGACCAGGTGCGCCTGCGTGCCCAGCGCCTGGGCGTTGAAAAGTGCCCCTTGCGCCTGGCGTCCGCCACAAGTCTCAACGACATCATCGCGACCTTGGAAAAGGAAAAGCCAGCGCCCAAGCTTGTGATCATTGACTCTATTCAAACCATGTTTTTGGAGCAACTTGACTCAGCGCCGGGCTCTGTCTCCCAGGTGCGTGCCTGTACCCAGGAGCTGATTCGCCTTGCCAAGAAGAGCCAGATGACTTTCATCCTTGTGGGTCATGTGACGAAAGAGGGCGCCATTGCGGGCCCCCGAGTCCTGGAGCATATGGTGGACACGGTTCTTTACTTTGAGGGCGAGCGCGGCCATCACTTCCGTATCCTGCGCGGGGTCAAAAACCGCTTTGGCGCGACGGATGAGATTGGCGTGTTTGAGATGGGCCGGGAAGGACTTGCCGAGGTGCCCAACCCATCGGAGCTTTTTTTATCCCAGCGCGGTGAAAACGTGCCGGGCTCTGTTATTTTCGCGGGCCTAGAGGGAACGCGCCCGCTTCTCGTTGAGATTCAAGCCCTTGTGGCGCCCTCTAGTCTCGGCACGCCCAGGCGGTCTGTCATCGGGTGGGACGCAGGACGCCTGTCCATGGTGATTGCGGTCCTTGAAACCCGGTGCGGGGTGACCTTTGGGGCGCGCGACATTTACTTAAGTGTTGTGGGGGGGCTGCGTATTAGCGAGCCCGCGGCGGACCTGGCCGTTGCAGCGGCTCTTTTGTCGAGCCTTTATAATGTGCCATGCCCCCATGATACGGTGTACTTTGGTGAAGTGGGCTTGTCCGGCGAGGTGCGCAGCGTTGCACAAGAAGAACTGCGCCTTAAAGAGGCCAGCAAACTCGGCTTTGAAAAAGCCGTGATTCCCGCAAGACGCCAAAAAGTAAAGGTGCCGCTTCCCAGTCTTGCCATTGACGAAGTCGCGTTTTTGGCTGACATTGGCAGAAGTTTTGAAACCCAAGAGGCCTTGGCATCATGAGTGCACAAGAGATGACATCATCCTTTAATCCCGTTGATATGGCGGTTTTTTTCATTCTCATTCTCTCCGCCTTTGTGGGTGTGATGCGCGGTTTTACTAAAGAGGTTCTCTCCACAGGTGGCTGGATTGCCTCGGGTCTGGTGACGACATATAGCTATGTGCCCCTGCGCGGTTTTTTTCGCGGAATGATTGGAAATGCCTTTTTTGCAGACATGGCGGCGATTCTATTTGTTTTTGTGACGAGCCTTGTGATTTTTACGACCCTGATTAGTGCCTTGTCCAACAAGGTGAAACAGTCGCACCTGGGCGGTCTTGACCGCTCTCTAGGGGTTATTTATGGCTTCTTTCGCGCAGGTGTTTTGGTCATCGGGCTTTTTATTGTGTCCCTTTTCATTTGGAAAACGCCGTCTGCGCGCCCGCAAGTTTTGCAACATGCATATTTCCTGTCAGCGGTAGAGAAGGGGGCCTTTGCCCTCATTGAAATGGCGCCTAATGGACTTGTGCCAGACTCCTTCAAGGCGCGTCTTGTACGCGGCGAGCTGCGTACCAACGAGGAGATGTTCAAGGCCCTGGCCAAGCCAAAGGCGGAAGGTAAGGTCGACGAGAAGCATGAGGACGGTGACTACGCTGCCGCCAAGCGCGTGGAGATGGAGCGCCTGTTTAAAACGGTTGAAGGTGCAGCAGCCCTTGCGGCCAAAAAAGCCCAAGGTTAAACGGAAGGAAAACACCACGTTGAATGAGCTTATGAAGCGTATGCTCCCCCCCCTTGAGCGAGCTGCGATGGTTGTGGGAGATATGTGGCAAGTTGTGCGTGTGCTTTTGGAGAAGCGTCACGCGGTTCTTGTTCATGACGTGGTGCTTGCTGTCGCGGCGCTGCCCCTTGCCCTTTGGTTGCGCACTGGCAATGCCGATCTTGCCCTTCACATGCCTGCCAAAATACTTTGGGTGTTCGGCCTCACGTCACTGGCCATTTATCTTTGGTTGCAGCTTTATCGCAGTGCCTGGTATTTCGCTTCGTGGCAGGAGGTGGCCACCCTTGCCATTGCCTCTTTCTTCGCGTGCGCAGTATTCTTTCCTTTGACTCTTCTTATGAAAGGCGCGTCCCTCTGGCCTCAGGGAACGATTTTTGTTCTTTGGATTGTGCTTTTTGGCCTTTTAGTTTTGTCCAGGGTAACCCTCAATGTATTACGTGCCCGTCTCTTTGAGGACGTGGATCACACCTACTCCAGCACGCCCCAGATGCGTGTGATGCTCCTTGGCGGCGCGCTCTCCATGGGTAGGACGTGGAAGCAGCTGATGCAGTTTGAGGATCTTTTTGATGTGATGGGTGTCCTTGAGACGCCGCTCACCCCCCTTAAGGGGGCAAAGGGCCTCAAGCTCCTTGGCTCAACCCAGGAGATCACCCAAATCATTGAACAGCTGAATCTGGAAGGGCGTCACCCTCACCATGTGGTGCTGACGGATCCTAAGGAAGTGCCCAGTGAACTTGTTCTTGAGCTCAGCAAAGTCCTGCATGTCCACGGCGTGAGCTTGTCACACGTTGTGGAAGGCGTGCAGGGGACATTGAGTGTGCGCCCCTTTGCCCTGGAGGAGCTTCTCAAGGCCAGTGCGCCCGTCAAAAAGGCAATCTCTTCGCCTGTGAAGGGGAAAAACGTGCTTGTGTGCCAAGCGGGTCAGCCCATGGGACGGGCGCTAGCCCTTCATATCGCCAGACAAGGGAGCCCAAAATCCCTTTCCATTTGTGATTTGAGTGAGACCCTTCTGTGGGAAAGCCTGCAGTTCTTTGAGGAGGAGGCTGCGCTGTGTCACGCCCATCTTTTACAAGCAAGGGACGAGAAGAGTTTCGAAGATGTATTAGGGGGATCGGGCGCGCAGATTGTTTTTGCAGAACCATCCTTAGGGCACCGCTCCTTTGTGGAGGCGCATCTGTGTCAGGCTTTTACCCTCATGATGAAAGAGGCCAAGGCGCTCGTTGCCGCGTGCCGTTCCCAAAAGGTTGAGCGTCTCGTCTATCTTATTCCAGGCCGTCCCGAGATGCCAAGAAGCGCCGTTGACGCCCTTTACGCCTTTCTAGAAGGCTACCTTGTCATGGAAGAAGTGATGGTGGTGAGGGTGGGTAATATCTATGAGCTGCCTGACTCCTTCCCGTCCAGGGTTCGCCGGGCGCTCGGTCAACTGGAGAGCATGGACGTGTGGGATGAGGCGGGACCTTATCAGTCCCTGTCCTTGGAGACTCTTGGCGAGCGCCTTTTTGTGGCGGTGTCACAGCTCTCGCGCAAGCCCCTCGAGTCAGCGCAAATTGCGTCCCTACAGCCTGATCTAGTGCTCGCCCACCAAGAGCTGGTGGATCAAATTGCTGCACTCTCACCGGCCCTTCTTGATCCGCCAACCTTGCGCCGCGTGCCGGCAGCACCTCCCTTAACAGGTGTGAATTTTGGCTATGACTTCCTCGATTGCGCCAAGGGGAGTGCCTTTTGCCGCGTGAACATCGAAAAGAGTGTGATGGCGTCTTTTCCGGGGACACTTAAAATAGCCCTCGATCTGGCGACCAAGGGCCAAGAGGACAAACTGCGCCGTCTCATGAAGACGGGCAAGGTCGATCACAGCAAAGAATAGCCAAGGGTTAGTTAGAGCCCCTTGGCGGCTGCGGCCAGGGCTGCTTTCTCAATGGCTTTTGCGGCTGCTTTCTCATCCTGCCACCCCAGAGTCTTAACCCACTTGCCTTCTTCAAGATCTTTATAGTGCTCGAAAAAATGCTCAATCTGACGACGTAGAATCTCAGGCACGTCCGTATAGTTTGCTACATTTGCGTAGTAGGGCTTGAGATCTGTGACTGGCACCATGAGAAGCTTCTCGTCTTGCCCAGCCTCATCCTCCATCATCAAAATGCCAATGGGGCGTGAGCGTACAACGGCGCCAGGAACAACGGCTACCTGCCCCAGCACCAGGGCGTCAATAGGATCGCCGTCCTCGCTGAGCGTATGGGGGATAAAGCCGTAGTTGGCGGGATAGTGCATGGCGGTGTGTAGAAAACGGTCCACAAACATGGCGCCGGAAGCCTTGTCAATCTCGTACTTGACGGGCGCCCCGCCCATGGGAATCTCAATGAGAACGTTCACGTCCCAGGGTGCATTTCGCCCAATTGATATTTTTGATATGTCCACTTTAATCGCCTGCTTAAAAAAATCTTCTACGGGGAAAGATATCAAGAAATAGGTAAAAAACATAATGTCTTAATTTGATTAAAATTGAAAACAAAAAATATTACATAATCAAGGTGAAATGCAGCGGATTAATCAATTTTTAATCAATTTGAGGACATACTTTAAGAAACAACAGGGAGGAAATGCCATGAAATCAATTACAAATGCGACAAAAAGCCTTGCTCTGGGATGCGCTCTTGGAACAGTTTTGCTTGCTGGGCCAGCTCAGGCCATTTCCATTCCAGGGGCAGATACGTTCGTCACCTGGATCAGCGAAGGCCTGTCACAAAAGTTAGTCGCCAAGCAACCTATTAACCCCCAAGACCTTTGCAAAAAAGGTAAAGCTGTAAATGCCCTTCAGTTTTATAAGTGGCGCTCATTGGGTGATGTGAAAAACTTCTTCAAAAATGATTTGTCCATCCGTGTGATGAACGGACTCTTGGGCAAGCAAAAATACACAGCCGCCTTTGGTATGCTTGTGTGCCCTAAGGCGGGGGTCGCGGACTTCGATCAGTCTGCCTACGCCAAAAATGCACGTAAAGTCCTTGGTTCGGCTGCCGATGATCCAAAGAAACTCAATGCCATTTTGGCGGAGGGGCTTGTCAAGGGCACAAAGGCCACCGTCACACTAACATGCCTTGGCATCGGCGCGGGGCTTGTGGCGACTGAGGGAGGCGCGGTGTTTGTGCCAAAGCTTGCCTCCGCTTGCGGCGCGGTTCTGACGGCGCTTGGTAAAAAGCCAGCGGACGTCGCTAAGGACATTAGCAAAGGGGACGCAGGCGCGGCAAAGACCGACACAGCCGCACCTACTGGCAAGACGGGCGCCAAAGCGTCAGCCGGTGCAGCCTGAAGCACTCGGCTTGATGCCATAGACATTATTGCGCATTCCGCGTGCAAGAATTTTCTTGTGATGGGAACCAAGAGGGCGGAGTGCTTCTACACCGCCCTTTGCTTTTGATTGATATCGCCAACCCCTTATAATTTTAGGATGCGTCGTTCGCCGCTCGTCCTGTCCTAGAGTTCAACTGTTCTAGCTCTAATCACCAAGCGGGCTTGACACCGCTGTGATTGGCAGGGAGAAAAGGGGCGTTTGGCCCAAAGACAGCGTCCCGTCTTGAAGGGAGAGGCTGACGGCCGTAACGCCATCCTTTGTTTCAACGCCCTTCTTTTGGGAAAAGACAGTTGCCAGATGAAAGGCAAGCTTATAACCCTGGGCCGCAAGGAAGGACACCTTGTCCTTTGCCACAAGGGTGTCGAGGAAGGGATTCACGCCCGTTGCATACACGGAAGCTGCGCCCTCTAGTTGAAGACGCGCATCTAAGGTCAGGGTGGCGGTGGCTGTCATATCAAGGGGCGCAGCCTTGAGGTGAAACTGGGAAATCTCAAAGGTGCCGCCTTCCTCTTGCCACTTGGTGAGGGCCTCTCGTGACAAGGAGGGCAGAGGCTTTGTCAGCATGGCCGTAAGGCTCACTTTTTCAGCTTCATCCACAAAACCCAGATGACCACTGGGGGACGTTACGTCAAGGGTCAGGTTTTGCATCTGAGATGATCCGTCACGCGTGTGGGTGAGGGCGAGATCCTTTGCCTCAAAGGTTTTTTGTCCCGCCGCGTCAAAGTAGGCTGGTCCCTCAAGGGCGAGGGTAAAGTCTGCCAAATTCGCCACATCAAGGGTGCTGGTCACGCGTGCTGCGTCAAGGGAGCGTTTTGAATTTGCCTGAGTGAGCCTGCTCACGCCTTGTGTTGAAAGATGCCAGACGTGGGGTTCGAAAAGGGTTGTGCCGATGGTCACAACGCCTTGGGAGGTGACGCTGGCGTTTGGATGGTCAATGCGCACATTTTCAAAGTGGGCGTGCATGGAGAAAGGAAAGCCCGTTGTGTCCGTGTGGGTGTAGGTAAGTGTAATGCCGTCCTTTGCAAGTGACTTTTGAAAAAGCGCAAGTTGTGCGTCGATGTTTCGTGCGGCTGTGTGCCAAAAGCCTGCATAGATAAGCCCCAAGACAAGCGCGCCTAGAAACGCAAAGAGGCCAAAGTTGCTCAGGCGCGGTCTGGGCGTCTGGCCCTTGACCTCTTCGTGAAGGCGCAGGCGAGCCTCTTCAAGTTGGGAGGTGAGACGCTCTAGAAATTCTTGCTTTGAAAGTCCCGGTTGAATGGGAGGCAGGAACTCATAAATGACCTTACCAGGGCGCTTTAAGAATTTGCGTCTTCCCCACACAAGGCCTGTATTGAGGGCGATGGGGTAGACGGGGACTTTGAGCTCTTCATAAAGGGTCGCAATGCCAGGGCGCAGCGTCGTCGGCTTATGGGGGTCCTTGCGTGTGCCTTCAGGGAATAGAAAAAGCGACCGCCCCTGGGCAAAAAAGCCCCGCGCCCCTTCAACAATCTGGGGCAAAACACCTTTGCCTTTTGCGCGGTTGATGGGAATCACGCCCGCCATTAAGACAGAGTGACCAAACAGCGGAATCCAGGTCAGTTCTTTCTTGAGGACAATGGCAGAATTATAGGCCAGGAGCTGGATAGCGGAGGTCTCCAGGACTGACTCGTGTTTACAGGCAATGAGGGCAGGTTTGCCGTCCCACATTTCCTTGCCACGAATCTCATAAGTTACGCCAACTACCCAAGACAAAAGGGCATGAAGTCCCTTGCCCCATGTGTAGGCTGTGCGAATGACATAAGCCTGCCCAAAGATGACGCCAAACTGCGCGCGAAAGCTCATTAAAAAGGTCCAAGGGTAGAAGAGGGCGTTGAAAAGGAGAGATCTCAAAAAAAGCATTATGTCAGTCCTAGGTTAATGGCTATGAAGCGCGCGCCTGCACGCACAAGCGCCAAAGTGTACTTGGTGTATTCCTTCCATGCAAGGGGGAGTAGAAAGGGCTCTTCCTTACCTGTTGGGGGCTGTGCTGGGTAAGGATAAATTGCTATCTCACCTAGGCGCTGGGCAAACTCAAGGCGTGCGCGAGGCAAATGGTATTTTGATGTGACAAGGATGAGTGCCCCAAAATGGTGCTGGCTCGCCCAGTCTTTGGCTTCCCGTGCGTTCTCAATGGTGTTTTGTGCGCTGTACCCTAGATCAACGGGGAGAGAGGGATTTGGCAAAATTTGAGGGCGACGCACGTCTTTGTGCACACCGGAGACAAGGAGCCTCAAACCTTGATGGTTTTTCAAAAGCGTGAGGCCTGTTTCCAAACGTTGGGGCCCTCCTGTGAGCACAACAATGCCAGCTTGTGGGCCGGGAAGGTGTGGGCTTTCAAGGTGTAGAATGTGATAACAAAAGAGTAAAAAGCCTGCGCCAAAGACAAGGCACGCGCACAAGCAGAGGCACAAAAAGGAGCGCCCAAAAGTCCCCATGGTTATGGCGCGCTCCAAAAGTCTGGCGTT
The DNA here is from genome assembly GCA_020161545.1 of Pseudomonadota bacterium. Classification (GTDB taxonomy): domain Bacteria; phylum Pseudomonadota; class Alphaproteobacteria; order Caedimonadales; family UBA1908; genus JACESU01. Next base: position 19,078 of record JAIUNT010000025.1, read on the forward strand.
TGCAAAATGTGGGAGACGGCGGCTGCCAAGTCATCGCAAACAAGGGGCTCACCCCAGTGGGATTGCCAGCTTGCAAGGGTTTTCTCCCCTTTGCCCGTGCGCACAAGAAGCTTGCGACATCCGGCGCGGTGGGCGGCTTCCATGTCTCTGTCTGCGTCCCCTATGAAGAGGGTGAGATGGGCGGGCGACTTAAAGTCAGTCATGGCTTCAAGGAGCATGCCGGGGGCGGGTTTGCGCCGGTTGTTGGGCTCAACTTGAGTGTCCGTACAGGCATAGATGTGGCCAAATTTTCCGCCAATTTTCTCGACCTCCATGCTTAGGTAAGCGTGGATACGGTCCAGTTCCTCACGGGGCATCTCACCACGCCCCACAACGGCCTGGTTGGTGGCAATAGCAACATTGTGTCCTGCCTTAGTCAGCTTAGCAACGGCCTCACATGCGCCGGGAAGAATCTCAAAGGCTGCCAAAGAACGCACGCTGTCTGGGCGGTCACGGTTGATAACACCGTCCCTGTCTAAGATGACTAAAGGCAACGCGCCGGCTCCTTTGATAGCGCTAAGGAAACGGACGCCCTGGCACAAATATATGTCATGAGTCCCATGAGTACTGGGGAGAGCAGGAGCACGCCCCAGGCACCAATGCTGTTATCACTTTGATTAAGTTGAGGGGGGCCCAGGATCACCCAGAATGTAAGCGCCGCAAAGAGCCCGCCCCAGAAGCTTCCCCGCATGGCAACGGACAGTGCGTAGCTTTCAAAACGCTTTGAGATATAGCGATTTGTCGCCCCGATGAGGCGTAAGATATGGATAATGCGCTCATGGATCAAAAGGCCTGAGTGGGTGACAAAGGCCAGTGTTCCCATGGCAACAATGCAAATGAGCCCCGCAAAGGACAATGTGATGAAGAGCGCCGTCCACGCCATGTTCATGAGCTGCTCACGCCAGGGGTGGGCCGCGTAGACAACGGCGCCTGGTAGGTTGGCATGAAGGTACTTTTGAAGTGCCTTTAGGTCAACATGGGCGCCGAGCTTTGGCTCCACATTAATCATGGTGGGCTTTGTAAAGAGAGGATCCTTTTTGGACAGCGCCCACGGGGATGCGAGCCCCTCGAGGTAGCTGGCGCCGACGGGCTCCACAGACTTAATGCCTGGGTAATGGGACAAGACTTCTAAGGCGTGACGTTGACGCTCTAAAACCACAGCTTTGGAGGTGTGTTGTTGGCCCAGCCCCTGTTGAGGGGTCATGAGCTCCACCGTAAAGCCTTTTGTCAGTCCTTCCTGAAAGCGCGTTATGAAGGCGCCGATGTAAGCGGACGCGCCAAGGGCTAAGATAATCAGATACACCATGGCCGCAACAATCCAGGGCACGATCCTCCCAGAGCCTACTTTTTCGAAGGGGATTTCATCGACATTCTTATTGGAAAAACTAGCCATGGCGTACGGACCTTATGTGAGGGTGGAGTTGTGTGTCACTTTCAATGGAAAGAGCGCCGTCCTTGAGGAACAAAATATCGTGGGGAAACGCGCGCATGAGTTCGCGGTTGTGGGTGGCAAAAAGGATCGTTGTGCCCTGTCTGTTAAGCTCCTCAAATAGGTAGAGAAGCTTCAAGGCATTTTCGTCATCAAGATTTCCCGTGGGTTCGTCAGCAATGAGAATGCGCGGGCGGTTGATGATCCCCCTTGCTATGACAAGGCGTTGTCTTTGGCCGCCAGACATGGTGGCGGGTAGGGCGTCCAGATTTTCCGTCAGACCAATCCATTCGAGAACTTCTGCGGCACTTTTGCGCGCCGCCGCCCAGCTTTGCCCTTGAATGCGCAGGGGCAGCGCCACATTGTCGAGGGCGTTTAAATGGTCAAGGAGATAAAAATCCTGAAAGATAACGCCAATTTGTTGGCGCAGCTCAGGGATTTCATCGGGTCGCATATCCTGAAGGGATCGTCCAAAAATGTGAATGTCGCCCTCATAATCAAGATTTCCTGCATAAAGAAGACGAATAAGAGACGTTTTTCCGGAGCCACTTGGCCCCATGAGATAGAAAAAAGCACCAGCCTCGACCTTAAAGGAGACATCCCGAAAAACGTGCTGATTTTTTTCATAACTTAGGGCTACATTTTCAAAGGCAATAACAGCCATGGCTCCCTCTTCTTATTTTTGGACAACTGGTCCTTCCTTTTTAGCAGAATTTGCACCCCAAACAAAGTGCGTCGTTTTAAAGTCCTGAGCGCGCCGGCATCACGCTTTTTGCCTCAGGCGATCATTCATGGTAGGTGTATCATCAGGGGTTTGTCGATGCGACTCAAGTGCTTCACATGAATCGGTTCTTGCTTTTGATTCTTCTTTCGTTATGCGCACGTACTTTGTCTCAAGCAAGCTGCCCTTTAGAGGAAGGAGCGGACCCTGGGGATCCTTCTTGTGTGGGTGCGATTGTGAGTATGCCAAACATCGATGCGTTGTTAACAGGTGTGCCCCACGCCAGTCTTGTGAGGCAGTACATAACAGAGACAGACAAGCTTGCGGTATGTACGCCCCTTTTTAAGGCTCAACGCGATGTGAGCACCACACGCGCTCTTGCCAGAAGACTAGCGCAGATGCATCTCGATAGGATAAATGCCTTGGTGCATGCAGATTTTGAAGCATCTCAACTGCTCTACGTCCTTGAGTATGGACGTGCTATTGCATCTAAAGAGCTTGCGGTTTTGGCTGATCTATTGGGGCAGCGGCGCGTTTCAAAATACCCGGAGGATGTGGCGTACATTGTTGCGCGCTTTCAGGGGCTTCCTCCTAAGGTAAACCGTATTATCTCCAGGACTGTGCCGACACTGTATGTGCCAGATGTCATGCGGCACGCGATGTGTTTCCAAAATGAGCCTAGAAAGCTCGCGCTGATTGGGCCTTTAGTGGCGGGTACGGTGCGCGCCCCAGGCTTTGCACGCTCCATCGCAGCTTGCCAAATTAGCGTAGAAGAACTCAAGCGCATCGGGCGCCTCAGTGGCCCCTTACGTGCTTGCCATTTTCAAGAGGGGCGCGTTTACCCGTCACCGGAAAGACAAGCGCTTGTGACGCAGTTGGGTGAGGCGTGTGAGGCCCATCACGAAGCGGCGTTGGCCTATGAGCTCTCAAAGGGGTTCCAAGAGGGTGCTCTTGATGATGGTCATCTTAACTCTCTGGTGGGCTTGCGGTTTTCTCCCTTGAGGCGCATCTGTGCTTTAAGATTGCGCACCTATTTGTCCCTTAAGGATCCTAACTACAGACGTTTCCAGGTGTTTTTAGGACTTATGGAGGGCTTCGATGAAAGTGCTAACAGCATGAAGCGCATGCGCGCCATGACAAGGGTCCTGATGACAAATGAGGTGAACGAGGCGGGGCGCACGCCCACCGATCTTGCCTATGATGTGATCCGCGTTGGATTTGAGACCAAGGTGCGTCATAAGATCCTTGAATGGTATCATAAAAATAGGGCGCATATGACCCGCAAGCATCTGCCTTTTGTAAAGCGACTCCTCGTTTCTTTTCCACAAGAGCGCCATCCGACTCTTTTGAGAGCTCTTGAGCGTGGCCAGACGCCATGGCAACTGAAAGCCCTCACATTGGCTGATCTGACCACGGATCAAGTCCTTTTGCTTCTGCGGCGCGCGTCTGTGGTGAAGCAAGAGAACTGGATTCCCCTTGTGAGGGTTCTGTCAAAATGGGCGGGGGGAGCTTTGGAGGAGGACGTAACCCAGGCTGACTATGTTGGGTGGGCTTGCGCGCGCGAGCCAAAAACCTTCATAAACTATGTCTCACAGACTCACCCTCATGTGCTTTCTCCCACCTTGACCACGGCGGTGTGTGCTGAGCCACAATGATAAGAGCGCATTTGAATCTTTTCCTTGCCGGGCATGATGCTGAACCACAAAGACACAACATTGTGACGTCAGTGAAGGGGACGTTGACAGCTCCCATTTTTATGTGCTCTCCTGCCATGACGTTTGGTCATTATGAGAGAGATTATGTCCCTTCCTGCAACCCAACATCCCTTTGTCTTTATTGACTCTCTTGCGGACATCACTGACCGCTATGATACCTTTATTGTGGACTTATGGGGTGTGATCCATGATGGGCACAAACCTTTAGAGGGTGTTTTGCATGCCCTGCGCGCCTTGGCCCTCATGGATAAAACCGTTGTGTTTCTCTCAAATGCGCCGCGCCGCTCCAGGCCACTGGAGGACCAGCTCAGCCGCATGGGTGTTGAGCGGGATCTCTATACACGTGTCTACTCATCTGGCGAAGACGCCATGGGGGCGCTGACCCAAGAGCACCGTGGAAAAGTCTGCTACGCCATCATGGCGTCAATCCATGAGCCGCTTTTAGAGGACGCCGGTGCGCGCGTTACCCAGACCTTAGAGGAAGCAGATTTCGTACTCAACACAGGCCCCATACCCCTTTTTGTAGAGGAGCATGAGGGCCTTCTTAAAGAAGCGGTTGCCAAGGATTTGCCCATGGTGTGCGTGAATCCTGATATTGCGGTGATGCGTGAAGGTGTCTACAGCCTGTGTGCAGGGGCACTTGCCAAGCGCTATGAAGAGATGGGGGGGCGTGTGCACTATCACGGCAAGCCTTACCCTGAGATTTATGAACGTCTGTGGGATCTGCTTGGTACACCAGACAAGTCCCGGATCCTGGCCGTGGGGGACAGCCTCACAACAGATATTTATGGGGCCAATGGCTTTGGGGTGGATAGCCTCCTTGTCTTATCAGGCCTTGAAGGATATGCCATGCATATGCAGGATAAGCCTTTTCCCAACCGCGAAAAAATCGAAATTACGTGCGCGGCAAAGCATGCCTTTCCCACCTACGTGGCGCGAGGCTTTATCTATGGGGAAGCCTGACAAAGGGGATGCGCACTTTTTCTTAAAATTCCTCTTGCCAAGGATGAGGGTGCGTGATAAACCTACCCCTATCCTTGGGTTGCCGGATTAGCTCAGCTGGTAGAGCAACTGATTTGTAATCAGTGGGTCGGCGGTTCGAATCCGTCATCCGGCACCAGGGTTTCCTTAGTTTTCCCCAAGATTAGCAATCTCTTTAATCAAAATTTCATTGCAGGAAATTGCATCTTTTTGCACCCAAATGCATTTGGGTGATGGAAATATGGTGGAAAATCCATAAGCGGTCCTGCAAGAACTGCAATCCTTGACATCATCCTAACTCTGTTAACATCATACAATGATACATCAAGAGGATTAATCTATGCGTGCAATGAACTATAAAATAACGCTGTTTCTCCTTGGGTGTATAATGGCTACGTCTTGTGTGGCATCTGCATCTGGTCAGTCTAAGATGTCTTCTGCAGCGGGAGAACTAATACGTCCTTTAACTGTTGAGGAGTGGAAGCGCCTCATTCAAGAAGATCCTTTTTTTAAAGATCACCGTGAGCCTTTAAATGAGAGTGAGATTCATGGTATTGAACTCGCGCACCAGTACTATGGAAAGTCCTTTGCAGGCACACACACCAGATCTATCAAAGACTTTGTAGGTGACGCTCTAATGCTTGGGACTGGCTGGGGATTGACACATGATTCAGAAGTCGGATTGACAGCAGAGGGACAGCAATTGCCATCACATCATGCCTCCCTAGATGATATCAAGGGTCAACTTAAACCAGAGTTTCATGCCTCTGAAGAGAAGGACTTGACAACAAAAGCAACTTTGCAGCTTGAAAAAGCATTGAACCGTGTTCTTGAACACCCAAGCCAGCTGGAAAGTGCAAAAGAACAGCTAATATCCTTTGCAAAATCATTAGAGATTGAGCGTGCAGAAGGACTTGTTCCTGTCTTTAAGCAGTTCTACCGAAAGTTTAATGGTTTGACAGGCGTGCCCCTTACGGAAGTCGAGCATGGCTATTTAGAAGATCTTAAAAGCGCCTTTTCGCAAGCAGTTGCTGATAGACGTGCCCATGGACATCTTTTACCACATTACCCAGCGCTCGATACATTAAAGAAAAAGTGGTATACAGTTGACTTAAATAAATCGACATTGCCGGATCTGATTGCGTCTGTCACGAGTGAGGATGACATGTCTTATCTTCCTGATCATCGCTTTAAATTGATTTATTACGAGAATGTTAATTACAATGTCTTTCTTGATCCAACGACCTTGCGTATCGCCCAACGTATTACACAGCCCGGTGGTGTAATTCGTTTTACCGTAGCGCCATATGGCACGCGGCTCGTTGCGTATATGCTTCATCGGTCAAGATGGCATGCAGATCCCCAAGTTCAGACAGTGTTGGCAGCCACTGGCAAGGGGGAGCGACCTCTTGTTAATCTGAAGAATTAAATGAGTGAGCTGATGAACGAAGGGTCCGCAAGAGTGGGGGACGTGATAGGAGGTCAGCAACAAGGGCTCATGCAAGAGAACACAAAAATCCCCTCACCAGGTTCGGTTCGAATCCGTCATCCGGCACCGGGGTTTCCACAAAGCTTTACAAATAAATCAAAGGGCTGTGATGCTACATCTCATCAGAGAACATTTTCTTTTGCCGCCTCGCACCATTAAAGAAGACAATGACCGATATTTGCGTGGTTGCGGCGCACGCGTTTGCGCCTGGCTTCCCACAATCGAACATAGAACACGCATCCGAGGCGCTCGCGAGATTGGACAGCGTGCGGCGGTCCTGCATGGACTCTTTCAGATTTATTTGCAGGCGCCGACACACGTTATCAGGGTGTGGTTTGAGGAAAATCGTCTCATGGGATGCCTGTCGTCCAACGAACGTGAGCTGATTGAAAAGCACGAAGATGAGCTGTGTGACCAAGAACGCTGTGATCTCAGCTGGAATGTTGAAGCCATCTACGCTCTCTTGTGGGCGGGTTCTGTGTTTGACACCCTAGATGTTCAAAAGTATGTCCCCGATACCCTGGTTAACTTTACGCCCGATCTTCAAGTGAATGAGCGTGCAGACGAACTCATGGGAAGTATAAAGACGCGCCCCTACGCCCAAATTTATAAGATGCTGGATCTGTACTATAGAGCCTCTTGGTATGTGGTGGACGCGAATCTTGTGA
>JAIUNT010000026.1 GCA_020161545.1 Pseudomonadota bacterium
TCGTTCCTTTGCCAGGATTTTTGTGTTATAGTACACGGCTTGGTCTCTCTTGGGGAGAGGCCTTATTCTCAAGCTAGAAAGGAGAGTGACATCTCTCGTGTTAGTTTATGTACGAGATAACAACGTTGAACAAGCCATGCGTCTTCTTAAGAAGAAACTTCAAAGAGAAGGCGTGTTTCGCGAGATGAAGTTGCGACGGGACTTTGAAAAGCCCTGTGAGCGACGCAAGCGTGAAGCGGCTGAGTCCGTACGTCGTATGCGCAAGCTTTTGCGCAAGCGCTTCGAGCGTGACGGATACTAGTTTGACGATGATGTCATAAGAAAAAACCCGGAAGAAATTCCGGGTTTTTTTGTGGGCTCTTGAGGGCGCGTCTTTCTTTTGCTAGGAATGAAGGCATCATTTAGGAAAGACTGGAAAAAGACCATGAAGAAAAAGTATCTGGTGCACGTTGGACTCGTTTTGGCTGTGTGCCTATCCGGATGTCAGTCCCGTATCGATTTGCGCGGTAAAGATTTTGATCCCAAGGTGCTCACGGCCCTCAAGCCTGGTGTGACGACCCAAGAAGACATTTTGCGCCTTGTGGGCAGCCCGTCCACAAAAGCAGCCTTTGAGGATAACGTATGGGTGTACGCCTATAAAGTGACGGAAACCACATCGTTTTTTGAACCAAAGGTTATTGAGTCGTCCGTTGTGCGCATCTCCTTTGACAAAAGCGGTGTCGTGCAAGAGATTACCCACCTGGATAGCCAAGGGCACCTCATCGAGCCCGTGCGCCGTGTGACAAAGAGCGCCTTAGAGGAAAAATCCTGGGCCGGTCAGATCTTTGGGAACTTCGGCCGCCAGCGTAAAAAGAAAGATAAAGACGAGCAGTAAAAATGCGCATGATGGGGTGGACTTTTCTGAAGGGGGTATTTCTGGTGGGTCTTGTGAGCACGTCCTTTGCAAGTGACGAGCAGGAGGCATCAGACGGCGCGCCGACCTATCATATGCGTACCGGCGCGCGCGCCCACGGCCCCCTGCAACAGCAGCATGATATGATCCTGTCGGATCTGGAGGCCATCCTTAGGGAGTGTGGCCTTAAAGAAGGGATGACTGTATGGGATGTGGGCTGTGGGACGGGGACCCTGACGCGTTTGCTGGCTGAAAAAGTTGGCCCCACGGGTCATGTTTATGCCCTTGATTTCAGCGCGGCGCAGCTGGATGTGGCGCGCGTGGCCGTTCAAGAAGACGGCCACACAAATGTGACCTTTGTGCAGCACGATCTGACCCAGTCCTTCGCCATTAAGGAAGATCAAAAGGGGGACTTTCTTGTCTCACGGTTTGTTCTCATGCATTTGGAGGATCCTAAAGCGGCTTTATCCCGTATGCGTGACTACGTCAAGAAAGGGGGCGCTTGCCTTCTGATGGAGCCAGATAACAGCCGCAATAGTCTGGCGCGTCCGTGTGAAGAGGCGCAGTCCTTCCGCAGGGCGCTTTTAGAGGTTGGGGAAAAGGCGGGTTTAGATTATTCCCTGGGCGCGCGTCTTGGCCGTCTGTGCGAAGGCGTCTGGCAAGTCAAAAGTGTCCATGAAAAATGGTATCAAAATGACGCGGCAGGAACCCAAAAACTCTGGCGCGCGAGACTGGAAGAGATGGAAGAAAAATTACTGACATCTCGTATGGCGACCCAAGAGCAAATTGATGGGTGGCATCACATGATTGACAACCTCTCAAGCAAAGAAGAAGGTTGGTACTCATCGGCGCTTCTTTATTACGTGCACGGTGTCAAAGAATAGACATATTCTTTACCAAAATAAAAAACCTCATTCATCAGTCGTAAATCTGTCTTTAACTGACAATTAGTCTTGTTGTGCTACTGTTTTTATGAGTTGCGCACAGGAGGCACGCGATGATTTACATTTTTTTTACGAAAGATGAATCCTTTGATTTTGAGCTGGCGCCTCTTTGCGAGAAGGGCTCCAGACGCGTGGTCGTCCTGCCAGAGGTACTGTATGTCCAAGATAAGGCTCAGCTGGATGCGTTTTTTACGGACGTTGTGCTGACAGAAGCCTTTGATTTCGAGACCATTGAAGCCATTGTGGACGCGCAAGTGTCGGCCCACCCCTTTGAAGAGCTTGTCCTTTTGACCTGTGATGAGGACTTCATGCTGACGGTTGCGCGGTTGCGTGAAAAGTACGGCGTTGCGGGGGACGGTGTCGAGGTCGTGACGCGCTTTACCCACAAGGACCAGATGAAGGATTGTCTGCGCGCCCGCGCTCCAAACGTTGATTTACCGCGCTTTGAGCTTTTTGACCCGAAGACCTTCAAGCGTGTGAATGGGCACTATTTGGCGCACATTGAGGATTATTTGCACTTTCCCGTGTTTGTCAAACCCATCAATCAGTGCGCAACCAATAACGCTGCTAAGCTCACCTCCCAGGATGAGCTCAGGTCCTGGTGCACCTCCCACACGCGCGACAAGACAATCTATGAGTTTGATGAGTTTATTGACGGGGAGCTCTACCACTGTGATACGGTTAAGGTGGATGGGCGCATTGCTTCTGTTTTTGTGTCGCGCTATAACAAACCCTGCTTCGACTTTATGGCGGGTAACATGCGCGCGAGTATCCTCCTGCCCTTTGATTCGCAAGACTACGAGATCTTGCGCGCCTTTAATGATGAGGTGCTCAAGGGTCTGGATACACCAGACAACGCCGTGACCCACCTGGAGGTGTTTCGCACCAAGGAGGGGCGCACAATTTTCTTAGAGATTGGTCTTCGCCCACCCGGCGCCAACATCCCAAAAATGTACACCAAGTGTTTGGGCGTTAATATTCAGGAAGCGCACTTTTTGATGCAGCTGCGCAGAAAGCCAAACACGGAGGTTAAGCAAGAGTACTTTGGGGCCATGTGTGATTTTCCCATCATGGGGGGTGTGGTGGACACCTATAATCCCTTGCCCGCCCTTGAAAGCCAAACGGAGCTCACGTGGTTCGTTGAGCCCGGACAAAAAGTGCATGCGTCACGCAACGTTGTTGAGCGGTCGTGCATGTTGATGCTTCTGCACAAAGACCAAGAGGCCGTGGAGCGCGACATCACAAAGCTTGGTAGCTGGCAGAGCTGTACGTACCGCCCCCTTGCATGAGGGATCGTTTGCAGGGGGTGCCTTTTCGGCGCATTCTTTGTTTTTAATCAATTATTTTGTCATTTTTCCAATAAGGGATTGTTTTGTTTCAAAACATGTATTATCAAGTGCTTAGCTAAAACACTTTGTAACCCCCTCTCAGTGAAAGGACAAACCCGTTGAAGACAATCTTGTGTGGGCTTATGGTCATGCTCAGCGTATCAAGCCACAGCCTTGCATCCCACCAAAATGAGGTGGGCGATAATGGAATGGTCTGCACCGAGACATTTGCAACGTCGGCGTTTTGGAGAGGGGAGAATGAAATCGCATCACTTGAAAGGGGTGTGGCGCATTACAAGGAGCGCCTTTTAGCGCTGGCCCAAGGGGATCCAGCCATTGAGGTTCAGTACGCACAGTTTGTGGCGCAAGAATATGAGCCGCGTGCTTATCTCGATCGCACCTCCAATCCTCAAGATATCTACGGTGCTTTGCATAAGGATATCCAAAGTGTGACCGATTTCTCCGCCACCCAAACACTTGTTGAGGTCGCTAAAAAAATATTAGGCGCACGCATGGAAATTGCCCTTGGTGACCCCCGCGCAAATCCCCATGATACGATTAAGTTAAAAGCAGCCCTTTGCAAAGAATACGCGTCTAAAATTCAAGCATTGAATCTCATTATGGCCAAAGATGACAGGGACCGTGCTCAATATGCGCTGGGATGCGAGAATGCCCTTCTTGAAGACATGATGGCCTATATAAGGGCGCGTGTGAGCGCCTTTAATGAATGTCGCGCCACAAGGCTATTCTTGGATAAGCGAGAGGGGCGCTAAGGCGGCGCGTTTGCTCCCTGTCGCGCGTCGTTTCCTTTGCATTTTTTGACAACCCGAGATATGATAATAGAAGGAGCTGCGGCTTTGCGTGAGGGTTATTTCCCTGGGGCCGATATAAATCCTTAAGGGAGCTGTCCCTGCCAAGATCTGCGGATTTTGGCATATGGCGCCCACCTGCTTACGCGGGCCACGTGAGGATCTGATACCCAACGATTGCTGCGGCTCCGCTTTCTTTGGTCACTGGGAGAAAAACGCGCCGTGCGTATATTGTATTGTGGAGATGTGGTGGGGCGCGCGGGCCGCGATGTCGTCACGAAACATGTGGGTGCTCTCAAAAAAGCTTGGAACCTTGACTGGGTGGTTGTGAACGCGGAAAATGCGGCTGCAGGCTTTGGTGTGACACCGTCTCTGTGTGATGATTTTTTTGCCCAGGGCGTGGACGTGATCCTGACGGGCAACCATGCCTGGGACCAAAAAGAGATTTTGCCCTATATCGCCCAGCAACCAAGGCTCCTGCGTCCCATTAACTATCCCCAAGGCACGCCCGGTTCAGGCGTGTGTGTCCTCCAGAAACCCGGTGTGCGCGGTAATTTTGTAGTGATTCAGGTCATGGGCCGCCTCTTCATGGAGCCCCTTGATGATCCTTTCGCGTGTTTACAAAAGACCCTCGCCAGCTTTGATCTGTCAAAACCCGATGTGGGGGCGATTTTTGTGGACGTGCACGCAGAAAGCACCAGCGAGAAAATTGCCATCGGCCATTACTTGGACGGTCGCGTGAGCGCTGTCCTTGGAACCCATACCCACACCCCTACAGCTGATCAGCGTATCTTGCCGGGCGGCACAGCCTTCCAAAGTGACGTAGGCATGTGCGGGGATTATGATTCCGTCATTGGGATGACCAAGGAAAGTGCCATGGGCCGTTTTCTGCATAAGCTGCCCAAGCCCAGACTTGAGGCCGCCTCTGGGGAAGGGACCCTATGCGCCACCCTTATTGAAACCCATGAGACAACTGGTCGTGCCACAGGAATTTGGCCCGTGCATATTGGCCCTCACCTGACGCCTCTTTTACCCCCTCATTTGTCCCTTTAGGACGGCGCTTGAAAAGCTTCATTGACGCCAAGCACAAAGGGAACGTCACGGTCCTTTAGACGCAAGATAAAGGAGGCTCGGCGTGGGCTGACAGATATAACACGCAGCTCAGGAAACGCTTTTGGCGCGTACTGTTTCCCATTGATCCAAAGTTTCCAGTGACCAGGTGAGGTATAAAGAATTCCGCTCAGGTGATACCGCGTGGTCTCAGGCGAGGTGGCCTCCTTTTCATGGGCCCTGCGTGCGTCTTTGACTGCGCCCACATGGGTGTCATCAAAGAAGAGAGATTTTGTCAGGGCGGGCGCTCCCGCATGTCCAAAGGCCGCACCATGGAGCAGGATGAGAGGCAAGATGATCCTAGGATGGGTCATGGGAATAAAACTCCGCTTTTAGGTCCCCCTGGACCGTTTCTTGAGGTGTTTTAAAAAGGCCAACGCCCGTCCAGACCATGGTCCAGGGCCCATGATTGTGCACATCTTTCATGAACGCGTACACATCCGTATCAAGGGCGCTTTGCAAATACAGCGTAACCGTAGTTTTGCACACCTTGCCCGTACAAACCTTGGGCTGCGCCTCAAAGCGCATTTTCTCGAGGTGATGTTTTTTGCCCATGGTCAGCAGCTGCTTTTGCAAAAAAGCGCCTTGGGGGTGGGCGCCCACGAAGCGCTTCGCGCGCATGGAGGCCAGGGTTTTTGCCTTGTCCCGGCACTGGGCGCTTTGCTGGTTGCAGATCTCTATGGCACTAGCGTGGGTGGCAATACTTTGCTTGAGGGTCTCGTTGTGGACCCATATACGCTCGCGCCACAGCCAAAGGGAGGCACATGCCAGCAAGAGCCCGAGGGCACTGAGCCACAGACATGTTGTCAAAGAAGGCAAGCGACTCATGGGCGGGGCACCTCGCTCGTTTCGCCCGTGATGCAGGCTGGCGTGTCAGAGATATCATCCAAGGTGATGACCCCGTGGGCGCTCAGGTGAAAGGTGCGCGGCGACCGTGAAAGACGCTTTTCCACCGCGTCCTCAAGGGCCGCATGGGTCATGGGTTTTGTGGCGCACACCTCAAAGGTCATGAGGGACGCCTTTTCCTTCAGATGCCAGGTGAGTCCTTGGGGTTGAAAGTCAGGCGTATTGAGGGGCGCGAGGTTCTTCAAATCCTGTAAAGGACTTGTGCGTGCGTGCAGTTTTTCAAAGGGAGCTGTAGCGCCCAAAAGAGGGGCATTAGGATGTGCCTTTTGTTTGAGGCGCCTCTCTTTTGTATCTGCAAGGGTTTGGGATAGGACCTTGGTTTCCCCATGGGCTCTCCACACGTGGGCGCTCAGGAACATGGCAAGGCTTAGGCTCATTGCCACGGCAAAAGGAGCAGCTTGAACGCTGGCACGCAGTAGCTTAGCGCGGCTCACCTGTGATTGCCACGGGTGAATGAAGGGCATTTCAAGCTTTGGGTGCTTCAAAAAGTGGCGGGCAAGATCGTGGGCGCTCCAGGTGAGGTGTGTGAGGGAAGCGCGCGGCATTTGAAAATGACGCTCAATATGATAGAGGGTTGCCTCCAGGGCACTCGCGTGCTCATGGGGGGAGGTTGCTAAGGTGCGCACGAAAAGGGGAGCGCCCTTGTCAAAAAGATAAACACGCTGCGTACCTGAGGGCAGGGTGAGGAGCAAAATAGTGGTTTTTTGCATGGCCTTGGCAATCTCCCACGCGAGAAGCCCCACACCCATGAGGGGGGGCCTTAAAGCCTCCAGGGTTGAGAAAGTAAGATTTGCGCTTGCGCCAAGGAGATTGTCCTTGCTCGCGCGGGCGTAAAAAAGTGTGTGGGTGGGCGCCAGCGTTTGCACGCGGTGGCGCCCGTATGACGCGCGCTCAAATAGAGAAAGTGTTGGCATCTTATCTGCGGTGAATACTTCTGCGCACTGATCAAAGAGAACCACGCAGGGGTCTTTGATATTCTCTTGAGAGGTTTCTTGCCAGTGGCTTTTTTGAAAGACAAAGCAAGACGTGCCCTCCAAAAGGACAAGGGTCTGGTTTTTCATAGCCCCTCCACCAAAACAAGATGCTCATAAAGGGGCAGAAAGATCGCGCTGACGATCCAAATGAGAAGGGCGCCGACCAGAAGAAGGGCGCCGGGCTCAAGAAGTGATAAAAAGCGACGCGTACGCTTTTTCATGCGCTCGCCCATTAAATGGGCAACCTGCAACACGAAGTGATCCAGGCGTCCCGTGCGCTCCCCCAAGGCCACAAGGTGCGCGTCCACTTGAGATAAAAGCCTCACCCGCCCAAGGCTTTGGGCAAGGGGCGCGCCTCCCCTGACAAGAGCCGCACACGCACGGATTTTGCGTGCAATGAAAGGGGACGCCGTCAGCTCAAGGTCGTGCAGTGCTTCCAGTAAGTCTACTTTCGCCGCAAGCATCAGGCCCAACGCGTGGGTCATCTCATGCACCTTCGTATCATGCCAAAAGGGACCAAAAAACGGTATGCGCACCAAAGTCTTTTGCCAAAAAAGAAGCATAGGGCTACTGATGCGTGCGCTGATGACAATGGTTGCAGTGGCGAGGGCTGTGGCCGTAATGGCCCCCAGAACAGTCTCCAGCGCATGGGCGCAAAGGGTTTTTAAGAGGCGCGCAGAGAAGGAAGGAGCCTCCCCCGACATGGCGAGAAAACTGTCAAGCTGTGGCACCACTTGGTCCATGAGGAAGGTGAGCAAGCTTGTCACGAGGATAAGCAAGCAGCTGGGGTAAATGAGCGCTTTGGTGAGGTCTTGGCGGCGCTCGCTGACCCAAGCCCAGTGGCGGGCAAGCTCCGTAAAGCCGTCCGTAAGAGATGCATTTTTTTGGGCGGCCGTTAAAACACACAGGGTTGTGTGATCAAAGGCTTTGCGCTGCGCCTCGAAAACTTCGCTCAAGTTTTTGCCTGCACGCAGATCTGTCGCCATCTGGCGGCCCATGCGGCCAAGGGCTTTGTCGCTTGCAAAGCTTGAAAACGCTTCCTCCAGGGGAAAGCCCGCTCCCACAAGGGTAGCAAGGTGGGTGAAAAAGTCGGCTTTCCTTTGGGGGGAGGGGGACGCCTCAAAAAATGAGGCCAAGGCGCCCAAGCGCCAGGCAGAGATGAGATGCAGGCCTTGGGCGTGAAGGGTTTGACGCAAAAGAAGGGGGCTCGCGGCCATGGCGCTGCCAGTTTGGATGGTGCCTCCAGCGCCCACCGCTCTATAAAGATACCGCGCCATGCTCCTCCTTTTGCCACTCTTGGGACCTGACCACACGCACGACTTCCTCAAAGGAGGTGTGTCCGTCGCGTACAGCTGTCATGCCACGCTCCCACAGAGTTTCGATGCCGTTCTCCTTGAGATAGGACAAAAGGGTTGCTTTCGCCTCCCCTTGAATAAGTTTTCCCTCAAGCGCGAGGGTCATGGGCAGGACTTCGCCAATGGCAAAGCGGCCCTTATATCCCGTGAAAAGGCAGGCCTCGCATCCGGTGGCAATGTATCCCATGCCTTGGGTGCTTTGGGGTGTGGCTTCTTTACACGAGGGACACAGGCGTCTGACAAGGCGCTGGGCCACAAGGCAGACAAGATGCCCCTCCAAGAGATGTGGATCAAGACCAAGATCTTTCAAGCGCTGCACAACCCCGAGCGTATCGTTGGTGTGCAGGGTTGACAGAACAAGGTGCCCCGTCATGGCCGCGCGCACAGCCATGGTGGCCGTGTCTTCATCACGAATCTCACCAATGAGAATAATGTCGGGGTCTTGGCGTAAAATGGAGCGCACGCCTTCCGGGAAGGTGATGCCGGAAGATTCCCTCACCTCACTTTGGCGCACGCCAGGTAGGCTATATTCAATGGGCTCCTCAAGGGTCATGATGTTACGCGAGCCCATGCCCAGGTAGTCCAGCATGGAGTAAAGGGTTGTTGTTTTCCCAGATCCCGTGGGACCCGTGAGGAGGATCATGCCGTCAGCGCATTGGAGGGCGCGCTTGAGAAGGTCAACCTGGTCGCTACTAAACCCAAGGTCTGCGAGCGGTTTCAGGCCGTGGAGGCGATCCAGGAGGCGCAGAACCACACTTTCCCCGTGTTGTGTCGGGTGGATGGACACGCGAAAGTCCACCGTGCGCCCCACCACATCCTTGGTAAACCTGCCCACCTGGGGCAGGCGGTTTTGGGCGATATTAAGGCCTGCCATGATCTTAAGGCACACACAGATGGAGGGCCAGAGGTCCTTGTGAAAGGTCACAGCCGGTCGCAGAACGCCGTCGATGCGCAAACGCACCCGCACAAACACTTGATCGGGCTCCATGTGGATGTCGGAAGCCCGCTCGCGCACGGCCTTTGTCAGGATTGCGTCGGCAAAGTTCTGGGCTGTGCTTCGTCCATCGTGGACACTGTCTTGGCTGGCAGGCGTGGCCTCCAGGCTTGCCAGAAGATAGCTCAAATCCACGCGGCGCCCATATGCCTCATCCAAGCGCTCAAGAAAAGCGTCAAGGGGGGTGAGGTGGGCCTCCACACGAGTGCAGGCAGGAAACGCTTGGGCCAGGGCATCTAAACTTGTGACATTGTGCACGTCTACCAAGGCCGCGTCGAGCACACCGTTTTCTAGGCGCAGGGGAAAACTCTGTGTTTCAAGGGCTTTTTCGAAAGAAAAAGAGGACACAAGGACCGGGTCCACCTGAAAGGTTTGGGGGCAAAAGATGCGCGTTTGATTCTGATGGCGTAAAAAATCATGGAGCACACGGTTATCTAAAAACCCAAAAGACACGACCAGCTCTTCAAGGGACTTGGTTGTGCGCTTTTGTTCCTCCAGCAGAACGCGGGCCTGGTCGCGCCCTAAAAGTCCTGCCTCCACAAGTTCACGCGCAAGACCGGGTAAGGGCTGCGCCATGGTCTGTTATCCTCCCTGTATTTGTTTGCCAGCATGTTAGCATGGGGGGGACACGCAATCTAGGGGTGAGAGATAGAGCCGATCCCCTTTTGTCGCGCAAGCTTTTTAAAGTGCTGACAAAGCCTGTCGCTTCCTTCATGGCATGTTTACGTGACGCATATAGCCAACTCCTTATAATTTCGGGAGGCGTCGTTCGTCGCTCGTGTAACATATACACGTCGCTTGCTTGAGCATCCTGCGCATGAAATTAAAGTGCTTTAGCTATATGCAAGATCCTGCACGCATCCCCCCGCCTTTGGAGTCGCGATTTAAATGCGTTTGTGCATGTGCATTTTATAGGTATCTCGCCATATGAGATGGTGTGTGTTGAGTATTTTCTTTTTTAAGTGGGCGTATGGTCACGCAATGTAATAAAAAAGGGGCAATTGCCCCTTTTTTTTATACCTGCCTTATGCGACCTCTGCGTCCGGTGCGTCTGCAAAGCGTGATTTGACAAAACGCGTGATTGCTGCGTGGAGACGCTCATCCATCTTGAGGGAAAGGCGCACGATTTCATTGGCTGCCACACCGCACACCGTTCCCGTAATCATCTGTGGGAAACCTGAAAGCTCAAGGCCAACAGTGTCGGAGGCCTTAACCACCTTGCCAAGATCCTTGGAGTAGAAAGCGATACCTTCGGCGGAGATATCCTTAACGGCGCACGTAAAGCTCTTACCCTCGTAGGTTGCGATGACATTGTAGCCCTCTGCCTTGTAACGTGGGCTCACGCGGCGGTTTCCAGCGTAGGAGTTACGCAAGATCTCCACCATACGGTTGCGTAAGCCACAGATATGCCTCATGACCTCGTCCGTGCGGTCTTTGACCTTGATGGACAGTTCGTTGGTATGTTGGAACTCTGTGTTCACCTCAACGATTTTTTCGGACACGTTGCGGGTGCCCTCTGCCGCCTGTTGGGTGTTGCTGCTGATCTCGTTTGTGGCCACACCTTGCTCTTCCACAGCCGCCGCGATGGAAGAGGAGATGCTGTCGATCTCTTGGATCGTTTGCATGATGCCCTCAATGGCGGTCACGGCGTTTTCAGTCGCACTTTGAATGGCCGCAATCTGACCTGTGATGCCGTCCGTTGCCTTTGTGGTTTGGTTGGCCAGATTTTTCACCTCCGCCGCAACAACCGCAAATCCCTTACCTGCTTCACCGGCACGCGCTGCCTCAATGGTGGCGTTGAGGGCCAGAAGGTTCGTTTGCTCCGCAATGTCGGAAATGAGAAGCACCACATCCCCCACGTTGCGCACAGCGTCAGCTAGGCGCTGCACCGTTTCGTTTGTCTGGCTGGCCGATGCCACTGCGGACTGGGCAGTGACAGCCGCGTGGGAGACTTGCTGGGAAATCTCATTGACCGAAATAGACAGCTCTTCCGTTGCGGCAGCCACGCTTTCCACGTTGCTTTGAGCGCGCTGGGTTGCCTGGGAAACAACTGTAGATTGTGAAGAGACGCGCTGGGACGACAGGCTCATGTCATTGGACATTTCAAGGACTGTCTGGGCGTTTTCCATGACCTGTGTGATGGTCTCTTTCATTTCCTTTTCGATCTCATCGGTCAAGACAAGCATTTGTTGTCTCACATCATTTTGAGATTTTTCAGCTTGGAGTTTTTGCTCTTGCTGGAGGCGTTCTGTTTCCACAACAAGTTGTTTAAACCTTTGACAGGCCTGGGCCATGTACCCGACTTCTGCCTTATTATCAAGGTAGGGGATCTCAAGACCTTTGTGACCCGCCGCAATGCGTGACATGATTTCCGTGAGTGCATTGAAAGGGGTGGCGACACTTTTGCCCACAAAGTAGCCAGCAATCAGGAACACAATGCCAGAAATGGCAATGGTGATGAGCATAAAGTTGTCAAGGGCATCTGTAAGAGAGTCAACCTCTTTTGGAAGCGCGCGTACCAGGACGCTCCATCCAAACCCAGGGAAACTAAGATACCCCTTGGCGTGGGCATAGGCGTCAATTTGGGCCCTTTTTTTTTGTGCATGATAGCTCTCGGCAATACCGTTATGCCCCGCAGCGACCTTGGTTGCCGATGAGACGCCAGCTTTCACAAGATTGAACTTTGTGAGGACGGAAAAATTTCTTTTGGCGTTTTGTTGAGGCGTTTTATCTGAGTCATACTCTGCAAGGACAACGCCTTCCTTGTTGATGAGGATCGTGTCCGTGTGGGGAAGGTCGTTTGCCTTATTGAGTTGGTAAGTGGATGCGAGAAAATTCTCAACAAATGCGAGGGAGCAAAAATTAGCCCATACGCCGATGACATTGCCTTGATAATCCTTGATGACACTGGCAAAGACCATGCCGTAAGAATCTTGGGTGCGATTAATGGCGTCAGCAATGGTCATGCGCAGGGGGCCGGAAGCATAAGTGCCCGATGGAGAGCCGTCTTTGTTCTTGGCCGATTGTCCAGCGAGCGCGTTGCGAAACCACTCTTCATTGGCCACAGAGTGACCCACAAGGTTTTGTCCCTTGATGGGTTTTTTATCTGGATCGACGGTGTTTTGGGCCTGGATCACACCTTGGGTGTCGATGACCAGCATGGCGTCGTATGTCCCATAGAGGGCCATGTAGTCGTTGATGGTGTTGGTGAAGATGGGGGTGTGCCACTGATTGGGGACCCGGGAAAGAGCGTTGAGTGAAAAGGACTGGACGTCTCCCATGCGTTCATAGAGATTGCGATCGATGACATCAATCATATCCTGGGCTTGCACAAGAAGAGACTCCCGGGAATCCTTCCGAATGTCCTTTGAGAAGTAGAGGAAGGAGGAGTAAATCAGCAAGGCTGGAATCAGACCAAAGAAAAGAAGATAACCAATTAACTTCTTTTGAAGTGGTACATTCTGGAGCATTTGTGTAGCCCTTTTCTCTTATTAAAACGACGCATTCACTCGCAAGCCTAAGATAAGCTGATTAAAAAACAGTTAAAAAATGAGAGGAAATACGTCGGCTATAAAAAAAGCCACACCCGGTGGAGTATGGCTTTTTTAAAAAGGGGTAGTAAGAGGAGGTTACTTAATCTTCGCTTCCTTGAACTCCACGTGCTTGCGCACCACGGGGTCGTACTTGCGCTTTGTCATCTTCTCAGTCATTGTACGAGGATTTTTCTTTGTAACGTAAAAGAATCCTGTATCAGCTGTGCTGACCAAACGGATCTTAATGGTGTTTGCCTTTGCCATGGTATGACTCCTAAAAACGTGCGTAATTGTGGCCCGATCCTTACATAGGACGCGGCCCGTGTCAAGAAGAAGTGTTGATCTTTATGCCCGCGCTTTTAAAGATCTTATCCATGAGGGTGGGAAAGGCGTGGGAGGAGAGCTCCGATAGGGGGGTCCACATGCCAGCGAGGTTTGGGTCTTGGGTCACTCCCTCGGCCAGCCAAACGGAAACCGTCAACTTAAAGTGGGTAAAAATATGGGTGACAGGTTTGGGAATTCTTTGCCAATCCCCTTGCACGGGCGGGGAAAATTCACCGGGTTCCTGGGTGTCCCAGGGGGTCGTGGGGACCTCCATGAGACTTGCAAGTAACCCAGTCTCGGGGCGTTGTCGGATATACACATCTCCTTGTGTATTGCGCATGACGAAGGCTGTTGCCCATTTGTGGGGTGTTGTCTTCTTAGGCGCTTTAACGGGGTAGGCGTGGGTGTTGGATGCGGCAAAGGCTTGACACAGACCGCGCAAGGGGCACACGTCACAAGAGGGTCGCGCTGGCGTACAAATGGTTGCGCCCAAATCCATAAGGGCCTGGGCAATGTCACCGTGGTGGGGGCCGTGCCCTGTGAAGGCGCCCATGCGACTGCGCACCTCGCCAAGGAGCTGGGGCAGGGGGGTGGCGATCTTGAAAAGCCTGGCAAAGACGCGTGCGACGTTGCCGTCCACGGGCAGGGTGGGGATATTGTAGGCCATGCTGGCAATGGCTGCGGCCGTATAGGGGCCAACCCCAGGCAGCGCAAGGAGGCTCTTTTCGCAGGCAGGGAAGGCGCCATTATACTGGGACACGACAACTTGTGCGGCTTTATGGAGATTGCGTGCACGGCTATAGTACCCCAGGCCTTGCCACTGGTGCAGTACGTCCTCAAGGGGGGCACTGGCCAGGTGCTCTACGCTAGGAAAGCGGGCCATAAAGCGCGCGTAGTAGTCCAAAACGGCCGCAACGGTTGTTTGTTGGAGCATGATCTCACTCACCCAGACACCGTATGGGTCAGCGTGGTCTTGTCCCTTTTGGCGCCATGGCAAGTCACGGCTTTGGCTATCATACCATGGCATAAGCGCATTCACGTAAGAATGAGGGGCGTGCATGGAGGGCTTGGCACCAGAATAAACCTGGCGTACTTTAGGAAACATTGTGAAAGCTGAAAAGGGCAAAATGTCAAAAAACTTTAAAAGAAGTGCGCGGGGCTTGGCTCCCTTTGGTCAGGTCATGGGCGGCGCGCTTAAAGATAGCTTTGCAAGCCGCGGGGGACAAGACGCAGGCCTCTTTGTGTCGTGGACCCGTATTGTTGGGCCAGAAATTGCGAAAATGTGTGTGCCTGAGAAGTTGACATGTGATTCGTCCCAGGCTCAAAATACGACGCTCATCCTGCGTGTGGCGCCGGGGGCTGCCCTCTATGTCGAGTCCTACAAGGCCCAGATTCTTGCACATGTGCACCGTTTTTATGGGTATCCTAAGATTGCGCACCTGCGCCTATTTCAAGCGCCTTTGCCAAAGCATAAGCAAGTCACGCCGCGTGAGGTGCGTCAGGGCGAAGTCCCAGAGGGTGAAGAGGCGCATATTCAAAATGTAGGAGATGAGGGGTTGCAGGAGGCCCTGCGGGCTCTGGCACGTACGTTATACGCACCAGAGCCGAAGTAGGTCTTAAAACGCGTCGCGCTTTAGGCTGAGGGTTTGGGTGCAAACTTCTTGCCCTTTTTGGCGACAGCTTTGTTGACGCTTTTACCAAAAGGCCTGTCCTGTGCACCGCCCTTGCGTGCGCCGTCTTTTGCAAAAGACGCGCCGCCATGGGACTTGCCACGCCATGGGGAGGAGCCATCCTGGCCTTTCCCATAGGAGGATCCGCCACGCTCACCGCGTTCTTGCCATGCACCTTGGCGGGGACGATCCGAGGAAGATCCTTCGTAACGGTCCTTTTTAAAGCCGCCTGGCTTGTAAGGCTTGTCTTCGCCAGAGCGCCAAGGCTTGTCCTCGCTCCCTCTCCAGGGTTTGGCGGGTCGATCTTGCCACTCTTGACGCGGTCCTTGACGGGGGCGATCTGAGGAAGATCCCTCAAAACGATCCTTTTTAAAGCCGCCTGGCTTGTAGGGTTTGTCCTCACCAGAACGCCAAGGCTTATCGCCACGCTCATCCTTGAAGGAGCGTCCTGCCCAACGGTCTTTGCCGCCGAAGGATTCCTTGCGTCCGGCAAAGGAACGCCCTTTGGGGGATGGGGATTTGCGGCTGCGTCCTTGATCCCAGTCCTCTTGGGTGGCATTGCCTCCCATGAGACGATCAATGGCTTTCCATTTGCCGCGCTCAGCAGGCGTCACAAAGTTAAGGGCGCTGCCCTTGGCGCCCGCACGTGCTGTGCGTCCAATGCGGTGGATATAATCCTCTGGGCATTGGGGCAGGTCGTAGTTAATCACGTGGGCAATGTGGGGGATATCAAGGCCGCGAGCAGCCACGTCCGTTGCAACCAAAATACGGTACTCTTGACGATGGAATGCGCGCAAAACACGCTCACGTTTCCTTTGTTGCAGATCGCCGTGGATGGCGTCGGCAGAATGCTCTGCGTCCCTTAGGCGACCAGCAAGCTTTTCCGTACCATGCTTTGTTTTCACAAAGATAATGACGGAGCCGTCTCTTTTTTCGAGTTCTTCCACCAACTGGTCGTATTTGTTGGCATCAGTCGTGTGAATGAGGGCTTGTTCAATGTTTGTGACGGGCGTGTTGACCTCGCCAACGGCCAAGCGCACGGGATCCTTCAGATACTTCGCCGCAAGCTTCTCGATTTGAGGAGGCATAGTGGCGGAGAACATCATGGTATGACGATCCTCGGGCAGGTGTGCCACGATGGCTTCAAGCTGAGGACCAAACCCCATGTCCAGCATGCGGTCTGTCTCGTCCAAGACAAGTGTATGCATGTGCGCGAGAGAAATGCTGCCGCGCTTTAGGTGGTCGTTCAAGCGACCAGGGGTCGCAACCACAAGGCGGGGCTTCTTTTCTAGGGCGCGTAGCTGAAAGAACATGGAGTCACCACCAATAAGCAGTGCGCTGGCCATGCCGGACTTCGGCATGAACGCCTTAAGTGACTTCATGACCTGGGCCGCAAGTTCACGTGTGGGCGCAAGAATAAGGGCGCCTTGTTCACGATTTTCGCTCAAGCGCGCCATGAGGGGGATTCCAAAGGCGCCAGTTTTGCCTGTACCAGTCTGTGC
The DNA here is from genome assembly GCA_020161545.1 of Pseudomonadota bacterium. Lineage (GTDB taxonomy): Bacteria > Pseudomonadota > Alphaproteobacteria > Caedimonadales > UBA1908 > JACESU01. The sequence goes on from JAIUNT010000026.1 coordinate 16,342, forward strand.
AGAGCCGAGAATATCCTGTCCCTTCAAAGCCACCGGAATGGCTTGGGTTTGGATGGGTGTGGGGGCTGTAAAGCCAATATGTGTAAGGGTCTCCAGCACTCTGACAGGGAGACAAAAATCTTGAAACGAAGACATCTATTATGGGCCTTTGAAGAAAAAGACACCAGACAAGGACTCCTTATCTGGTGTGAAAAATAAAAAGCTGAAGAAACTTATGCGGCGTCGCCGATTTTGAGATTGTCAGCTGATGTCTTGCCGCGTTGTGTAACGAGCTCATAGCTGACTTTTTGTCCTTCTTCGAGTCCACGCAGACCTGCCTTTTCTACGGCGCTGATGTGCACGAACACGTCATTGCCACCGGCATCGGGCTGAATAAAGCCATAGCCCTTTGTCCCATTGAACCATTTTACTGTACCTGTCGTCATTCGTATTTCCTTTAATCCTGACGTTATTACCACGCTTGTTCAGCGCTTGGCGATTGTAGCAGTGTTAACTGCGAAAAGATATCTTTTTTAATGGGTGTTGCATTTTATTTTTTCAAGGAGAAATATTCTCATGAAAAGAAAGATGTCTTACGGGCATTTTTCTTACTACCTACTCCGTTTAATAAAGGTTTTCTACTGAGAAAGTCAAAGATATAGATGTTCGTGCAAAGTCTATGGACAACTGTTTGCGGGGAGGCATGTTTGACTGTCTACGGTTGAACCTACCTTAAGTGGGGGGGCGTGCGGCCCCCCGTCAATTTCTTCAAGAGAAAAAGGGATTGTGCTCTAAAGGCCTTTGGCGCTTGATGCGATGGTGTTATCCCTTTTCTCCCAAGTTCTAAGCTAAGTAGTCTTCTTCTTTTACTTTCTCCATCCAATGGACGGGCGTGCCATCCTTTGCCTCCTGAATGGCGATATGGCTCATGGCAGTCGTGGTGGTTGCGCCGTGCCAATGCCTTTTGTTGCATTGGCACGAGACAACGTCGCCCGGACGAATCTCCACCTTTGTGCCGCCTTCACACTGTGTCCAGCCCATGCCTGACACAACGATCAGGTTTTGTCCCATGGGGTGTGTATGCCACGCTGTTCGCGCGCCGGGTTCGAAGGTCACCAAGGCAGCAGACACATTGCTTCCCTCCTGTGCTGGGAAGAGGGGATCAATGCGCACAGAGCCCGTGAAGTACTCCTCAGGCCCTTTGGCAGAGGGCTGTGTGCCTGCTTTTCGTATCATCTGGTGCATTGTTTTTCCTTTCAGAGGTTGGGAGTACATTTCTCAAGATGTTTGCGCGTGTGTGAAAAACGCCCTTGCGGGAATCTAATCAGTAAAACATGGAAATAAAAAAACTTAAATAATTTGTATGTCCTACCTCAGCATTGAGAGCAACTTCTGCGTCTTTTTCTTTCAGTCCTTCCTCAGCTTGCGCCATTTCGTTGTTTTCTGCTGGGTGCGCAAGTTCCTCCTGTTTTGCATCCCGTGTCACGAAGGCTTCTGTTTGCGCGCCGCCGCTTGCCTTGGCCTCCAGGGCAACAAGGGGTGTGGGGTTTTCAGTAATCATGGCCAACGGGGCTTGAAGCTTTGTCTGTTTTCTTTATCTATCTATAAGTTTTTTGCGGGAGTATGTGAGAGTTTTCTTATATATGTGTTCTGTTTATTTTCAGAGCGTTGTGCGCGTTTGTGTTTTTTGTGATTTTTTCTTAAGAAATATTTTTGGGAAACTGTTGACAGCCTGGCGGGCAAATCTTTATACACGGCGCAATTGAGTTAAAAAGGCGTAGATGCTTTTGTGCGCCGCAGCGTTTGCACAGCAGGTAAGAGACAACATTATGACACATATGCAAGAAACAGGGTTTGGGACATCTTTCAAGGCATTGGCGCGCCGATGGTTCACGTATTTTTTGAGCGCGAACATGCTCCTGACCCAGGTGGTTCATGCCTTTGAGTCGTCTGTGCAATTTACATTTGAGCATGAGTGGGTGAGGGAGGATCAGACGCCTCTGACGCGCTTGTTTGTTGGTAATCAGGTTCTTGACTTTGGGAGTCTTCAAAAGGGCCAGAGGGGTCATGTTGATCTTGGGGGCAAACAGTACACGTATAGCTTAAGTAAGTTAAAGGCAGGCCTTGGATGTGAGGAGCGTCAAGGCGAGGGTGGATCCGTTGTCCGCCTGAAGTCACAGGATAAGGGGCTTCGTCTTCGCTTTTTGTTGGGACAAGATGGATCTGTGACCCTTTTGTCCACAAAGGCGCGGGATCAATTTGATGTTTTGAGCGCTGGGGACATTATTTTAGGTGCGGGCGTGCATGACATTGCCTTGGCGCACTTTCGAGCGCGCTCGGTGATCAACGAAGGCCGTTGCCACATTCGTCAAGCTTTGAGTGTGCGCGCCACAGGAGATAAGCGGGCGTTGGAAGATAATACGCAGGCGGGCGGCGAAAGCGCAGAGGGCACCCCGGGCTTTTTCTTGAACGCGCCTGGGGCGTCTTTAACCTGTGCGGGCACAGTCTTTATGTTGGGGGGAGCAGACTTTGTCAACCAGGGTTACCTGCGTGCGTCTGGCGCGTTGGACCTGCGCATGGATGGGGGCGACTTTATCCATGGGGACGGCGAGGATGCGTCGGCGTCCCTTGAGGTTAAATCCGCCATGGTCATTGACGGAGCAAGGCATGCGCATCTAAGGGCGGGCGTGAACGGCGTGGGCGCGGACGCGTCTTTGACGGTGTCGTCTGAGACCTTTCTTGCAGATACAGGCATAGCTGCCCAAAATCCAGACGCCGACAACCTGACCTTAAGCGCTTTGACCGTTGGGGCCCAAAGGACCCACATTGGGGCGTCCACCCGGGCACGGGTGAGAAGCGCTCAGTTTAACCACGACATGGAGGCCGCCGGCCAGCGAACCCTTTTTATTGAGGGGCATGTGCACGCCGCAGAGGTTGCGCACCTTACGGCCGGTGAGGCGGTCATTGGAGAAACAGCCGTTGTGACGGGACCTCGTGTTGAGGGAAAGGGCGGGACCCTTGCAAACCATGGTGTTGTTGAGGGTGATGAGCTGTCTTGGACCTATGGCACGCATATTGCGAATACGGGTCAAATGGCGTTTACGTCACGCCTTTTTTCAGAGACAAAAACCTTTGAAAACTATGGCCTGATCCATGGCACGGACATTGAAATTGCGTCCGACGCTTTTTTGAATAAGGGACTGATTGGCGGATTGGTCCAAGGCGAGGGAGCTCGTCAGGTGAAGATCTTTGCGCGGGTTGGGGGCTTGAGTGAAGGAGAAATCCTGGCCCACAAGGTGACCCTGGCCATGGGCCGGGAGCTTTTTCCCACAAGCCGCAAAACAGCTAAGGCACAAGGGGAAAGTGCTGCGCCCCAAGAGGCTCAAGAGATCCAAGATGCGTCACCACAAACGCCTTCCTTTTTGAACAGAGGGCGCGTGGTGAGCGCAAAGATAACCCTGAAAGGGAAAGGGGAGATCGTTAACGCGGGCCGCATGGAGGGGGATAAGGTTTCCGTCAAGAAGGGCACGCGTCTTTACAACATGCCAGAAGGGGATGGCCAAGCGCTCCTGCGCGGTAAGGAGATGCGCTTTAAGGGTGCAGATGTCTTTCTAAACGGTGGCATCTTTGAGATGGACTGTGTGGAGGGAAGCCTTGGCACCTTTGAGAACCATGGCGAGGCACGTATTGCTAAATGGGACCTTGTTACAAAGAGTTTGCGCAATGCAGGTCTTGTGACGGGCACAGGGCTTTTACGCGCGAAGGACTTTGTGAACCTTGCCAGCGGCACCATGGCTGGTGCGCTCACTTTGGATGTGGCGCAGCAAGGTGATAACCAAGGGACTCTGGAAATCCTCACCCTTGTGGGACAGGGGCATTTCTTCAACACCGCCCACGCGCGCCTTGGGCGCATTGACATAAGCACCTTTGTGAATCAGGGCGTGCTTGTGGGCGACACCCTCACTTTGGGGAAGAACCTGACGCGTTTTGAGAATGCTTTTAAGCCGTCCCCTGACCCAGATGATCCCCAAGAGGAGGAGCCTGCCGTTGTCAAGGTGGAGCGCCTTGTGAGTGAAGACGCGGGCTCCCAAGAGCGCGTGTTCGTCAATAAAGGAACCGTGAGCGCTGAGGAGACGACGCTCCATGGACATGTGATCCTGAATACGCTGAGCAAGTGGGCGAGTCGGGTTTTCACCTGGGCGGGGTCTTTGTTTGACATCAAACCGGAAAGCGCCTTGAAGGTGGCCGAGCGTGGCAGCTTTACGGGCCAGGTGGTCAACGCCGCGCGCCTGAAGCTTGAGGCGGCTTCCCTCACCTTTACGCACCTTGAGAACGCTGAGCGCGTGACCTTTGGGGCGCAAACGGACGCGCAGGTGGATCACCTCAAAAATACAGGCGACGTGCAGGGCGCGCGCACCCTTGGCGTGGGCACCCTGGAGAACACCAAAAACATATCTGTGTCTTCACTGCGTGTGCGCGGTCTGGTGAACAATAAAGGCACCATCACCCTGCAAGGCCGGGAGAATACCTTTGATCACGTTGGGAACGAGGGGAAAATCATTGTGCCCCGCGGCGCCCACGCAGATATTTACAATCTGATCAGTAACAACAGTGTTGAGGGTGAGGGCGCACTCACCATTGGTGAGCTTGAGAACTGGGGCGCCATGAAGCTGACAAAGCTTGTGGTGAGGAGATACTTTTTCAATGTGCATACCCTGGACACGAAACCCCATGTTGTCATCCAAGATCTGGCCGTAACCAACGAATCACTTGCGTCATATGCGCCGGCCCAAATTCTGACACTGCGCAACGAGGGGCATCTTGAAGTGGGGCGCGCCGTGATCAAGGGGAATGTGGAGCTTGAGGTAGGCTCAACCTTTGCCGTGGGTGACAGCTTGACCTGGCAAGGCGCGCTGTGGGACCAACAGGAGAACGCACTTCTCGTTGGGGCGCACACGACCTTCGACGGCGCGGTGCATAACCAAGGCGAGATCGTCCTCGATGGCGGCGCAAACACCTTCACCCACCTCACCAATGGCGGCATGCTGCGTGCCACAGGTACGGCGGACCTCAACACTCAAACGCTCATAAACACGGGTTCTGTGAATGCCGTCTCCACGGGAGAGGTGCGTGTACAAGATCTTCAAAACAGGGGATCCTTTTTTGTTGAAAACAGCCGATCTCTTTCCATCATCAGGGGCGAAAACCACCATAATCTTCTCATCGACAAAAGCCATATTGCCTTCCTTCCCCATACGTTTTCTAACCATAACTATGTCTTTCTAGGCACCAACACAGGATACCTCTGGCATTTTAATAACGCCAACGGCACCCTTCATCTGTGTGAACCCACCAATATTTCCGAGCTTCTGTACAAGCCAGACATGGGGCGCATTCGCAGCGAGGATCCCCTCACCATTGAGACGCCTGATAGGGCGACCTTTAGGATGTTTCTTGCCTTAATGCGCGGGGCCGATATTGAGGCCCCTCTCGTGATCGATGCCACGGGGATGCCGTCTTTGGACCTCAATGTGGCCCTGGCCCTGAGGGGCGCCGTGACGCTGCGCACGCAAGAGTTCACCTGCAACGCACCCTTCACGGCACCCTCCATTCGTGTGGAGGCACAAAAGACCACCAACTTGTCCGAGATGACCGCCACTAACGGCGATATGTATCTTCAAAATGTGGCGGTACTGGGCAAGGTGGGCGCGAGCAACACCCTGACCCTTGACGGCGCGCTTGCGGACATCACCCTCCAGGGCACAAACCTCATCACCCAGGCCAAGAATCTCCTGATCGGTATACCTGGGCGCATCCTCACCAATTACCAGACCCTCAATATGGACGGCTGGCTCCAGACCACAGCAAGAGGCCTTTGTAACTTTGCCACCCTGCGTACGCGTGAGAAAATAAGGCTTCTTCTGAGTAGTATCTTTGAAAATGGGCGGATCAACTCCGCGGCGTATCATGCCACAGGTGCTGCCCCTGACGGTAACATCATGGTGTACAAGGGTATCTTAGAAAGCACCCATGATGACATCGACATCACTGCCCCCAAAACCACCAATAACGCTGGAGAAGTGTCGGCAGGCCGTGCCCTCAAAATCAATGCCCGTGAGTATATTTTCAACGCATGCGCACTGCGTGAGTTTCGTGCTATCCCAAATCCCTCATTCTCAGAATGTTACCATCAGTCTTATCTTTATCATCGCGGCAACGGATCCTTCATGCGCGCAGGCACCCAGCTGGATCTTCAAAGTGGCCGCATTAGTAACTATGGCGGCCACCTCTTTAGCCTGGGTACCATGGACATAAACGCAACGGCTCTGTTTGAAAACCAATACGGTGTTGTGTTGAGCATGAGGGGGGGCGAAATCACCGCGCCCAACATCAGAAACACGCGCCTAGGCATAGAAAGAAGTGTTGCCTGTACGCGTCCTGTGATTGCGGGCACTTCAATATTCTACACCCAAGATCAGTTCACTGGCGGCACAGCAACCCTTGGGAGAGAGGGTTTATGGAATCATCAGGGCTTTCAAGATTTTCTCACTTCCGGCCCTGGCGTCATAGGCAGCTTCGGTGACCTGACCCTGGATGCAAGCGACTTGATCCTCAATTGCATGAGCCATATTTTTGCAGCGGGCAATTTGGTTTACGAAAAGGCTAAGCTCATCAATGAGAATGGCATCCTGTACCACGAAGGCTATGTAGGTTGGAGGCAAAACCGCATTGTCTTTCCTGATCCACAGACCGTTCACGCCTCCGCCTCAGGCACCAAAGGCCTCTTTTTCAATAACATCCGCTCCCTTTTGAATACGGGCACCCTTGCTGGGGGACACGTGATCGCCAATGTGGGTGGGAGCTTTTTGCAATTCGGAAGCGGGGGCAAGACACTCACGCCTGGGGAGCTTCCCGCCATGATCGCCATGACGGCGGCCTCTCTGTCACAGATGATGGGTGGGCTCGTAAACACAACCATGACACTACCCGAGGCCTGTGAGCTTGCCGGTGCCATGAGACAAGTCGCAGGCCTGACGGGACAGGACGCAGCCTCCCAAATTGGCACGGCCCTGGCGTACGCACGCCCCGTTGGTGGGGGCGCGCGCGCCATGCTGACCCAAGTGGCCCAAAGCGGCGCCAGCACCTCCCTTGTGCCTTTGGATGGCCCCGCCCCGCGCGCTCCTTCCTTCTCCCTGTCATGGGCACACACCCCTTCAGGCCCCGTGGAGGTGAACACCTTGATGTTCCACCCAGGCATGAGCGCTGATCGCTTCTTCCAGGCTATCCTCCACAAGCCCATCCGCCGCCACCTCGATGACATCGCCTTGCAAGTGGCTTTCCAGTTTGCGTGTTTGACCCATTTGGGATGCGCCGTCTTTGATATACGCGAGCTGAAAGAAAACGCCCAGTTCCTGGCGCTTCCCCATGTGTCCTACGGCGCACTCATGGGCGACTTTGACACCTTCAACCGGGGCACCCAGATGGTCCTTGTGGACGCCCCCTTTGAAACAAGCACCCACATTGAGATCATCACCGTCTTGGTCATTCCCCAGGCCTTGCGTAAGAACCCGCGCCTGTTGCGTTTGGCTGGCGGGAATGGCGTGACCTACGCCCAGCGCGGTATGCGCATCACGGCCGGTGACACCATCGGGAACACGGGCGCCTTTGTCAGCCCGGCCAGCATCGCCCTGGAGGCCCCACACCAAGAGCACGCGGGCCAAGTGGAAACCATCACCGACGGCCTGAACACCCACCAAGAGCGCGTGGCTGGCACGGGTACTGTGGACGCTGGCGGTGTGGCCTACTTGGACGCCGACACCCTTCACACCGAGGGCGCCCAGATCTCCGGTGACGTGGCAACCCTTGCGCGCGTCAGCCAGCAGCACCAGGACGTGAATCTCACGGCCACCAGCTACACACATCTGCACAACGGATACCGCACCGCCCAAACGCCCATGCCCAGTATCTTTTCATCCGCCCGCGGGCCGGTGGCGCTTTATGGCGACGGTGTGAAGCACCTCACGGGCACCCAGTTTAGGTCTCCTGTCACCAACTTGATTCTGGGCAGCTCTGTCTACACCCTTCCCGCCTTTGCCCAATACCAAAGTCAGGAGTCCTTCACCAAGAAGGGCGGCTTCTGTCGCGGCAACAAACGCATCACGGTGCACACGCACACCATGACGCCTCATCCCGTTCACTTCGACGGACCCCGGGCGACCCTGGCCACCACCGACGTGGCTGGGCTTTTGGATCTCCACGCGCCCACCCACTCCGGTGCCATGACGCTTCTGTCCAATCACACGAACCTCGCCTCCGTCCAGTCCACAAGCCACATCGTGGTGCAAAAGCAAAGCTCCAGCCTATTGGTCAACCATACGTCCTCCTCGGATACCACCCGCACAACCCACCACGGCGTGGATACGGGAGGTCTTGTGTGCGAGGCCCATGACCCCACTTTTGTGGAGGAGGCCACCCGCATGCTGGAAGAGGCCGCCCCTGCGCCCCTTCTTCTTGACAGCACCCCCGTGGCAGGCCCCCTGAGCGAGACAGAAGCCGCTGCCCTTGCCCTGGCACCCGCGCCTGCGTCCTCGTCCAGCAGTCCTGCGCCCAGCCTACCCGTCACCTCCCCCGGTGCGCGCACACTGGCCTTGGATATCAATGAGGCCGCAAGCAGCACGCCCGTGCGTGTCCCCACCTATACGCCCAAGGGCACGTCCCAAGGCGTGAACCTGACGATTTCCCTGACCGACGCCATGGCCGCGGACCCGGCGGTGCAGGACTTCATCCGGCGCACAGGTGCCACCACCCGTATCGTCCACGACACGGTTGAAGACATCCACACCTCCCAGGCAAGCCTTGGCATGGCGCCGATGCTCCTTATCGGCATTGGGTGTTTTCTTCTGATGCCAGCGGGGGGAGGGATGTTCACCGTCATGGGGAAGGCGGCTGCTGCCAGCATGATACCCCAGTTTGCCAACGGTCTGGTGATCCATGGGGATCCCGTGGGCGCCTTTAAGGAGCTCACGAACCCCGACAATGTGCGCGCGACCGTCCTGGCTGCGGCCACCGCTGGGGTTTTGAACGGCTTTGATATCGCCGCACCATTCGGGTCGACGGATCTCCTTGAGCACGCGACTTACGCCGTACAAAGTGCGGCGGTGCGCGCACCCCTGGAGATGCTCATTGCTCGGCGGGATATGGCTGAGACAATCCGGTCAAATGCCATGGGGATTGTTGCGAACTCTCTGGGTGCCTGGGCGGCTTCCCACATTGGTGCGCTCTATCACCCAGCCGACGGCAGCGCGCCGCGCATCGATCCCATCACCCATAAAGTGCTGCACTTTGGGGGAGGTGCTGCGACTGCCGCCATCATGGGCGAGGACTGGGTCTCAGGTGGCGCAGGCGCCGTCGCCGGCGAGATTGCAGGTGAGTTCTACCGCAACACCTTCATGCGAAACCTGAAGCCAAACACCGCCGCCTGGAACGCGGCCGCCCAGCGCGGCGCCGACGTTGCTCGCATCTCCGCCATCGGCTTTGCCACAGTCTGCGGCCTCGACCCCTCCATCGCGTCCCATACTGCAGGAA